>DATAKF010000510.1:0-65048 GCA_036261775.1 Polyangiaceae bacterium | reverse complement strand
ACTGAAACCGAAACTGCAGCTGACACTGAAACCGAAACTGCAGCTGACGAAACCGAAACCGCCCCTGCAGCCGCGACCAATCCCGAAACTCCGACCGGCTTCACTCCCGATCCCGACGAAGAGGAACCGTCATGAGCCGCGCGCGGGCCACGGCGCTCGCGCTCGTCAACTGGAAGGGCGTCTTCTACGAGCGCTACCAGCTCGACAAGCGCGTGACCGCGCTGGAAGGCGCGAACGGCGCCGGCAAGACCACGGTCATGATCGCGGCGTACATCGTGCTCTTGCCCGACATGTCCCGGCTGCGCTTCACCAACCTGGGTGAGAGCGCCGCGATCGGCGGAGATCGCGGCATTTGGGGTCGTTTGGGCGAACCGACGCGGCCCTCGTACGCGGCCCTGGAGCTCGACCTAGGCGAAGGCGGGCGCGTGATCGCTGGCGTGCTGCTGACACGCAAGGCAGAGCCGACACTGGAGCTGACTCCGTTTCTGATCAGTGATCTGGAGCCGACGATACGTCTGCAAGATCTGCTGCTGCTCACGACGGCTGAAGAAGAAGCCGTGCCGGAGCTGTCCGAGCTGCGCGCCAACATCGCCGCCGCGCGCGCGACTCTCCAAGTCTTCAGCTCGGCCAAGGACTACTTTGCTGCGCTGTTCGAGCTGGGCATCGGCGCGCTGCGGCTTTCGAGCGACGAAGATCGCAGCCGTCTGGGCGACATGCTGCGCACCAGCATGACCGGCGGCATTTCGCGCGCCATCACCACCGAGCTGCGATCGTTCTTGCTGCGTGAGCAGGGCAGCATCGGCGACACGCTCGGGCGCATGCGCGAGAACCTGAATGCGTGCCGCCGCACCCGCATCGAGGTCAGCGAAGCTCAGCTGCTGGAACAGGAGATTTCAGGCGTTTACGACGCCGGTCAGGGCATGTTCGCGGCCGCGCTGCAGGCGACACGCGAGCGCGCGCACGAAGAGCGCGAGGCGGCGCTGCGGCTCGCCGAGGCCGCTGGCCAGGCCCGGCAGGCACTGAACGAAGCGCAGCGCGCCAGCGAGACGCTCGAAGCGCGCGAGCTCGAGCTGACCTGTCAGCTGAACCAGCAGCGCGCGGCGCTGGAGCTGCTGCGCGAGCAGACGCGCATCAGCGAAAGTCACGAAGCGTTGCGCGCCATCCAGCGCGACGTCGAGCAGGAGCGCGCAGCCGCGACCGCGCAGGTGGAGCAGGCTCGTGCCCGCAAGCAAAACGCCGCTGGCGAGCGCGAGGCTCAAAAGAAGGCGCGCGAGGTCGCCCAGCAAAACCAAGAACGTGCGGCGCTCGGCTTGGCCGACCTTCAGGCGGGCTTGGACGAGCTGCACCGCCGTTCCAGCGCCTACCGCAAAGCACAACGGCTGCTCACCGAGATCACCGCCTTGAGCGGCGCCCCCGCTCCGAGCGCCGACGAGCTACCGACGCGGCTGGAGCAGGTTCGCAGCCGCCTGGCGGAAATCGACGCGCAGCGCCTCGGTCGAGAGCGGAGCATCACGCTGGCGGCTCAGCGGCAGCAAGAATGGCAAACGGCGCTCGAGCTGCTGGAAGCGCTCGGGCGCACGGTTGCGCCAGAGAACGCCTATGAAACGGCGTGCGAGGTGCTCCGACAGCTGGACCGACGCGAACAGGCGCTCTCCGACAAGGCGGCTTTGACCGAGCGGCTCGGCGAGCATCGGCGCCTGGCCGATCGGCAGCAGGCAGCGCACAAGGCCGCCGTCGCGCTGGGCTTGACTCCCGGACCTGGCGCGCTCGCGCAGCTCGAGACCAGCCTGAACGCGGCCGATCGCGAGCTGGTGGCGCTCGAAGAGCAGAAGTTGACGCTGACGGAAGAGCGTCGCCGCGTGAACGCCGCGCGCGCGTTGGTTCGCGAAAAGCTGAGCAAGGCCCAAGCCGACCTGGGCAAGCACCGTCGACTCTTGCAGCGGGTGGAGCGCATCACCGCCAGCGCCGGGCCGTTCGCGCCCACGCGCGAAGCCGTGATCAGCCTGCGTGACAGCTTGAGCAGCGAGCGCCAAGAACTGAAGAGCGCGCTCCTTCAGACCACGCAAACGCGCGAGCAGCTGCTGCACGACGCCAATCACCTGGAGGGCTCGGGTGGGCAATTTTCCGCCGAACTGCTCAAGCTGCGCGACGAGCTGGACGGCGAGCTCTTGGGCAATCGCTTCGAAGAGCTGGACGTCAAAGCGGCAGCGCGGCTGGAAGCGCTGCTGGGTCCGCTCACCCAAGCCATCGTGGTCGACGACGTGGCCGAAGCCACCGAGCGACTCCGCGGCAAACCGCGCGAGCTGGCGGAGCTGCGGTTGGTCGCGGCCGGCACCGATCTGGAGCTGCTGAACCAGCAGGCCAACGAAAACGCTGGCGACCTGTACGTGACCGAAGGACCGGCCCTGCGCGTCACCCGGCGCCCCGAGCGCCCCACGCTGGGCCGCAAAGCCCGCGAAGCTCGCATCGAAGAGCTGCGGCGCGAGGCCGTCACGCTGGGCGAAGAGCTGGAGAAGCGCCAGGCTCGCCTGCGCGGCGTGACGACCGCGCTGGGCGAAATCGATCAGCTGCTGCCCGACGCCGAGCTGCTCGAGCAAGGCGACCCAGCGCAGCATCAGAGCCAGCTGCAAACCGAGGAGCAGCAGCTGCAACGCGATGAGCAAGCCCTCGATCAGTCGATCGTGGAGCTGGCCACTCGCATCAACGACACACGCACGCGCGCGGGCCGCCAGCGCAGCCTGCTGTCCGAAGCCTTCCTGCTCGAAGCCGAGAATCACGCCGAAAAGGCCGCAGAGCTGAGCGCCGAGCTGGGGCTCTTGGACCAAGCCCAGAGCGAGCTGTCTCGCTTGAAAGGCCCGCGCCAGCAGCTGAGCGCGCTGCTCGAAAGCCTGCGCGTGCCGCCACCTTCGGCCGAAGATCTGGCGCGCTTCGATACCGAGCAGAGCGCGCTCGGCAGCGAACGCGACCGCCACTTCACCTTGCTCGAGGCGCTGACGCAGCTGAGCCAAGAGCTACCGGCGCTGGCTTGGGAGGACGCCGAGCGCTCGCTGCAGAACCGCGAGCAAGTGGCGCCCGCGCTGGAAGAGCAGCATCAGCGCGCGCGCGCCGCCGTGGAAGCAGCCGAGCAGCAGGTCTTGAGCGCCGAAGCGGCGTGGGAGGAGGCCACGGCCGAGCTGCAACGCGCCGAGGCCGAGCTGGGAGCGATCGTGGCGCACTCGGACCGCTTGGCGCACGAGCTGGCCAGCTCCGGTCTACCCGCCGATCTCACGCCCGAGCGCGCCGCAGAGCAATTGGCGGAGCTGCGCGCGACCTCCGAGCGCCTCACGCTGGAAGAGCGCGAGCTCTTGGCGCGGCGCGGAGCCGGCGCCGAGCGAGTACGCCAGCTCGGCCAAGAGCTGGCAAGAATCGAGCGTGAGCACGCAGCCGCGCTGGCCGCCGCGGAACCTGCCGCCGCGCGTTGGCAAGCCTTGCGCGACCACGCCGAGCGCGCGCTCGTCCTGCACTCCGGAGAATCGAGCGAGCACGACGCGCCGCGTACAGCGCTCGAGCTCGCTGCCGAAGCGCGCAGCCGCGCCGAGCTCTTGCAAGATCGCCTATCGGTGGCGCGCGGCGGAGACGCGCTGGCGCAAGAGGTCGCCGAGCAAGAGCTGGACGACGACGACGCTTTCTTGATGCTATGGCTGAGGGTCCGCGAGTGGCTGGCGCGGCGCGTGCCGGCGCAGGTCGCGCAGGTCGACGATCCGCTGCTGGCGCTGGAGCGGCTGCGCGGTCACTTGACGGTGCTGGAGCAACGGCTCGGGCACCAAGAAGCCGACCTGCGCGGCGCCTCCGAAGACATCGCGCGCGGCATCGAAGTGCAGCTGCGGCGCGCCAAAGCCCAGGTGCGACGCTTGAACCAGAACCTGGACGGCGTGTCGTTCGGCAGCATTGCAGGCATTCGCGTGGAGCTGCGCCGCGCCGCACAAATGGAGCCAGTGCTGCGCGCGCTGGCCGAAGGCAGCGCCCAAGAGCTGCTGTTCCAAAGCAGCCTGCCTACTGAAGAAGCGCTCAGCGAAATTCTGCGGCGCTACGGCGGTGGCCGCAGCGGCGGTGGTCGCGTGCTCGACTACCGCGAGTACTTGGAGCTGGTGGTCGAGGTGCAACGCAAAGCGGACGGCAGCTGGGAGCCGGCGAATCCGACTCGCCTATCCACCGGCGAGGCCATCGGCGTGGGTGCTGCGCTGATGATGGTGGTCCTGGCCGAATGGGAGCGCGACGCCAACCTGCTGCGCGCGCGGCGCGGCCCCGGCTCGTTGCGCTTCTTGTTCTTGGACGAGGCCAACCGCTTGTCACAGGACAACCTCGGGAGTTTGTTCGATCTTTGCGAGAGCCTGGATCTGCAGCTCTTGATCGCCGCGCCCGAAGTGGCGCGCGCTGACGGCAACACCACCTACCGCTTGATCCGCAAGGTCACGGAAGACGGCCGTGAAGAGGTGATCGTCTCGGGGCGTCGGGCGCTCAGCGCCGAGCCTGCCCCGGTGCCGGTGTCAGCGGTCCCCGTCGCGACCGAGCCTACCCAGGGCAGCCTGTTTCAGAACTGACGCTGCCCCGCGCGAATTCTGATCTCAAACCGGAGGGGCCTGTCACCTGTCTGGGGTGAGGGTTCTGCCATGAGATCGTACCGGTTTGCGCGTCGGGCGTTCTTGGCCAGCGTGGGGGGCGCTTTCGGCTTGGAGGTCATGCTCCGCAACCTGGAGGCAGCGGCTCAGGGGGTAAAGTCGCCGGCTCGCTTCGTGCTCGCACACTGGCCCCTCGGCACGATGAAGTACCGGTTCGTCCCCGAGGTCGCGGGCGCGGGCTACGTCGCCCCCCCTATCTTGCAACCCTTCGAGACGGCCGGGTTGCGCAACGACATGACCGCCTTCTACGGCTTCTCGGACGGGCACTTGAGGTGCCCTGGCGGCGGCGGGGCGGAAGCGGGCACGCCGTTTACCACGACTTGCTGCGACGGCGCCGGGACGCGCAAGAACGGCGGCGAGAGCGACGACGGCGTCGCCGGTGGCCCGTCGTTCGACCAAGTGTTCCTCAAGAACGTGCCAGACTTGCGGCGCCCCGGTCTGGGCTACGTGAACTCCATCTGCGATGCGCGCGTGGACTCGTTCGAGACCTCGACGCAATGCCTGTCGTACAGCTACGACACGCGCGTCATTCAATCGGCGCAGCCCGCGGATGGAACGATCACCGAGTACACGCCGCTCATGCCGCAGCTCTCGCCCGCACGGCAGTATGCGGCGCTGTTCTCGAATTTCATGCCCGGCGGCGCGACCACCGAGAACCAAAAGGAAGCTCTGCGCGCCCTCCAGCTGAGGAAGAGCGTGCTGGACTACGCGCTGGGTGAGCTCGGCAAGCTCAAACGAGTCGCGCCAGCGTCCGAAGCCGCCAAAATCGAAATTCATACCGAGGCCATCCGCAAGCTCGAGCTGCAGCTGACCGAGGGCAGCCCCGCTGGTGAATGCAGCTTGCCTGGCGTTCCGCCGGACACACTGCAGGGTAAAGTGGGCAACACCAGCTACCAGGAACCGACGGTGGACGACACGCAGGTTCATCGAGCGGTGGCCGAAGCTCATCTGGCCATCATCACGGCCGCGTTCCAGTGCGACATTATCCGCGTCGCCACGTTTCAGTTTGCGCCAGGCACGAGCCACGTTGCTTTCAAGGGGATGTTCCCGAGCGACCCAGAGCGCTTGGGCGCGCAGCAGCCGATGAGTCACTCCAGTGTGATTCTCAGCGGAGGCTCTCAGAGAAGTCCTGTCGGGCTCAGCGGAGCCAATCTCGACGCCTACGAGTTCATGGCCAACGTGCACACTTGGTACAACCAGCGCATGGCAGATTGGCTGACCAAGCTAAAGACGACACCCGACGTGCAGGGCGGCAATCTGCTCGACTACACGGTCATACCGTTCATCACCGAGCGGGCGGATGGGTCGAGCGTGCGCTCGCCCAAGCCGGCGCTGCTATTCGGGGGCGGCAAGCTCGGGCTCAAGCACGGCACATTCCAGAGCTTCTCTCCCGTGCGCCCGCAGGTCGATCTTTACTTGACCTGCGCGCAAGCCTTGCTCGGCACGGCCGATCCGCTCAGCGTCTTGAGCGGCGAGCGCTTCGTGCAGTTCAACGCCAACGCCTCGGTCATTCCGGGGCTCTGGTCGCCGCCGGCCTAGCAAAGCCAAGTCCATTTTTGGACCGAAGCCGCAGGTATTTGGAAAAGCAGCGCATGGCTCGAAAATGAAGGCGGATCTAGTTAGTTGGTTACACTGCAAACTCAACCGCGGAGTATCGCCGTGCGAATTTTCAACCTGCTGGCCTGCGCTACGAGCCTTGCGCTCTCACTGAGCTGTTCCGAATCCGGAACGCCTCGTTCAACGACATCCGGCGCGCAGGCAGGCGCGAACGCCAACGGCGCCGGCAATGCCAACGGGGCCGGAGCGTCCAACCTGGCTACCGCGGGCAGCGCCGGAGGCCCAGCCGCTGGCGGCAACGGCACGGGCGGCAACGCCACTGCCGGCAACCCCGGCGGCGGCGAAGCGACCACGGCGGGTAGCGGCGGATTGGCCAATCCGGACGAGACCTATCCGGTTCCGGACGCCGCCAGCCTCAAAGACGAAGACGGTTCGAGCCTGTGGCTGCGCTACCCACAAGTGCCGATTCCGGGGCGCCTTGCCGAATACCAGGCAGCCTTCACGTCGATCGTGAGCGCGGTCGACACACCGAGCATCGACGCGGCCGAAGCCGAGCTCGTACTGGGATTGAGCGGGCTCACGGGCAAGACCGTGCAAGTCGCCGCTGCAGTCGGCGGGGCAGGCGCGGTCGTGCTCGGCACCGCCACTTCTGCGGCGATCAAGGACTTGCCGCTCGCAGCTCGGCTCACACCGTTGGGCCCCGAAGGTTATCTGATCGAGCGCGCCGAGGTCGCTGGCCAAACGGTGACGGTGGTAGCCGGCAACAGCGACGTCGGCGTGCTGTACGGCGCCTTCGCGCTGCTCAGGCACCTGCAGACGCATCAAAGCCTCGCAGGACTTGCGTTGAGCGGCTCGCCCAAGATCAAGAACCGGCTGTTGAACCACTGGGACAACCTGGATGGCTCGGTCGAGCGAGGCTACGCAGGCAAATCGATTTGGGGTTGGGCCAGCTTGCCCGGCTCGGCCACCTCTGCGGTGTTCAAGAACTACGCGCGCGCCAACGCCTCCCTCGGCATCAACGGCGCCGTGCTCACCAACGTGAACGCCAACGCGCAGGTGCTGTCGGCTTCGTACATCGGCAAGGTGAAGGCGCTCGCGGACGTGCTCAGGCCCTACGGCATCAAGACGTACCTGACGGCTCGCTTCAGCGCGCCGCGTGAGATTGGCGGCCTCACGACGGCCGATCCACTGGACGCGGGCGTGAAGCAGTGGTGGGCGGCGAAGATCGACGAAATCTACGCGCAGGTCCCGGACTTTGGCGGATTTTTGATCAAAGCCAACTCGGAGGGACAGCCTGGTCCGCAGGACTACAACCGTACGCACGCCGACGGCGCCAATCTGTTTGCCGCGGCAATGAAGGGCCGCGGCATCGTGCTGTGGCGCGCCTTCGTTTATTCGGACAGCAGCCCGACCGATCGCATCAAGCAAGCGTACGAAGAGTTCAAGCCTCTGGACGGCAAGTTCAACGCCGGTGTGCTGGTGCAGGTCAAGAACGGCCCGCTCGACTTTCAACCCCGCGAGCCGTTCAGTCCCCTGTTCGGCGCCATGCCCCAGACGCCGCTCGCGCTCGAGCTCCAGATCACCAAAGAGTACCTGGGCGAGGACACGCACCTCGCGTACCTGGGCCCACTCTACGAAGAGGTACTGAAGGCCGACACGAAGCTGAACGGCACGGGCCCTACGGTCGCGCGCATCATCGACGGCAGCGCCCAGAGCTACGCGGTGACCGCCATCTCGGGCGTCGCCAACATTGGCACCGACACCAACTGGACCGGCTCGCACATGAACCAAGCCAACTGGTACGTCTTTGGGCGTATGGCCTGGAACCAGGACATTTCAGCGGAGTTGGTGGCCAACGAATGGGTGCGCCAGACGTTCTCGAACGACCCGACGGTGGTCACGCCCGTCGTCAAACTGATGATGCAGTCGCGCGAGGCGCTGGTCAGCTACATGACACCGCTGGGCCTCGCGCACATCATGGGCTCCGACCATCACTACGGACCGGGACCGTGGATCAACGACCTTTCGCGCGCCGAGTGGAACCCGGTTTATTATCATAAGGCCGACGCACAAGGCATCGGCTTCAACCGCACCGCGCAGGGCAGCAACGCGGTGGGCCAGTACTCGAGCGCCGTGGCGCAAGCGCTGGGCACGCGAGCTACGGTGCCGGACGAGCTCTTGCTGTTCTTTCATCACGTCGGCTGGACGGAAAAGCTCGCCAGCTCCGGGCGAACGATTTGGGAAGAGCTAGTCTACCGCTACAGCCACGGCGTGGACGAAGTAGCGGCCATGCGAGAAGCGTGGGCTCAAGTGAAAGGCCGCGTCGACGCCAAGCGCTTCAAGGCCGTCGACGACTTTCTGCAGACCCAACACTACGAAGCGCGTTGGTGGCGTGACGCCTGCTTGGCTTACTTTGGCGACGTATCGAAGCAGCCAATGCCCGCGGGCTACGCCCCCCTCGCCAAGACGCTAGCCGAGTACAAAGCCCTCAAATCTCAGTGTCCGACGGACGTCACCAAGCCGCGCTGCACGCCCGTGTACACCGGCTCGCCTTCGCCCGCTATCACCCCGTAGAGTAGTCCGATCATCGGCCAAAGACGGCCACGACGCGCTCTATCGACCAAGCAGCAGCTAGGCTGCCCATTGCGTAGAGCAAGCCGGAGCGCCACCAGGCCTTCTGTAGCCCTAGCCGCACCACCAGTGCGGCCCCGGCGACCGCGACCGCGATCACGCCCAGCTGCCCCAGCTCCACGCCCAGGTTGAAGAACAAGAGCGCGAGCGGCACGTGCGCAGGCGGTAGCCCTACCTCCATCAGCGCTGATGCGAAACCGAGCCCGTGTAGCAAGCCAAACGCGAACGCCACCAGCCACGGAGCGCGCTGGGTGAGCGTGTCGGCGGGGCGCAGCGCTTCGGCGCACACCAACACGATGGACAAGGCGATGGTCGCTTCGACGGGCGGTGAGGCGACCTGGACGAGCCCGAGCACGGTGGCAGCAAGGCTTACGCTGTGAGCCGCAGTGAACGCCGTGATCGTGACAATCAGCGGCTTTTTCCCGCGCACCAGCAGCGTCAACGCGACCACGAACAGCAGGTGATCGAAGCCCGTCAGAATGTGCTCGACGCCGAGCGCCGTGTAGTCCTTCGCGACGGGCCAAACGAAACCGAGACCCGAGCCGCGATACACGACCAGGCGCGGCTCGCTCGCCGTCAGGCTGCGCAGCATCCGCGTCTGGTCGAGCCATTCGATCTCCACGTTGACGTGAGCCAAAGTCCCCTCGAGCCCCGGAAACTCGATAGCCCCGGCGAGCCCGCTCGAGCCGCAATCCAGCTGCGTACCCGACAAACGACACGGCGCAGGAAACGTGACGGAACGCCCGAGCACTTCGCTCAAGCTGGCCGAATTGGCCTGCCACTTCACCCAAAAGCTATTGGGCGCCGTCTCCACCAAGGACAACGTCACCGAGTCGATCGGGTGTGCCAGACCGGGCGGCGCCACGCACAGCCCCGCCAGCGTGAGCAGCAGCACCGCCCAAGCCCGCGAGAGCCGGGGCATCATCTTGCCTCCTCGAAGCGGTACTGCGCGGCGAGCTTCTCTAGCGCCGCTGCCGCAGCTTCAGCTTGCTTTGCAGCGCTGCAGTCGACGAGCAAACGCTCACGCAGCTCGGCCGGTTCCGGGAGTCCTCCGCTCACGCTCTTGACGCGATAGACCATGAGCTCGGTCGCGTTCTCGGTCGTGCGCCATTGCCCGGGCGGCAGCGTTGCAAGCTCGTTCGCCAAGCCATCCCCGAGTCGCTCGCGCGCCGTGGCGCTGTCGAGGTTGGCCCCGAAAACAGGGCGTTCGAGCTTGGTCGGGTCGACGCCGGCCTTCAGCTTGGTTTCGAGCTCGCCAAGCGCGGCGCGCGCGTCAGCCTTCGTTCTGTCCACGGCCAGCCATTCGAGCAGGTAGCGTGGCGGCGTCTCGTAGAGGCTGCGGTGCGTGTCGAGCCACCGGGTCAGCTCTGCCTCGGTGGGCTGCCGTTTGGGAGCTTCCAGCAGCGCCTGCGCCCGCAGCTTCTCGATCAAGAGGCTGCGTACTCCGCGATCGTCGCGCTCCAGGCCTCGGCGCAGGGCTTCACGAAACAGGGCTTCCTCGAGCTTCCACGCCCGCAGCGCGGCAGCAGCTTCGGCGGCGGTCGGGGGCCTTCCCTGGTCATCCTGAAAGCGCCGCGCCAAATCTGCCTTCACGCTCGGCGTGACGACGATGGCGTTCGGCTCGCCCACCAGGGCGCGGTGCCCCGCGAACAACAGCGCGCCCAAGACGAAGAAATGAAGAGCAGGCTGCCCGAGCGCACGCCGGACGAGAGGCGACACGCCTGACATCAGATCACTTGAACAACGCGAGGTCTACCGTGTCGGCCAGCTTTTTGTAGCCGGAGGGGTTCAAGTGCAGGTGGTCGCCTTGATCGTACGTGGACAGCAACGTGTCGACCTGCGCAGGGTTACGCACCGCCGCGTCGAGATCGATGACCGCGTCGAAGTTGCCAGCCTGGCGGATCCAGTCGTTGACGGTCTGGCGAGCGAGCTCGTGATCAGCGCTGTAGTAGCTGTGACCCTTGAACGGCAAGATCGTCGCGCCAAACACGCCGAGCCCAGCCCCGCGCGCCTTGGTGACGAAGCCCTTGTACGCCTCGATCAAGCTCGTCGCCACCGCTGTTCCCGTCGCCTCACCAATGTCGTTGACACCTTCGAACACGATGAGCCATTTCACACCGCTCTGCTTCAGCACGTCGCCGTCGAAGCGCGCCTGCGCGGTGGGACCGAGGCCTCCGCTCACCACGGAGTTGCCGCCGATGCCGAGATTCAGCACGCCAACCTTGGCGGTGGCGGCGTTGCCGCGTAAACGCGCCGCCAACGCGTCCGGCCAACGGTCATTGCCGTTGGTGGTCGAGCCGCGGCCGTCGGTGATGGAGTCGCCGAGAATTACGAGCGCGCGTGAGTCACTGGCCATCACGTCCAGGCCGGAGAGCACGTACCAGTGATCGGTTGTCGCGGGCGCGCTCAGGCTGGCCGAAGCAACGCCGTCGCCAGCTTGCAGGTACGAAGTCGTGCGCGACCCGGGGTGACCCGTAATGTCGGACGGTACGGCACCGAACTGAATCGACACGGCGAGCTTCGACGCCGGGGCGAGCGCAAACTCGGCTGGATCCGAAAATATCGCCTCTTTGGGCTGCAGCGTGACGGACGCTGAACCGGCGAAGGTCAGCGCCGTGTCGGTGTTGCTCATGATGGCGCCGCCCCCCGCCGACAACGCGCAGTGCACTTTGGTCAACGTCAACGGCGCGTTGCCGTACTCGTTCGAGAACCGCAGCCGCACGCGGGTGCCACCGAGCGACACCTGGAAGACTTGGCGCAGCGTGTTGTTCGCGAGGCCTGGCGATGGCGGCTCGTTGGCGTCCTCGGTAAGCTGTTGGGCCGTGGCCCAACTCCCTACCCAACCGGGATTGGCCGCGCCCGCGACGCCGACGGTGCCGGCCGTCCCGGCCGTCCCGCCGTTGCTGGCACCGCCCAAGTTGCTGGCGCCGCCCGCAGCCGAACCCGCCTGCCCGCCAGCCGAGCTGGACCCGGCGGCCGAACCACCAGCACCACCACCCGACGAGCCAGCGCTGCTGCCCCCGAGCCCAGCAGGCGCGCCCGAGCTGCCGCCGACGCCCGCCCCCGCCCCCGCGACGCCGCCGCCCTGACCGCCCGTCCCAGCGGCGGCCTCCGGCGCTCCAGGCTCCGAGCAAGCTGAACCAAGCGCCAAAAACAGCCCCAAAACGAGGCTTCCCAAGCGACGACGAGCGGGTGAAGTGGCCAACGCCCAGCAGTGCTGCTGCCAGCGCCTATCCGTCACCCAAAACCGGCCCGAACACCGTCCGGCGCTCAGCGCAGCCCGTAATCCTTGGCCATCGTCTCGTAGAGCGCCATCAAGGTCGGATCGGCGACGAATTTGTTCCACGCCCCGTCGGTCGTGAACAGCGCGTGATTCGGGTGCGTGTCGTACGAGCGTGTCGGATCCCAGTTCATCGTGCCCAGACCTCGGTGGTTCGGCAGGTCGAACATCGTGTCGTTGGCGGCGCGTTGCTGGGCCGAGTACTCGGCGATCAAGAATTTGAGGTCTGGGTACTTGGTCGCCAGCGCCGCAAAGGTCGTCTGCCACTGCGCGGGCGTGCCCTGGTAGCCGGCAACGCCGTTGGGCGCCGTGGCGTAGCAAGACTGCCCAAGAATGTCGAACTTCACGCCTGCGCCCAGCACGCCGTCGAGCCACCACTCGGACGTCTCGGTGTTGTTGCACTTCTCGATGTGCAGCATGACTTGGATCGCCGGATCGGCTTCGCGAACCGCGCGAATGCCCGCTTTGAGCAGCGTCGCAAAGTCGGCGAAGTCGTTGCCCGACGCCCTGCCCACGTCCCACAGCATGCCGGCCGTGATTTCGTTGCCGACCTGCACGATGTCCGGCATGGCCGATGCTGCCTTCAGCTGGGCGAGCGCGTCTTTGGTGTACTCGTAGACCTTGGTCTCGAGCGCCGCGACCGAGAGCCCTGCCCAGGCCGCCGGCACCGTCTGCGCGCCAGGGTTGGTCCAGGTGTCGGAGTAGTGCAGGTCGAGCAAGAAACCCATGCCGATGGCTTTGACCCGCTTGGCGAGCGTGATGGTGTGCGCCAAATCGCGGAACGGCTGCTCCTTGTCGGCAGCAAAGCCGCCTGGCGCGCCCGGGTTCACGAACGTATCGATGCGGATGAAGTTGAAGCCGTGATCTTTGAGCAGCTGCTCGAGCGGCTTTTGCTTGCCGGCGTCGGTGTAGGTAGCGCCCCAGTACTCGTCCTCCAGCGTGATCGTGATGTCGGCACCCAAGATGAACGGCGGCAAATTGCTTGGATTCGCGCCGCCAGCGCCGTTCCCGCCCTGAGGTCCCGCGCCAGCAACGCCCCCGCCCAAGCCCCCACCGCCAAGGCCACCACCAGCCCCAGGTTGGCCACTCGTCCCCGCAGTAGCCCCGGCAGACGCCGGCACACCAGCAGAAGGCGACACGCCCACCCCACCCGTCCCGGCAGCACCTGCGTCACCACCCGGCGAGCTGGAGCTACCGCAAGCCACGGCCCCGCTGAAGAGGCCGACGGCTAGCCAATGAGCAAGTTGTCGAGTGAGACGCATGCTGCCCCGAGAGCTGAGTTAGCTATGCCACCACCCAGCCCAAGTGGTTCGAGTTTCTCGTCTTGGCTTCAGCTCGAACCAGCCCGAGCGCAAAGCGACCAAAGCCTACCCACAATTTTCTGACGACGCCGGACGCCGGACGTCGCACGGCGCCCCTGGAGCGACGCGCTCTCGTCGAGCAGCGCCATGTCATAGGTCCTTACAGCAGCGAAAGCCCAGGTGGTAGTTGCGGTGCGCGTCGTCAGCCATCAGCTTGCCGGCATGCCAGGCGAGCGCGCGCCAACGGCAGTCGTCGGCGTGCGCGTCGAGCTGCTGGAAGATGAACCAGCTGCCCTTCATCTCGTTCTCGCCCGTGCCGCCGCGACTCCCCAGTTCTTCGGCGACCAGCGGCAAGTTCATGTGCTCGGCCGCGTTGCCGTGCTGATCGTAAACGCCGAACGCGCTCACGCACTCCGGAAACGAACCTGCGGGGTAGGTGTTGCTGCCGCACTCTTCCCAGCTGGGCGCGTAGCATTTGGGGCTCTTGCTGCTACCGGTCGCGCAGAGCTTGTGGTTCTTCTGCTTGCCATAAGCCCACGAGATTTCGCGATCTTTGTTGTGCAGGTATTCCTGCTGCAAGCGTCGCTCACCAAACGTGTACTCGTGCTCGGGCGGCAGCACGGCTCCCGCGCACGCGCCTTCCCACTCGTGCGCATCGCACAGGCGCTTGCCCTGCGCCCTGCACAAGTTCTGGGCTTCGTCCGACTTGACCCACGTGACCGGGTAGTCGCAGGCGATGTTCGGGTACTCGTACTGGTCGATGCACAGCTTGGCGCTGTCTTTCGTTTCACCCGCGAGAGGGTCGAAGGCGAGCACCATGTTTGGCGCCGCGCAGCGCGCGTCAGCCGCACGAAACGGCTGCGCCTGGTGAATCGCCAAGCATTCGGCGCGGGTCATGGGGTGCTTGGTGATCTTCGGGTTGCCCTGCCCCAGCCAACGCGAGCCTTCGAAAATGGCGCGCGTCTTGTCCAACGCCTCGCCCGCGAGCCCCAGCTGCGACTGCATGTTCTTGAACAACACCTCGCGCTGCGCAGGAATGTTGTCGGGCGACTCGTCGAGCAGAGCGGGCGGCGGCGCGGCGCTGGGCACCGCGCTCACGACCGGCGGCGCGGGTTTCGGCACCGACACGACGCGCGGCGTGCTCGTCGCTGCGCCAGCGCCGTGCTCGTGGACGGCTTTGAAGATCGCAGCCAGCGCTAGGCCCGCAACGACGAGCCAAAACAGCAACATGAGCGGGCGGCGAGCGGAGGGCGAAACTAGCTTGGACACGAGCCGGACTTCTTGTTAGCAGGCCCCGCCCTCCTGCAAACTGCGTTTTCGATCTTGTCCTCCCTGCATTGTCCCCACCAGCCGAATTGCCCCGGCTGCCCCCGGCTCTCGGAGCCGGGTCTACCGCCGGAGCCCTTGGCACGGCTGCAGGCTTTGGCAGAGCGCGCGGGCTGCGAGCCGCCGCGGGTCCACGAAAGCCCGCCCACCGAGTTTCGACGCCGCGCTCGCCTGGCAATCCGGGGCCGCGCCGACGCCCCCAAGCTCGGCATCTTCGAGGCCGGCTCGCACCGCGCCGTCCACATTCCGCGCTGCCTAGTCCACCACCCGGTCATCAATCGCGTTGCGGCTCGCGTGCGCGACACGCTGGCCCAGCATCGTATCCCCACCTACTCGGACGCGGCCCACGCCGGCGTCGCCCGCTACCTGCAAGTCGTCGTCGAACGCGAGACCGACCTGGCGCAGGTCGCGTTGGTCACCAACAGCGGCTCGTCAGCAGAGCTTGCGAGCTTCTTCGCCGATCTGCAGAGCGCGCTAGGCAACGACCTGCACAGCCTATGGTGGAACGGTAACACCGAGCGCACCAACACCATCTTGGGACCAGAATGGCAGCAGCTGTTCGGCCCTGGCTACGTCAGCGATCGCTCGGGCAACGCGCGCATTTTTTACCCGCCGCAAGCTTTTGGTCAGAGCAACCTCGACCTTGCCATGCAGCTTGCCGCGCGCGTGCGCGAGCTCGCCCCGCCGGCGGCGCGTATCACCGAATACTACGCAGGTGTCGGCGCGATCGGCCTGGGCCTCGCAGAAGGCGCCACGGCGCTACGCTTGAACGAGCTGGGCGAAGGCTCCGTCGCTGGCCTCACGCTCGGCGTTGCCACGCTAGCAGAAGCCGTGCGCGCCAAAGTCACGCTGCACGAGGGTGCCGCAGGCGACCACGCCTCGCTCGTCGCCGACTCCGACTTCGTGATCGCCGATCCGCCGCGCAAGGGCCTCGACGTCGAGCTGGTGAGCGCCCTCCGCCAAGCACCACCGGCGCGCTTTGCCTACGTCTCGTGCGACGTCGACTCGTTCGAGCGCGATGCAGCGCAACTGCTGGAATCATTTCGGCTCACTGGTCTCGAAGCCTACGACCTCTTCCCCCACACCGACCACCTCGAGACTTTAGCGGTTTTCGAGCCACGCTAGCCTGCTCGTCCGAAGCGGTCCGGCAGCGGACACCGGCGGATCGGTGCGCTAAGCTGAGCCCATGCGTGCGGCCGCGATCCCGATTTTGGGGCTGCCATTGGTGCTGCTCAATCACTGCGGCTCCAAGGCGGATCTGATCATCGGCGAGATCCCGCTCGTGAGCACTGCCGGCAAGACCAGCGTGGTTCCAACCGCTGGCGCCGGCAGTGGCGCCGAGGCCGGCACGGCGGGTACCGCGCAAGGCGCGACCGGTGGCACGGACGTGGCGGGCAGCGGGGCTGGTCCCAGCGAAGGCGGCACTGGCGGCGCCGGGGGCACAGCCGGCGAGGGCGGCGCCAACGACACCCCCGGTGGCGCGTCCGGCACGTGCGCGGGCGGCGAAGAGCCTCCGATCGGAAGCCTCTTGCACCGCTACAGCTTCGACGGCTCCGGCACGAGCGTCGTCGACAGCGTCGGCGGCGCCAACGGCAACTTGGTCGGCGGCGCCACACTGGACGGCAGCGGCGTGCTCACCCTGCCCGGCAACCGCGATGGCCAGCCCGATCAGTACCTGAATCTGCCGAACGGCATCATCTCCAAGCTCGATGGCGTCACCATCGTGGCTTGGACCACGTGGCTCGGTGGTGCGGGTTACCAGCGCGTGTTCGACTTTGGCGTGAGCGACGTCGGCGAGACACAGGGCAACTCGGGTAAGAGCTACGTCGCGGTCATGCCCTCCACCGGCTTCGCCAACGGTACCGGCCTGGGCGCCGAAATCGCGGCGCCGGGCTCAGGCACCCTGCAGCTACCGTCGCCCGAAGGCATGCTGAACCGCTCGGCACAGGTCGCGCTCGCGTTCCAAAGCGGCGTGAGCTTGGAGCTCCTGCTCGACGGCAAGTCGCTCATCCGCTCGTCCACCAGCCTCGCGCTGTCGGACATCAACGACGTGAACAACTGGGTCGGCGAATCCCAGTGGTCGAAGGACCATTGCTATCACGGCACCTTCGACGAGCTGCGCATCTACAACGTCGCCCTTACCGCGTGCCAATTGCAGACTTTGTACGATCGCGGCCCGAGCACGCCTTAGGGTTATTCATCATATCTTTCATGCAGTTAACTGCCAGCGCCGGGTTCCGGCCCGCGCCTTGACAGATACCTCTAAAGTTTCAATAATTCGTGAAAGCGGACCGCCGCTTCACGTTGATGACGCAGCTAGAGTCCGCCGATCGCACGCTTCACTTGTTGGAGCGTGGTCTGTCCGAAGCAGCCAGCTCGAAGACCCTCCAGTGGTTGAGCGTGCCGGCTCCGCTGCTTCAGGCCGAGTCGCTCTTGGCGGCTGAGCCACAAGCCGACGCCTGGTACTGGTCGGGCGGACGCGAGCAGGAGTTCGTCGGCATCGGCGTAGCCAAGCGCCTCACCGGCTCCGGCCCCGAGCGCTTCGAGAGCATCGACGCGCAGCTGCGAGAGCTCTGGGGCTCGCTCGAGCCGCACACTTCGGTCGACGCACAAGCGCCCGAGCCGCGCGTGGTGGGCGGCTTCGCGTTCCAAACCGGCCGCGCGCGTCAAACGCCCTGGGACGGCTTCGGTGAAGGCCAGCTCGTGCTGCCGCGCCTGACTTACACGCGACGCGAAGACCGCGCCTGGTTGACCTTGGCTGCAGCTCCTCAAGAGCTCGCCTCGGCCGCGACCCGCGCGCGTTTCTTGAACGAAGCTTCGCAGCTGGTCGCAGCCGCCAGCGCGGACCAACAGCCGGTGCTCGACACACTGCCCGGCCCGTTCGAGCTGGGTGAGCGCAGCGCCGACGAGTGGCGCGAGCAGATTGAGCAAGTCAAGCGCGCCATCGCGCAGGGCTCGTTCGAAAAGGTCGTGCTGGCGCGGCGGGTTCTGGTGCGTTTTGCCCGTGAGCTAACGCCTGCGCGCGTGCTTTCACGGCTGCGCGACAGCGGCCCGGGCGCGCCACGCTTCGCGTTTCGGGTGAACGGCTTCACCTTCATCGGCTCTCCCCCCGAGCGTTTGCTGGCCAAAACCGGCCTCCGCATCGAGACCGAGGCCGTCGCGGGCTCGCTACCTGCGAGCGACGCCGGAGCTGCCGAGCAGCTGCTCAGCGACGCCAAGCTGCTGGCCGAGCACGCGCCCGTCGTCCAAGACTTGCTGGAACGGCTGCGGCCGGTGGCTGACGTGCAGCCGTTGCCCGAGCGCCCGTTCGTGCACCGCGCGCGTCACATCCTGCACCTGAAGACGCCCATTAGCGCCACGCTACGCACATCAGAGCGCGCGCTGTCGCTGCTCTCGCGCATCCACCCAACGCCCGCCATCGGTGGCTACCCTACCGCTCCGGCGCTGCGCTTCATCGCCGAGCACGAGCCCGACGAGCGCGGTTGGTACGGCGGGCCCATCGGCTGGATCGACTCCAAAGACAACGCCGACTTCGCGGTCGCGCTCCGCTCCGGCGTGATCGCCGGCAAGCAAGCGCACCTATACGTGGGCGCGGGGATCGTCAGCGGCTCCGACAGCGAGAGCGAGCTGCAAGAAACCGGCTGGAAGCTCAAAGTGCTGCTCAACGCCCTGGGCTAGATTAGCGCGGCAAGCCGCTCACCCGCTCACCCCGAGGCGTTCCACTAAACCCTCCAGGGTTATCGAATACGCAAGCTTTTTCCGACCGCGGATTGTTCGTCCCCGCGGGATAGAGAGTTGCTTCGAAGCCAACTCCCGGGCGCCCAGCTTGGGCCACAGGACCTCTGCGCGTCGCCCCCGAACGAGCGGCGCGCCAACTCGAGGAATATCCATGAAACGCTTGTTTGCTGCCTTGCCGCTTTTGGTTGCCGGAATTGCCCACGCCGACTCGGTGGAGTGGAAGCTCGACCCATCGCACACGTCGATTGGCTTCTCCGTGCCCCACCTGGTCATCAGCTCCGTCGACGGTCGCTTCAAAGAAGCCAGCGCGACCGTCAAGCTGGACGACGCCGACCTGACCAAGAGCGACGTCTCGGTGACAATCAACACGGCCTCCGTCGATACGGGTGACGCGAAGCGCGACGAGCACCTGCGCAGCCCCGACTTCTTCGACGCCAAGAAGTTCCCAACCGTGACCTTCAAGTCGACCAAGATCAGCAAAGCTGGGTCGGGCTACAAGCTGACCGGCAACTTGACCATCCGCGACGTCACCAAGCCCGTCACGCTCGACGCCACCGTGTCGGCGCCGGTCAAGACCCCGTGGGGCAACCAAGCTCGCGCGGCGACCGTGACCGGCAAGGTGAAGCGCGGCGACTTCGGTCTCAAGTGGAACAAGGCGCTCGAAACGGGCGGGGTCGTCGTCGGCGAGGACGTCACCATCAACGTCAAAGCCGAAGTCACGAAGTAAAGGCGCGGAAGCGCTTTCGCGGCGCTGGGGGCCGAGCGCCGCCGCAACGGGCGGTGGCGCAAACGCCGTCAGCGCGCGACTCCAACGCGCGAGCTCTGCCAGCGTCTACGGGGAGGGCGCCCGGTAGCGGAACGCTTCGGTCTGGGAGAGCGCCACCAAGAGCTCAGGCACCGATTGAGCACGTGAGCTCAGCAGCTCTAGCTCGGACGGGCATTCGTAACCCCCGCCCTCGTCCAGCAGGGCGGCGCCCAGGGCAAAGCGAATCCACTGCTGTGTCAAGCAGAAGCGCTCGGTCGACGCTGCCAGAACCTGATCTGCCAGGCCCCGCGCGCCATCGAACGAGCCCGCGTCGTTGAGCGCCGGTAGGTCAGAGGTATCGATGACCAAGCCATCATCGTCTTCGCGATAACGGCCCACGGCATCGAAGTGCTCCAGCGCAAGGCCAGGCGGATCGACGACCCTGTGGCAAGCCACACAGGCGGGTTGCGAGCTGTGGACGGCGAGTCGCTGGCGTTCGGTCAGGTTCGGCGGCCCCGCCGACTGTGCGACACCTTCGGGCTCTGGGGGAACCGAGGCGCAGAGCAGGCCGCGCGCGACCCACCAACCACGAACCGAAGGGTGCGTGAAGGATGGCCCGGACGCTCGCGTCAACCATGCCGGCAACGTGAGGAGGCCAGCGTAGCGTGTCGGGTCGAGCTCGACGGCTCGGAAGGCGTCACCCTCGACCCCGGCCCACCCGTAGTAGTCCGCCAGCTCGCCGTTGACCCAGCTGACTGGCTCGACGAGCGAAGCCGCGTCGCCTTTGCCTTCGTCGAGCGTGGCATGCCACACGAAGCGCGAGAACTCGCGATCCATCGACACGAGCACGTCGGGGGCGACGCCCGAATCGGCATCGAAGCGACGCCCTTCGTCGATGCCTAGCAACTCGCGGTAGAAGCGCGCGATCCCGAGCTCGGCGCGCGGATCATTCAGGAGGCGTTGGGCGGCCGCCGCCAGCTCGGACGGCTCCGACAAGCGGCCAGCTCGCGCGACCTGCAGCAGCTCGGCATCCGGGCCGCTGCCCCAAAACAGAAAGGACAGGCGCGATGCCAGCTCCAAGTCCGTGAGCCTCATCTTTGCAACTCCGTCCTCCTTCACCGGGCGCCCAAGCTCGACGTGGTGAAGAAACTCGGGAGCCTGAAGGGCCGCGCCCAGCAACGCTCGGGCGCCTCCTTGAAAACCGGAGAGCTGCTCCTCTTCGGCAAAGACAGCTTCGAGCTGTGCCCGCCGACCTTCGTCAGCTAGGCCGCGAAGCAGGCGTTCCATCACGAAGTCGAAGAGGTGCGCCGTGCACAGCACTGCATCACCTGCCACGTCGCAACTGAGCAGCTGTCCGAGCCGCTCCGCGTCGGCCGTCACTCGTTCGGCCAGCCCCGCTACGAAGGTCGCGTGCTTTTGCAGAAACCCGCTATCCAAGTCGGGCTGCTGGCTATTCGAGCCAAGATCGACGAGCTGGTAAATCCGGGAAAATCGCGCGGGCAGCTCCATGCCCGTCAGAGGCTCGCCCAGCGCCGCGAGCTCGTTTCTGAGCTCCGCCTGACCGAGGGGGCGCAGGCCAGCCGGCGCCAGCGTCGCGGAAACCGTGCACGGGGCAAAGCCGCCAACCGAGCCGGTACCCGCGTCAGCCGTCGTGCCCGAATGCCCGGCCGTCCCAACCCCTGCCCCGGCGCCCGCCTGGGCGAGTGCATCGGGATTGGAAGTGTCCTTGTTCGTCCGGCCACACGCTGCCGCAAGCACCGCCGCCAACACCAACCCAACAAACCGCTCCATATGCCAATAGTGCCGTGAGCCCGCGATTTTTGGGCATCCAAATACGCGCGCTCAGCCCTCCGCGGGACGCGAGCCAAGAGCCGGTGGGATCACGCTGCCCAGCTGGCCCAACGTCACCCACAAAAGCGCGTCGCGCAGCAGCGGTACCGAGTTGGTCGTCAGTACGGACTCGACGTGAAACTGGAAGCTGCAGAAGCGCTCCGCGCGCAGCGCCGTGACGCGACCGTCCGGCTCGCTGGCGATCTCGAGCCCCTGCGGCACGAGCTCCGGGCGGCGCGCGAAGAACGTGTTGTAGAAGCCGACCGGCTCGCGTCGCCCGAACAAGTCGATCGACTTTTGCACGCCTTGCAGCGGCGGATCCGTCGGCTCCACCCGCATACCCAGGCGGTGACACAGCACCTGGTGACCGAGGCAGACAGCCAGAAAGCGCGCGTTTCGGTCGAGCAGATCTTGCACCACGCGGTGCACGACCTCCATCTTCGCGTCGCCCAGATCCGTCGGATCGCCGGGGCCGGGGCCCACCAGCACCAGCTCGCTGTCGGCCAAGAGCGGCATGGCCGAGCGAAAATCGACCACGCGCGCGCGCAGACCCAGGTGCGTCAGCACGTGCTTCAGCATGTGCGTGAACTCGTCTTCGTTGTCGACGATCAGTACGGATTTGCCCTGCAGGCGCGCGTCCACGTACGAGCGGTGCTGCTTCTCCATCCAGAAGCGCGACAAGTACTGGTTGCGGGACACCAGCACGCTGTCGACCAGCGCATCGCGGAACTGGCCCAGCGTCGGCTGGCTGGGCTCGGCGTTGTCGATGGCGCGCAGCAAGCCGGCGGCCTTCGTCTTCACCTCGCGGCTCTCGCGCTCGGGCACGGAGTCGCGCACGATGCTGGCGCCGCTTTGGATGGTGGCTTGGCCCTGCGCCGAAACCTCCATGGTGCGGATGGTGATCGCGCTGTCCAAGAACTCTTGGCCGTCCTCGTCCAGACCGGTCACCAAGAGCGCGCTCGAGTAGTAGCGGCGTGATTCGCGCTCGTACTTCTTGATGACGCGCGCGGCGTTTTCGAGGGGGCTGCCGATCATGGTGGCGGCAAACATGGAGTCGCGAAACGCATCCATGTAGTCACCCTCGGTGTAGCCCTGCAGCAGGTATTCGGTGTGGATGAGCGTGCTCATCTCCTTCAAGTACGGGCCGTGCACGTCGCCGCCGGAGCTGCAGATGCGCGACATCATCTTCAGCTCTTCGTCGACGACTTGAAACAGCTCGTTGACCTCTTTCGGGTCGCTCAAGAACTCGATCAGGTCGGCGCGCTGCTTCAGCAGGCTCTTGGGCAAGGTGCCGGAGATGGGGTTCATCTGCACCACGCCCTTGCGAATCGTGACGTGTCGCTCGGGCGACGAGCCGACGAAGAATCGCTCACCGTCGTGGAAGCAGAACGTCATGTAGGCGCCGAACTCGCTCTGAGCCAAGCGCTTGAAGATGGTGTTGGCCACCTTCCAGTCGAAGTCGGCAATTTGCACGCGCGCCTTGCGCGATAGGAGAAAATTCGAGCCCTCGCCGCGGCAAATCTCCTCCTTGATCAGCCGCGCCACGTTGGTCTCGAACTCGGCGTCATCCATCTCGAAGCTGGGCACGCCCACGGTGTGAACGGCCGGCTCTGCTTGGCCGGACAATACCTGGTCGAGCTCGATCTCTCGGTAGTCGCTCGGCACCAGCGACAAGATCTCCTCGCCGTTATCGTGAACGTCGAAGCCACGCTCGCGCAGCTGAGAGAACGGCACCATGCTGAAGACCGGCCAGCGCCCGCGCCTCGGGACTTCGGCCAACAGGCGCTGCCTGCGGAGCTCACCGCTTGCGTAGTGTGTTTTGCCGTCCTGGTGGGTCAGGCAGTAGGGCGCGTCGAACTTCATCGGAAACGGCAGCATACGTCCCCGCCGAGATCGAGCAAACAGGAAGGCGGGAAGCCGGGAAGGTCAGCGGAAGATTTCAGGGTTCGAGCATGCCCGCAACGGCCTCGTCGCCGAGCTGGTTGAGGACGCGCGAGCGGTTGCCCACCCCAAAATTCTCGCTTCCCGTCTTCCCGCCTTCCTGTTTGCTCGGTTCTCGAGTTATTGCGGCAGGCGCATGGCCAAGAGCGCGTCGATGGTCGCGCGGTCGAGCGTTTTTGGCAGCGTGGGCAGCAGGCCGGCAGCCGCCGCTGGCACCTTGCTCGGGTGAATGATGGCAAGCTGCATGGTGCGCGTATTGACGTCGAACAGCGCCAGCACGTAGCGGTAGCCCTCGGTCGGACGCCGGAAAGCGACGTGCGCGGCGCTGCCGCCAAACGTCGTGACGCCGCCCTTGGCAGCGGGCTTACTGGTCGCCTTGTCGATCAAATCGGCGGGGCCAACGCCAGTCAAGTTGCAATTCTTGCCGCACGGGCCTTCGCCGACGTTGCCGTAGTACGCGAAGATGTTCGAGCTGAAGACGTCGAAGTTTTGATAGTCGTTGTTGTCGTTCACGACCTCGAACGCGTTGATCTGCCCGCAGCCGTCACCGGCGTACCACTCGGGCGGGGTCTTGCCGTAGCAGTTGCAGTCGCCGAACTTTCCTTCGCGGACAAGCTCGCCCAAGCTGATGCCAATCCACGGCGCGTTGTACCAGCCGTTGCTGGTGCCGGTGCCGCAGGCGGTCGCGGCGTCGAGCTTGGCGCCGCCCATCATGGGCATACGCGCGGTCATGACGAACAGCTTGGAGCCGCTCCAGCCGTAGTTTTTGGGACCACCGCCGCCCGCCGGGCAATACGGCACGCTGTTCGGTCCGCACGGAAACGCCTTGTCGGTCATGGCGTCCGCCACGCATTCGCTGCCGACGGTGCCGGCAAACTTTGCGCCCTTGGTGGCGTTGCCGTCGAAGGCAATGCCAAACGCGGTCGTAGGATCCTTCGAGTCCCACGCCGACTGCACGTCCCACTTCATGCCGTCTTCGGCCTCCGTGTAGACGACGAATTGCTTGAGCTGAATCGGACCGCGCAGCGTGACAATCAGCTCTTCGTTCCAGGGCGTGAGCTTGTCGTCGGTCAGCTGATGCTTGGTCATGCAGCAAGTGCCGTTCTGGTAGACGTCGCACATGCCCGAAGCGGGATCGCGCCGGCTCGGATAGAATCCGGCTTTGCCCAGGCTTTGAAATGTCAGCGTGCCGCCGTCGCTCACGGCGTCCAGATCTCCGTCGCCGAACTGCGCGGCGCCCACCGACGGACCCGCGGGGCCGCTGCCGCCACTCGCAGGCGGTGCACCAGCGTTGCCGGTCGTCCCACTTGTGCCCACCTGAGCGCCACCGTTCGGATTGTTGGTGGCGCCGCCTTGGACCGAGCCCACGCCACCTTGTGCGGAGCCATTGCCGCCACCCGGCTGCGTAGGACCGTTGCCCGCACCGGGATTTACGGCGCCGTCTCCCGCGCTGGTCGACGACGGGCCAGCACCGGAGTCGGTCGAGCAACCAAGGCCGTACAGCGACAGCACCGCGACGATTCCGGCGGGCACCAGGCAAGGCTTCGCGCGCATCAGTGGTGAGTGTCCGAGCGCGCCGAAAATGCTCGGAATGTCAGGCGTCGGCCCGACGCCGGCCGTGCATTTTGGAGACCGCCACCCACAGCAGCACCACGAGACCGAACACACCGCCGGAAATGAACAAGTTGGTGCGAATCGTGCGCACGCCGGTGGCGGCATTGAGCGGCCGCATTTCTGGCGATGCCGTCGCCGCGACCTTCCAAAGCTTGTCCACCCCGATGGCGAACGACGCCCCTTCCAAGCCGTCCAGGTGCCCGACCAGCACGCCAATGACCTCACCGTTCCCGCGCAGAATCGGCGAGCCGCTGGAGCCCGGTGCGGCAGCAGCCGTGACCTGCAGCGACCAACTCGCCAGCGCTGCGCCAAAGCGCTTGTTGTCGATGCCCTGGTCGCGCACGGCTGAAACGATGCCGCTCGAGATCGAGTTGCCCAAGCCCAGCGGGCTACCGATGAGCGCGATGTCTTCGCCCTCGTGCGCCGGTTCTTGGGCGAGCACCAGCGGTTCGTAGGTCGCGCGCTCCAGCTGCAAGACGGCCAAGTCGACGTCTTTGTCGAAGGCCCAGACCCCGGTCACCTTGACCTCGCGCTTGTCCGGAAACACCGCCACCAGGTTCGGCGCGTTCTCGATCACGTGGTAGTTCGTGGCGACGCGCCCCTCGCGCGAGATCACGAAGCCCGAGCCGGAACCGTCTTCGTCACCTTTGTCGTCGCGCACGCTTAGGTGAACCACCCGCCCCTGCGCGTGCTTGGACAGCTGCTCGATGGTCAACGCCTGCGCGGCGCCGCTAAAGGCCACCACGCCCGCCACAAAAAGACCACCCAAGCCCAGTCGCACGGGCGGGACGCTAGCACGACCGGGTCAAGGCGTGCGGGCGTCGATACGCCGGCTGCCGTTCGTCACTCGAACGAGCAGACGTACTCGGCGATGCCGGAAGCAACCTTGATGTCGAAGCCGGACTTGCCCGGAACCTTGAAGAAGCTGCCGCCTTCGTAGGTCTTCCAGGTCGTCTCGCCGTCCAGCCGCACTTCACAGCGGCCCGCGGTGATGTCCATGCGCTCGGGCGCGTCGGTGCCGAAGTGAAACTCGCCGGCGTAGATCAAGCCGAGCGTCTTCTTGGCGCCGTCGCCGAGCTTGATCGTGTGGCTCACGACCTTGCCGTCGAAGTAGACGTTGGCTTTGGCGACTGCGGTAACGTTCGGGTATTCGGCCTGTGACATGGCGGCGCGCATGGTGTCACGGCGCGCGGCCGTGTCAACGCTATCGGCTCTGGGGCTTTGGATCTAGGCTCGGGCGCATGGCGAAGGCGGCGGATGCGGTGGTGAGCGCCGTGGCGGCGAACAAGGGCGCGGCGGAGCTGTTCAGCTGGGGCGTCAACAAGAGCTGGGCGGATGGCGGCGACGACCCGTGCGAAGACGTGTGGGTCCACGACAGCAACGAGGAGGAGCCGCACTGGCACTACGTCACCTCGGGCTTGAGCGATCCAGCAAAGCTCGAAGCGAAGCCGGGCGCTACCACCAGCGGGCTTGGTTATGAGCTCACGTTTCGCCTCAAACGCAAGCCGAACGAACAGGAAGCGCCGGAGTGGCCGTGGAAGCGCCTGCAAGAGCTCGGCTGGGGCATCTTCAAGGCGAACATGAAGCTGGGCGTCGGGCACTACCTGCGGCGCCGCACCGTCATCACCGGTGGCACGCCAGAGACGACTCTGCAGGGCTATTACCTGATCGCCGATCCGCGCCTCCCCGCGACGACGTCGGACACCGGCACGATAGCGTTCCTGCAGGCCGTGGGCATCACCGACGAAGAGTTGCTGCGCTGCGAAGCCGGCGAGCCCGACGAGATGGAAGCGGCGCTGCTCGCGCGCTCACCGCTCGGCATCACCGACATCGAGCGAACGGTGCCGGACGAAGACGAAGTCGACCTGCTGCAGCTGAATCACCTGCAAACTCTGCTCGCGCGCAATTGCGTGGGGCAGCTGGCAGAAGGCGCCACGAGCTTGGCGTTTTCGACCAGCGCCGACGAGGCTCAAGTTCTCACGCACGACATCCCCGAAGACGCCGGTTTCAAGATGAGCCGCCGAGTAGAAGCCAGCCTGATGCTCATCTTTGCGCTGCACTGGGCGGCAGGCGCTTACGTCAACCGCATCCACGTGCAGCTGACGAGGCAGCCCGATGGCTCTTGGTCCACCGTGCTCAACTTTGAGTACGAAGACGAAGACGACGACGACTGAGCGCGCCGCCTACTTGCTGTAGCTCGGCACCCAGTTGCCGAAGATCTTGGCGAGCGTGTAGTTGCCGGCTTCTGCCGCTGACAGCTGCTTGGACTGCGGAGCGCGCGCCGAGATGGCGCTCGGGGTCGCGCCGTCGCCGGTGGTTTGATACTCGGAGAAGCGCGCGGTATCGAGCGTGTTTTCGCCCATCGGCACCCAACCCACGGGCTTGATGTGCGCGCCGAGCTCTGTCTTCAAGAAGGCCGCGGCGCCGTACGCGCCCCAGTTGCGACCGAGGGCCATGGAGGCCTTGCCCACCGCGCTGGCCGCCGTGAGCTTGCCGCCGAGGAACACCAAGCCGTAGGCGACATTTTGCGCGGTGTTGGGCGCCGTCACGGCGGTGCCGCCCGATACGTTGTGCACCGTGCAGTCTTGGAACACCGCCGTGGCATCGCCAAAGATGAAGTCGACGGTGCCTTCGATGTAAGAGTCGCGGAAGTACTGCTTGGCCTTGCGCACGTACAGCGTGTCTTGAAAGCTGATGAAGCGGCTATTTCGGAACTGCACTTGGTCGCCCGTCACCAGCAGCGCCACCGCTTGGGAACCGCCTTGCGGCGTGCTGTTGGCGAACGTCAGGTTTTCGGCCGAGACGTTGCTCGCCGAAAGCGTCGTGCTGGCGCCGCCTGTCGTGCCCAGCGTGCCGCCGTTGCCGTTTGGCGTGTTGGCGTTGTCGCTGTACGTCAAAATGGTGGATGCTGCTTTGCCGGTTTGGCCGCACAGCGTGATGTTCGGCACCTGAATCTGCAGCTTTTCCTTGTAGGTACCGGGCGCGATGCGAATTTGCGTCAGCGTCGTATTGGTCTTCGAAAGGCTGTTCAGCGCCGCTTGGATGGTCGTGAAATTGGCGCCGCTCGCGCCCACCGTCACGACGGGTTGCCCCGTCACGCTGTTGCAGTCTGGCGCGCTACCGCCACCACCCGTGCCCGCAGAGCCGGACGAGCCGCCAGCACCCGAGCCAGCCGAGCTACCGCCCGCGCCGCCATTATTGCCCGAGCCAGCCGCGCCCGCTGTCGGCGCCGCGCCGGCTTGCGACGTCGAGCCAGCCGCACCCGCGGTGCTGTCGGCGCCGCCGGAACCCGCGCCCGCGCTGACGCTAGTGCCGGCCGCATTGTTCGCGCTACCGGCAGTCCCAACCGGCGCGGCGCCAGCCGTCCCGGTGGGTTGACCACCACTGGTTGCCGAGCCCGCGGTTGGCATCGTGTCGGCGCCACCGCTCGGATTGTCCTCCCCGCACGCCACGAGCAGCGGCAGCCCCGCGCATCCGAGGGAAAGGAGCTTGACCCAACCAAGGGAGCGCCGCGAGCCGTTCATCGCCAACCAGTTGCGCGACCCAGTCCTAAGCTTTCACAAAACCACTCAGCACCGCCCTCCCTCTCCCCCAAGCCCCTCCGCCGACTACCCCCTAACCCCTCACTCCTAACCCCTAAGGGCAATACTTAGGCGTCTTCAGCTGGCTGCGCACGCTCTTGATGGTGTTCGCCCAATCGCTCTTGGGGTTGTACTGGCTGATCGAAACCACGCCGTCCGCCAGGCGCGCGTTCAGGTTGTTGGCGTCGTCCCAATGCGCGTCGTGGCCCGCGGAGACGCCGGCGGCGCCGTAGCCGGTGTCGGCCAGCACGCCCTTGCCAGTGACTCCGCTGACGCCCGCCCAGGTCATGGCGTTGTCGTTGCGAATCTTGGTGTTCGCCCCCAGCGTGCTCCCGCCCGAGGTGTTCACGAACGTGAACTGCGACAAATCGAAATGCGAGTACCAGTCCTTGCCGTTGGAGCCGCCGTTGTCGTCCACCCACGGCGAGATGTCGATCGAGAACACCGCGTTGGGCAGGTGCTGTTTGATGGCCGCTACGAATTGACCCAGGATCATGCCGGCCTCCGCCTTGGTCATCGGATCCCCCTGGTCAGCGCTCGTGTACTGGTACCAGTCCGGCTCCATCTCGAAAATGATGGGGCGCGTGGTGCCGTAACAGGCCGCGTAGCCCTGCGCGTAGCTCTTGTACACGTTGATGATGGCGGCCAAATCTTGCTGAATGTATTGCGAGCCAAAGTGGCAAAGGTCGTTGGCTTTGCCGTCGGTCTGACCGCACGTCGTGACGTTGCAGTCGCACAAATTGCCATGGTGGCGCTTCACGTAGAACGCCGACACGTAGGCCACGATGACCGGCACCAGCTTACCCAGCGCCGCCCCCTCTTTGCCTTCGTCGCAGACGTACTTTTGGTCGAAGGTGTCCGAAAGTCCCATCCAACCCGGTGTGAAGAAGTCGAGCTCGGGAATGAGCGCGGGGTTCTCCTTGGCCTTGCTGTCGATGGTGCCAAAGTGCAGGCGACATTGGCTGAAGACCTTGTTGGTCATGACAGCGCCGCCACCAGCGCTGCCGCCGCTGCTGCTGCCGCCCTTGTTACCGGTGCCACCGCTGCCAGTACCGCCGTTGGAATTGGCCCCGCCCTGACCCGTGCCTGCGGTGCCAGCCGTGCCACTGCCGTTGCCGCCCGTGCCGACGCTAGCGCCAGCCGTTGGCTGGGGATTCTGGCCCGAGCCGGCCGCGGAAAACTGCCCGCCGGTCGGATTCTGCGTGCCTTGGCCGCCCGTGGCTTGGTCACCGGACGTCGCGTCGTCGCTACAACCCACTAACGTCGCCACACAACCAACAGCCCAAACACCGAGCCTGAGAGCGCGCATCGGGGCCAATAGTGACCGCGAAGCGCCGATTCGGCTCGTAGTTTCTCCCCAAAAGAACCGGTTCCAGTCGCCGCGATTTGCCAAGGGCGCAAAGCTGCAAGCGCACGCCAACAGCTGCCTGCTAGACGGCGCGAAGCGATACAACACCGCGCGCTTAGCCGCGCGCCTTGCCCTCGGGGGCGAGCAAGGCGTCACGCACTGTCTTGAAGCGCGACGTTTCGATCGCCGCCTTGCGCCAGACCAGCCGCACCGCGTTTTGAGGCACTTGTTTGCGTGCGGCGAGCCGCAGCAGCTTGCGGCGACTCACCAGCTCCGCCACCAAGTAGTTCGGCAGCACCGCGACGCCCGTGCCCTGAAGGACCAAGTGGTCCGCGAGGGCGAGAACGCATTTTGTCTTTGGAGGACCGGAGGACCAAAGCCAAAAATATTTCCCTCGAGGCGAGCACGAGAACTGACCCGTGCCCGCCATGGAGCTGTGGTCTCGCTGGCGGCAGCGCGAACCCCCAAAAAATCTCGCCTCGCGGACCTCCCCGCCTCCCCGCCTCCCTGTCGAGTCTCGCTCGTTCAGCGAGACCTGAAGACGCTCCGGTAGTTTCTGCAAGGGGGCTGCGGGGTGGCAGCCCCTTCGATCAGTCTTCGGAGTCCATGCCGAGGTCGTCGCCGAGGGCTTCGCCGCGCGTCGTTTTCAGGGCTTCGCCGGCGGGGCCGTCGCGGCGGATGATCATGGTGTAGCGGCTGGTGGTGTCCTCGGACTCGCGGGCAACGACGGTGATGACGTTGATGCCGGGCTGGAGCTCGGTGTCGAGCGAGAACTTGAGCTTGGTGGGGTCTTCGGCCTTGCGGTTGGACTGGTAGAAGACCTTGCGGGAGCCGACGAAGATGAAGGTGTCGAGCACCTTGTCGGAGTCGTTGGCTTGGCCTTCGATGTGCACCTTGGCGTCGCGCACCGAGAGCTTGGCGGGCGTGACCTCGAGCAGCGGCGGCGAGTGCGAGAGCAGCGGCTTGAGGCCAACTTTGACCGCGCCGGCGGCGCCGTCTTTGAGGGCCTTGGTTTCGACGAAGCCGAAGCGATCGTCGCCGAGGCTGACCTTGGTGTAGGGGCCGAAGGTCGCGAGCTTGTCGACGACGGCGCCCTTCTCGAGCTCGGCGAGCACGGGCGCGGCGCTGAGCGGTTGGGCGCGGACGCCGGCCACGCTTTGTAGCGCGACCTTGCCAGTGGCTTTGACGAGCGACAGCGGGCTCTTGGTGAGGGGTAGCTTCACCTTTTCGCTGGAGCCAACGCGCAGGTCGCGATCGGTGACGCTGAGCTCGAAGTTGACGAAGTTTTCTTGCAGCTCGTCGAGCACGTCGAAGGTGAAGGCGACGGTGCGCGAGTCGCCGGGCTTGAGGTTGGAGACGTCGAAGCGGCCGGCGTGCAGCAGGAGGCCGTCGCCCGTGAGATTGCGCAGGTTGGCCTGCGTCTCGAACGACTTGCCTTTGCCGACGTTCTTGACGGTCATGTACACCGTGGCGCCTTCGCCGCGAGCGATTTGGCCGTCCCCGTTGCCGGGGCGGTTGTCGACGATTTGGTAGGTGTAGGCAAAGATGGGCTGGGGCTGCGCCGTGATGGTGGGGCGCACTTCGCCCTCGGGCGGCGGCTCCGAGCCTTCGGCGACGAAGCGCACCTTGATGACGTCGGCGCGGGTGTCGGCGTCGAGCGGGATCTTGCAAACGCGCTTGGCGTCGAGCGGCAGCGGCTCCGTGGAGCCCGGCTTGTGGCCTTCGATGTCGCAGAAGCCGAGCGGTACGGTGGCGCTCTTGGTCTCGCCCGGCATGATCTTGCCGAACACCAGCTCCTTCTCGTCGAAGTAAGCGCCGTCGCTCTTGGTGATGGCGCGCAGCTGGTACACGGGCGCCGTGCCCTTGTTCTTGACCGAGACCTTGAGCGACATGCTGTCGCCGGAGGTGACGGTGTCGTTCGGCTTGTCGGTCTTGGTCGTGACCTCGAAGTCGCTCGGCTTGGGCGCGTTGGCAAAGTCCTTGGGAGGCGCCGACCAGTCGATGTCGATGCGCTTCAGGTCGGCCGCGATGGCGTCGACCTCGGTGACCTGCAGCTTTTCGAGCACGGCTTTCACGGAGCGCAGCTGCTCACCGCGCTTGCCAGGAGCCATTTTCGTCGCCAAATCGCGGGCGATTTTGATGGGCGTATCCAGCTCGAACTCGTCCTCGATGTCGCCGCCGCGCTCGCGGATCTTGGCGCGCTCGGTCTCGGGCAAGTTGAAGCGCATGCGGAAGAACGACTGCTCGGTCGGATGCTTGGCAGCACCCGTGAGGCTCTTGGTCAGGTCGCGCTCGCGCAGCCCGCGCTCCGAGCGGTACAGGTCCATCTCGAGCGTGTCGGCCGTCATCGGGTCGAGCTCGACGTCGGGCGCGACGCCCACGCCTTGAATCGAGATGTCGCCCGGCGTCAGGTACTGAGCGATGGTGAGCTTGAGCGCGGCGTGCTCGGGCGTGACGTTGGGAAACACCAGCTGCACGGAGCCCTTGCCGAACGTCGTTTGGCCGACGATGACGGCGCGGTCGAGGTTCTTGAGCGCGCCCGCGACGATCTCGCTGGCGCTGGCGCTGGAGCCGTTGACCAGCACTGCTATCGGGTAGTTCGGCTCGGTGCCGTGGCGCGTGGCCCGCTTTTCTTCGCGGCCCTCGGCGGTGCCGACGGTCGAGACGATGACGCCGTCCTCCAAGAAGCGGTCGGCGATTTTGGCGGCTTGCTCGAGCAGACCGCCGGGGTTGCCGCGCAGGTCGAGCACCAGGCCTTTGATCTTTTCCTTCTTGCCGAGCTCGTTCAGCGCTTCGTCCAGCTCGTCTGCGCTGGAGGCTTGGAACTGCTTCAGGCGGATGTAGCCAACGCCGCCGCCCAGCGAGCGATAGTCGACCGATTTGACCTGGATCTCTTCGCGCGTGAGCTCGAACGGGCGCGAGCCGGCCCAGCCTTCGGGGCCGTCGCGGTGCACCCAAACCGTGACCTTGGAGCCCGGCTTGCCACGCAGGCGCCCCACCGCGTCATCGAGCGGCATGTTGAGGCTGGATTCGTTGTTGATCTTGGTGATGCGGTCGAGGCGCTTGAGGCCCGCGCGACCGGCGGGCGTGCCGGGCATGGGGCGCATGACCGTGAGCGCTTGATCGCGGATCGAGATCACGATGCCGAGGCCGCCGAAATGGCCGGACGTCGACAGGTTCATCTCGCGGTACGCCTCGGGGCTCAAGAACACGCTGTGCGGATCGAGCGTGCGCAGCATGCCGTTGCAGGCCGCGTACTCGACCTCGCGCAAATCTACCTCGGTGTCTTTGAGGTTGGCTTGCAGGAAGCTGAACACCTCGCGCAGGCGCGCCGCCACGTCCCAGGGGCCCTGCACGTTGTCGACCCGGAACTCGGCCGACTCGCTGTCGACCTGCACCTTGACGACCTTGGCTTTGTCTTCGTGGCGCACGATGACCTGCGCAACCTCGCGCTGGATCTCGTTCAAGGCCGACAAGAACATCTGCCGCGGCTTGACCCGGCTTGGGTCCACGTACTTGGTGCGGATGGTGTTGAGCGTCTCGTTGACGGCGACGAGCTGCGTGAGATCGTACGGAGCCTTGGGCTGACCCGGCGCCGTGACCGCGTGCGCGGACTCGAGCCCCCGCCACAAGCCGCCCGTACCCGACTGCATCGAAAAGTACGACGCGATTCCGAACACGGTCAGGATCAGGATCGCGCGGCCGAGCCGCTCCAGAAAGCGCATGGGCCGAGTATAGCCCTTCACGCTCCGGCCACACTCGTGTAAGCGCATTTTACGCCTTGGCCGAGCCTCCGTCCGCCTCCACACGCAGGCCTCCGTCTCCCCCCGCACGCGGGGCTCTGTCCCGGAGCCTGAAAGAAGTCCACGACCAGCGCGGACACCACTACTTTCCCGGCTACCTGAAGGCGCGCGATCGGGAGCAGCTACTGACGTGGCTTACGGCGCTCCGGCCGATTTGGGAGCAGCGCTACTCCACGCGGCGCGCCCCGCCCGAGGGCCAAACCCAGCGCGAGCTCTTGCGCCCGGTGTATTGGCTAGGGAACTGGCAGTTCGCCTGCCTGGATTATTACCGACCACCGCGCGGCTTGCATAACCGCTGCGTTGCCGCCGAGCCGTTTCCCGAAGTGTTGGCGCGCCTAGTCGCCGACACCGAGCGCCGCATCGCGAAGCTGTTCCCCCGCAAAGATATTCCCCCCGGCTACCGCCTGAATACGTGCCTGGTGAACTTTTACGGCGCGCGCCTCCAAGGCGAAAAGTGGGTCGACACCGCGCGCGTCGGCGAGCACCGCGACTTCGAGCCAGGGCCGGTGGCGTCGTTGTCGATCGGCGAGCGTGCTTTGTTTCAGTTCGTGCGCTCGCGCCGCATCGGCGAACGCGAAGCTCCGATTGTTGCGCAGTGGCTGGACGACGCCAGCCTGCAAATTTTTGGCGGCAACTTCTTCAAAGACAAGGTGTTTCATCGCGTGCAGCGCGTGGACAAGCGCGAAGGCTTTGCGCTACCGCCCGACATCGAAGGCTTTCGGACGCGGCGCATCAACTTCACCTTCCGCTACGTGCCGACCGAGCACGTTACGCCCTTTGCCCAGCTGAGCCGCGAAGCGCGTGAGGACGTGCGCGGCTACATGGAAGAGCTGGCCAAGAGCTCGCCTTTCTTCGAGAAGGCGCTGGCGAAGGCGCGCTGAGCCTGCGTCACTTCGCCGTCTGAATCTGGCGCCTCTTCACCTTGCTCTGCGGCGCGCCCTGCGTTGGTTCCACGGCTAGGCCTACATGGTCCTCCGCACCGCCAAGATCAAAACGCCAGCAAAGAAGCCTGGCACACGAAAAATCCTGCCTCACAGATAGGCAGCGCTATACTGAGGCTGAACTGCGGGAGGAAGCGGCGCCATGAATCATCTCGTCCCATGTCCCAACTGTGCACGCCACGTGCGGCAGAGCGAGGCGGCCTGTCCCTTTTGCTCGGTCGCGCTCGCGCTCCAGTATTTGTCGCCGCCTGCGTTACCGCGCGGCCGATTGGGCCGTGCGGCAACGTTCGCCTTCGGCGCAAGTCTGGTCGGGGCTACCTCGCTCATCGCCTGCGGAGGTGAATCTGAAACCGGCAAGCCGGGCAGTGGTGGAGCAAACAGCGCGGGCGGCTCCAGCTCCGGTGGCGCGAACACGGCGGGTGCCGCGGGTGCCGGCGGAACCAGCGCCGGCATGTTCAACGGTATAGGCGGCAACGTTGCGCCGCCGTACGGGATTCCGCCCCTGGGTGGCTATGCACCGACGTACGGCGCACCGCCCGGAGGCAGCGACAATATCGGCAACGGCGGCACAGCGGGAGTCGCTGGTGGCGGCGGTGCCGGTGGCAGCGGTGGTGCTAGTGGCAGCAGCGGCGCTAGCGGCAGCAGCGGCGCTAGCGGCAGCGGTGGGGCGAATGCCGGCACAGCTGGTAGCGGCGGGCCGACCCCGCTCTACGGTGCACCGCCGAAAGAGTGAGCTCGCGATTCGTGGCCGCTCGCGACGCCCCGGGCGCATTGCTGGCAGGGGCGCGAGCGCTTCGCCGAGGGATGTTGCCGAACGTAGGGGAACGGACGCGCGCCGGCGCTGAGGGTGCCCGACTCAGTCAGACAACGGGGCCGTCACGCCGAGCGCCAGCAGGGCTTGGCCGAACGCGAGCAGGCCGGCTTGGCTCTGCAGCGGAAGGCGACCGCTGAACATGCCCTCGTAGCAAGCGGCGAGCGTTGGCGCTTCGGCGATGCTCGTTGCCGTGCCACCGCTCAGCTCCGTCGCAGCGCCGAGAATGTTCAAGCCGCAGAGCAGGCCGGCGAGCTTGCGCAAAGCGCGAAAGCTGGCGCGCGACGCGTCGGTCAAGGACACACCGTCGTGGCGTTCGGCGAGCGCGAAGGCCGTGGCTTCATCCAAGCGGAGGAACAGGGCGAGGCAAGCCAGGTCGAAGTACGGGTGGCCGACGCCGCACGCTTCCCAATCGATCAGCCAGGCGCGCGTGCCGTCCCACAGCACGTTGCCCGGGTTCACGTCGTTGTGGTTCAGCGTGAAGCGAGCATCGGCTTCCAGCAACGGTGCGATGGCGCCGAAGATGGGCCCCAAATCGCTAGCCCAAGCCGGAAAGCCCGGGCGCGCGCGCTGCGCCTCCCAGATCTTACGCGTGTACGGCAGCGGTTCTTGCCGGGTGATGCCCGTGGTGTCCAGGGCGTGCAAGCGCCGGAGCTGCTCGATCACCGAACCGAGCACGCGCGGCCGATCTGCCGGGTTGGCCAAGGCGGCCGATACCGGCATACCCTGAACGCGCTCCGACACGACAGCACGCGCCGCTTCGTCGACATGCACCAGCCGCGGCGCAATCTCCGCCTCTACCGCGCGACGCATGACACGCAGCTGCTGGGTAAAGTTGTCCTCGGCGAGCTCTGGTGGCTGGACACGCAGCACGTAGGCGCCGCGAGACGTCGTGACGGCGTATACGCCCGCGCCCGACAACCCCTCGTTGATGGGCGTGATGTCTTGAACGACGCCAACCAGCTCCTCGGGCAAGAACGCCACCAGCAGCTCGCCCTGTCGCACGCTTCCCTCGTCCATGGCTTCACCCGTATCAGGCAACGCCCTCCGCGTGGCAAGCCCTCAATCCAACTGCGGCTTCAGCAGCTGCTCCATCCAGCTCATCACGACGCGCACGGCCTGCGGAACCTGACGCCCGTGCGCGTGCACGAGCGAGACTTGCAGCGGCTCGCAGCCGTATTGCGGCAGCACAAGGGCCAGCTCGCCCGCGGCAATATTGGCCAAAACGCCCGAGCGCGGCGCCTGAATGATGCCGAGCCCGGCCACGCAAGCGGCGTTGAACGAGTCAGAGCTGTTGACCGTGATCAGGCTGCGCATCGGGCGCTCCCGGTAGCGGTTGCCGTCGCGGTACTCGAAGCTAGGAGCGTCTGCGCCGAGCTTAGACGAGTAGTGCACGACCAGGTGCTGGTCCAAGTCTTCCAGGCTGCGCGGCGTGCCGTACTTCTTGAGGTACTGCGGGCTGGCGCAGTTGGCCATCGGCATATGCCCCAGCTTGCGCGCCGTGAGTCCCGACTCGACGAGCTTGCCGACTCGCAGCACGCAGTCGAATCCCTCACGGATCACGTCCACGCGGCGGTCAGTCGTGCTGAGGAGCAGCTCCAGCTGGGGGTGCGCGGCTATTAGCTCCGGTAGCCGCGGGATGAACAGCGAGCGCGCCAAGGTCTGTGGCATGTCGACGCGCACTCGACCGCGCAGCGTGCTGGGCGCCTGAAACATGCCGCCCAGCTCGTCGGCGTCGAACACCCACTGCCGAGCGCGCGCCAAGAATTGCTCCCCGTCGACCGTGAGCCGCACCGCGCGCGTGGAGCGCTGCAGCAGCCGACTGCCCAGTTCGTTCTCGAGCTGCTGCACGCGGGTCGAGACGCGCGCTTTGGACAGCCCCAGTTGCTCGGCGGCGCGGGTAAAGCTGGCCTGTTCAGCGACTTTCACGAACATGCGCACGGCTTCTAGGTCCATAGATTGTTCCGTTTTACGAGACAGTATGTCGCAAACTGGCTGTCTTCCGCCAGAACTTCAGGTGGCTATGCTGAACTCAGTTCCGAAATACAAATCAATCAACGGGACCAGCAAGGCGGACAATATGGAAAAGTCTCGACAAACTCCGATCGCGCTCATCACCGGCGGTAGCCGCGGCTTGGGCCGCAGCATGGCCCTGCACCTCGCCAAGCAGGGCACCGACGTGGTCTTCACCTACCGCTCCAAGGCGGCTGAGGCGGCCGAGGTCGTGCAGGAGATCCAGGCCTTGGGCCGCAAAGCCCTGGCGCTACAGCTCGAGTTGACCGACAGCGCCTCGTTCGAGGCCTTCGCGACCACGCTCGCGGCCGAGCTTCAACGCACTTGGCAGCGTAGGAGCTTCGACTACCTGGTCAACAACGCCGGCGCTGGGCTGTACGCCAGCGCCGTCGAGACCACGCCCGCGCAACTCGACGAGATGTACCAGATGCACTTCAAGGCGCCGTACCTGCTCACCCAGCGCCTGCTGCCGCTGATCGCCGACGGCGGACGCATCCTCAATGTTTCGAGCGGGCTTTCGCGCTTCTCCCTTCCGGGCTACTCGGCGTACGCCTCCATGAAGGGAGCGGTCGAGGTGTTCACGCGCTACCTGGCCAAAGAGCTGGGCGCTCGGCGCATCAGCGTCAACGTGATCGCCCCTGGGGCCATCGCTACTGATTTTGGCGGCGGCCACGTGCGCGACAACGCCGATATCCAGCGCATGGTCACCTCGATGACAGCGCTCGGCCGCGTCGGCCTGCCCGACGACATTGGCGGAGCCGTGGCCATGCTGCTGGCGCCCGAAAGCGCCTGGCTCAACGGTCAGCGCATCGAGGTGTCGGGCGGCATGAACCTGTGAACGGGCCGCTAGCTAGCCAGCACGCCGGTGCTCAAGCCAGCGCGCGAACGGCGGTCCAGATCGATGGCGACGGTGGCGGGCGAGCTACCGCCAGAATGGCGGCGCTCGGCCTTGGCAGAAACTAGCAGCTTGGGCGCCTCTTTGGCCCACCAGGCGCTCGCGTCCGCCACCGTCCAGCGCTCTCCCAGCTCGAGAGCTTCGAGCTTTTCGCGGAGGACCTGGGCGCTCTGCGGGCGCGCATCGGGTGACTTGGCTAGGCAGGTCAACACCAGCTCTTCGAGAGCAGCCGGTATCGGGCGGGTGGTGGCCAGAGACGGCGCGGTTGGCTCGGCCAACAAATGCTTGGAGCACACCTCGACCACGCTCGACCCCTCGAAGGGTGGGCGACCCGTGAGCAGCTGGTAGGCCACGGCACCCAGCGCGTACAAATCGGTGCGAGCGCCGACCTGCTCGGGGTCGGTAATGGCTTCAGGCGCCAGATACAGCGGCGTGCCGAGCAACGTGTTGCTGGCGGTCATGGCCGGATCGCGCTCTTTCACCTCTTTGGCCAGGCCAAAGTCGAGCACTTTGACGTAGTCGGGCACGCCGCCGCGCAGGCTGAGCATGATGTTGGCGGGCTTGATGTCGCGGTGCACGAGCCCCAAACCATGCGCTTCGGCCAGGGCCGCACACACCTGAGTCAGCAAATGCACGACGCGGCGAGGCGACTGCGGCCCTCCGAACGTCACCAGCTCCTCGAGCGTGATGCCGTCGATGAGCTCCATGGCGTAGTAAAAGATGCCGTCCGGCGTGCGACCAAAGTCGTAGATTGAAATCGTGTTGGGGTGCGTGAGCGAGGCTGTCAGCTGCACCTCGCGCTCGAAGCGCTGAATTTGCCGCTCGTCACCGCGCCCTGCCGATAGCAGTTTGATGGCCGTGGGGCGCCGCAAGAGCGCGTGGCGCGCGCGGTACACGGCGCCCATGCCGCCTTCACCCAGCTTTTCTTCGAGCGTGTATTGGCCCAGCTCGGTGACGGCGCGCACCTTCTGCTGCAAGCCGTAGATCACGCGCGAGGCCAAGGCCGAGGTGATGACGACGGTCAGACACCACATACCCACGAACGCCGCCGCCACGACGCCGACCCAGCTGATGCCCGCGACATGGTCGGTTGGGTTGTTGGTGCTGACCCAGTAGGCGGTGGGCGGCACCGGCAGCACGGCCAACGTCGTGAGCCAAGCCATGCGCCGCGCGGTAGCGGGCACGATGATGGCGTGCGTCGTCAACGTCGAGACGATGATCAGAGTCAGGATCAGCGACTGCGTGAAGTTCGAGTCGGGGGCGAGCCCGACCATCAGCGAGTACAGCACGCTCATCGAGAGCAGGCCGACCAGGTGAATCACGTTCAGCTCGGACGACGAGCGGTGCCCCTTGCGACACAGCAGCCACATCGCAAGAAACACCAGCACTGCGCCCACGTGCATCATCGAAGCCGGATGCACGAGCTGCTCGCGCCAACGCGGATTGACGAAGAGGCCCAGAACCTGGACGAAGACGTAGAACGCCGCCGAGACCAGGCCGACGATGGCCGCGAAGAAGGCCAAGCGCTGGTTGACGAGCTTGCGATCTTGTTCGGAGTCGCTCGGTACTGCGCTCCAATCGGGCAGCGCCTCGAGGCTCGGTCGCGACGACGCGGTCATGCCCGCCTACTATAGAGGCAACCGGGCGCGCTCACTCTCTTCGCATTCGACGCGCGGCACACATTTGCCGTCCACGCAGGTATCGCTGTAGCAGCCGGCGTCGGAGCTACACGGTCCGTCCAGGTGGCTCGTGGTCACGCACAGCTTCGATGTAACGTCGCACTCGGCGCCCGGCGCGCAGGTGGCGACGCGGGCCCCGTCGAACAGGCAGGTCTCACCGGCTTTTGGCCACGCCTTGCAGGAGCCGGTAGCGGGCTTCACCCCAGCCGCGCTGGTGATGTTGCAGTACTCGCCCTCGGGGCAGGGGTCAGGCGTCGAGTAAGTGCAGGCGGCACCTGACGCCACCGGCTTTTGACAGCTACCGACCACTTCTTCGCCTGCCAGCCGCGTGGTGCAGACGAAGCCTGCCTTGCACAGTGGCTCGCTGAACGGCTCGCAGGGCTCGTCTTGGCCGGAGGTGGCGAGCTCGTTGCGCGCCACGCAGGTGCCTGTGTCGCCGGGTGTGGTCGCCTCGAGGCCCGAGCAATAGCCGTAGCCCTGGCAGCGGGTCGTAGCGCTGCAGGCTTCCCCCAGCTTGGCCGCCTCGACACACAGCTCGTCGACACAGGCAAACCCTGGGGCGCAGCGATTGTAGGTCGAGCACGCCTCATCGGCCTTGCCGGCGGGCGTGCAAGTTCCGGGGCACATGCCGCTTACCGCGCACTGTTGTTGGTCGGCGCACTCCAAGTCCAAGACGCAGCTTTCGCCGGTCTTTTTGGTACCCACGAACACCCCGCTACACTCGGTGAACAAGACCTCGTCGCAACTGGCCTTCTCCAGGGTGGCCAGGCAAGCCGGCAGCCCCTTGGGGTCATACAGGACGCGCCCCTCCTTCACGGCTTGATCGATCACGGACACCACCTGCTCGCGGAAGGCGAGCTCCAGCGAGTCGGTGCAAGCGTCGAGCTTGGCCGCCAGCCCACCCAGGCAACGCTGAAGCAGCACGCAGGTCGACGCGGCGTAGAGGCGCGCATAGTCGGTGAGCGGCGTGTTGGTCCCAACGCTGCCCCCTCCTCCGCTCGACTGGCCGCCGCCCGCGTTGCTGTTCTGGCCACTAGCCGTGCCCGCGGTGCCTTGGCCACCCGAGGCCGTCGCGTCGTTCTTCGACGTACCGCCCGAGCAAGCGATGGCCAGCCACACACACCAGATCCCAGACAGCGCGCCTAGTGGCCTCATGCAACCCTCCAAGAAAAGCCCAAGAACGCCCTGATTGAAGCACTTGCAAAGAAATGCGGCAACCGGTGCCGGACACGTTTTACGCTGCAGTTTCAGCCATGGATGGGAGTCTTCCGGCAGGCCACCTTCCGCTGTGCCCGGGTTGTGGCGGCGTCGGACCGCTCCAAGCGAGCCGCTGTGAGCACTGTGGACACGAGCTCGGAGAGCCTCGCTGGTGGGCACCCGTCGCGCAGCAGGGGCTACTGTGGGCGCGCGTACGAGCTTCGTTCGAGTGCCGCGCTTGTGGCCACCGTTCGGCGCTCAATCACCTGGACCTCGATGGCTCCGTGGACTGCCTGAGCTGCGGTATCGCGCAGCGCTTCGACGCCAAGCAGTGGTGGACACCGCTGGAGCACGCCCACGCCGTGGCCGACTTGACCGGTCCGCATCCGGAAGGACTCTTACCCGAAGCCGGTAGCTCGATCGCGCAGTACAACCCTCACGCCGAGCTGGGCGTGAGCGCGGCAACAGCCGAGCTCGAGCGCGGGGAGCAAACGCTGCGACTCAGCGCCGCCCCGGGGCTGCCGCTGTGCGACGAGTGCCAGGCGCCGCTGACCGTTGCGAACCGCGCCCAAGGCGAGGTGCTGGTGGCTTGCGCGGCTTGCCGAGTCGAGCACCGCTACGGCCTGCCCAAGGAGCTGTCGCAGCGCGCCCGCGGCTTGGTCGGTATCATCGCCGACGAGCACGAGCTCGGCCGGCCGGAAGCGGTAGTTCACGAAGAAGCGGGAGTCACGGCGCTGCGCTGCCCGACTTGTGGCGCCGGGCTCACGCTTTCGGGCTCTGCCAGCATCGTCACCTGCCAGTACTGTCGAACGTCTTGCCACGTGGCCGCGCGCGCTCGGCCCAAGCCCGGCAGGGACGCGGCCCCGACGCCTTTTTGGCTGCTGTTCGAGGGGCCGTCGCCGCTGCGCCAGAAGCTGCAGAACCGCGCCGAGGCCGAAGCCAACAAGGCGCGCAAAGCGGCGCACGCCGACGCGCAGCGCGCCTTGGCGCAGCGGCAAGAAGCGCGAAGCTATGAGTCGCCTCGGGCCAAGAAGCGGGAAAAGCTCTCGTCTCCGATGATCGCGTTGACGCTCGGGGGCACGCTCGCGTTCGGCGGTGTGATGGCCAAGCTCGAAATCGACGGTGACCAGCGCCGCGAGGAGGCCGCCGCCCAAAGCCAAGCTCGCTCTCGGACTCGAGCCGCTGAAGAGCGCGCCGCTGCGGAGCGCGCCGCTGCGGAGCGCCGGGCCACCAACGAGCGACCGCCTGCCAAGCAAGGCACGCCGTTCACGCTCAAGATCGACATGGACGTCGTCAAGGCCGAGGGGCAGCCGCTTCGACCCGGTTCGCCGTGCGTGATTTACGGGACCGGCTTTGGCGACTCGTTGGAAGAGCTGCATGTTTCGTGCGGCTCCGCGCTGCTGTACGACTCCACGACGCAGATCATGGGCATGCGCATGCTGGACCGCGAGCTGTACCGCTCGGAGACCGACCAAGCGCCGAGCGGACTACGCTATCAGGACACCGGCCAACGCACGAATGGCTCGGAAATCACGCTCGATACCCGCGTAGGGCAAGCCGTGATTTCGAGCCAAATCGTGCCGCTTTTCCGGGTCGAGCTCGGCCCACACCGTGAGCCGAAGGCCTCGAAAAAGCGCTAGCCGGCGGGTCAGCCCGCTGAGCCTTGCACGCTGGCGCTGGCGCTGACCGAGACGCTGATGCTCGCTTGCGCCTCGACCGCGGCGCTGAGCGAGCTGGCCATGCAGGCCGCGCCGGAGACGCCGACGTCACCGATGGCCTCGAAGGCGCCGATGGTCTTGCCGGCGACTTCTGCGATCGGGTCCTTCAGCGCGATCGCTAGGTTGACGGCGGCGCCGAAGTCTTTGATGTGCGCGGCCAAGGCCGCCTGCAGCTCCGCGTCACCAACGACCTGCACGGTCGCGGCCGGAGGCGGGCAGTCGACCTGAGCGCTGGCCTGGGCCTGACAGCTGGAGTGACACTCCGCGCTGCCCTCGCAGTTGAGCTTGCCGGTGCAGGTGGGCGGGCTGACCTCGGCCGAGCATTCACCGTGGCAAGTGCCCTTGCACGTCGCGGCGCCTGGCTCGTAGGAGCAAGTGCCGTTGCAGGTGCCTTCGCATTGGGCCTCGCCGTGCGTCACGCACGAGCCGTTGCACATGCCCTCGCACTTGCCGCCGCTGAGCTTGCCTTCACATTTGGCTTCGCAATGCCCGGTAGCTTTACCGGTACAGGTGCCCTCGCACTTTCCGGCACACTTACCGCTGGCGTCTTTGCCGTCGCATTTGCCCGCGCACGTGCCCTCGCAGCTACCGGAAAAGTTGGCGCTGCAGCCGGCGTCGCAGGTGCCGTCGAAGCGCGGCGCGCTGCAGCTGCCTTCGCACTCGCCCATGCAGCTGGCCGTAACCTCGGCAGAGCAAGACCCCTGGCAGGTCCCATGGCACTCCACGCTGGGCGCGCTCACGTCGCACTGACCACTGCAAGTGCCGTTGCACTCGACCACGACCTCGCCGCCCGTGCACTGTGCTTTGACGTCGCAGCTGGCCTCGACCTGGCACTCGGCCTCGCAGTTGGCCTGAACCGAGACATCAGCGTGACAGTTGAACTCGATTTGAGCCTGCACGGTCACGCCCGCCTTGGCGGCGGCGTCGATGCGTTGCTTCAGGACTCCACACGCCTGTTCCGCGGTGGTCTTGCTGGTGTCGAGCCCCAAGTCCGCGTTGATGGCGTTGCAGACCGTCATGAACTTGGCCTCGACCTCCAACGCGCGGTCGCGCAGCGAAGTAACGGCCTCGGCGTAGGCTCGCAGGGTCGCCTGAGCGCGAACCTTCGTATCCAAGCCGCTGCAGCTGGCAGGGGCGCCCGAGCCGTCATTGGCCGTCGAACAGGCCGAAATGGGCAATGCCGTGAGGGCCAACAGCGAGAGTGATGAGAAGAGACCAAAACGCCGCGCGGGTAGTTGAAGCATGCGGCTCGCTCAGCAAGAGCCGAGCCAGCGCGATTCGCGAGGTTTCTTGCGTCCCCGGCCCGCTCTGCGCGGCGCATTTTCAGACGCTGAGATCTTTATGCGCCAGTAGCGCTCGTCGCTGTCACGGCGCAGGCGTCGTCGACGCGCCGGCTTCGACCGATAGCTTCTCGGCGCCGTCGGGCTTTTTGGCGCCCACGGCGCTGGGCGAGGGATCGCGCACTTCGACGCCGGGCTGGGTGCCGTCGCGACGGATGGAGTACCGAACGAGCGCGCGCAGAGCCTTGTTGCGCTCGACGTTGCCGAGCACGACCTTCAAGTCTTCGTAAACGGACGGGTCGACGAGCAGCGCGCCGAGCGTGCCTTTACCGGACTTCACGTCGGCGACGATTTGCTTCAGATCGCCGCTCATCTGGTTGAGGTTGCTCAGCATCTGCTGCGAGCCCTCGTCACCGTAGATGACGCTGCGGGCGATGCCGTTGCCGTCACGAATGCCTTTGAGCGTCTGGCGCAGCTCGTCGGCGGCGCCGCCGAATTGACTCACGGCCTTGGCCGACTCTTCGCCGTACAGCACTTCGTGCGCCAACCCGGGACCGTTTTCGACGCGCGCCAGGATGGCGTTGATGCTGGCCGTAGTGCGGTTCAGCTGCGCCGTCGCCGTCTCCAGGTTCTGCATGACCTGCGACAAGCGCTGGGATTCTTCGGGGCTCTTGATCAGCTTGCCCACGTAGCCGTCCCCGCCGTCGACCGACTTGAGGATGCCGTTCATCGACTCGACGCTGCTCTTCAGGTCTCCCTGCAGCTTTTCGTCGGCCAAAGAATTGGTGGTCCGCTCCAAGTTGCCGACGACCTTCTCGACCTGCACCGTAATGCTGCTGAGCTTGCCCATCATGGCGGTCATGTCGTCGCCCTCTTTGGACTGGACCTCGCCGTTGGGCGGCACTTGGGGCAGCTTCTGGTTGCCGACGGTGATGACGATCATCTTATCGCCCAAGAGGCCCTTCGCCTCGATGGACGCGACGCTGTCTTGACGGATGCGGCGCGACTCGTCCTTCACCACGCTCATCTTCACGTGGATCTGCTTGTCCTCGGCGACGGTGCCGTACTTCACCTCCGTCACGCTGCCGATGTCGACGCCGCCCATGCGCACGGGTGAGCCGCGGCGCAAGCCCTGAACTTCTTCGAACTTGGCTTGGTAGATCAGCTGTGACTCGAACAGCTTGCGCTCTTCACCGATCATGAAGACGACGAAGCCGACCACCGAGAGGCCCGCGAGCGTGAATGCTCCAACCTTGAACTCACGCGACAGCGCCATCTCTTACCGATCCCAGCCGGACATAAGGAACGGCAATCTTGCCACTTCCACCCCCCGCCGCAAACCCGGCAATGCGCGGCATTTCGGCCCACCGTACGACTCGAGCGCGAATCCGCAGGAAGGCGGGAAGGCGGGAAGCGAGCAAGGAAGTGCATTTCTTGTTTGGAAGACCAAACAAGAAATCAGCTGTCCCTACGCGTCCTCGCGAACCCGATGCCATGTCGCTACAGGCTCACCACCCAACAACCCTTCCCGCCTTCCCGCCTTCCTGCCCGCTGAGCCGCTAAGAGCTAAGCAAAGTCTCTACGGATTCTTTGACGGGGGCGCGGCCTTCGATGAAATCGGAGACGCGCGGGTCGGACGAGGCGCGGAAGGCGTCGACCGTGTCGCAGGCGATCACGCGCGAGCTGTGCACCATCGCGATGCGGTCGCTGATGGAGAAGGCGCTCTTCATGTCGTGGGTCACCACGATGCTGGTGATGTTCAGGCGCTCTTGCAGCCCCGTGATCAGGTGATTGACGCGCGCGGTATTGATCGGATCGAGACCCGTCGTCGGCTCGTCGTAGAGCAGCACCTCGGGTCGCACCGCGATGGCGCGCGCCAAGCCGACGCGCTTACGCATGCCGCCCGATAGATCCGCAGGCGCCATTTCTTCGATGCCCGGTAGACCTACCAAGCCGAGCGCCCACGCGACCCGCTCGTTGCGCTCCTCCGGGGTCATTTTGTTGCGAAAATGTTCGTCGAGGCCATAGCCGACGTTGTCGCCGACGTTCAGCGAATCGAACAAGGCGCCGCTTTGAAAGAGCATGGCGATGCGTTGCCGGACGACGGCAAGCTCTTCCTCTTTCATCTTGGTCACCTCTTTGCCGTCGAACACGATGCTGCCGTGATCGGCGCGCAAAAGGCCGATTAGCATTTTGAGCATCACGCTCTTGCCGACGCCCGAGCCGCCGCAAATCGTCAACACCTCCCCCTTCTTGATGGAGAGGTCGAGCCCGGCGTAGATGATCTTGGGACCGAAGGCCTTGCGCACGCTCTTGAAGCGGATCAGCGGCTGTTCGTCGGTCCCGGCCATCGGCTCACTCTACCAAATCTTCTCCAGCTTGAGCTCGATGGCATTTCCGCCGCGGTAGCGGTCCGGACGCAGCTTGCCCGACACCGCGACGTCACCGGTGAGGGTCGCGGCGCGCGAGCCCATACCGATGCCAAAAGCGCCTAGCCGCTGGCCGCCGTCCAGCGCCAGCTCGAGCTTCAGGTGACCGCCGGTCACCTCGCGCGCCGACACGACTCGCCCGATCAGGGCCAGCGCCGGGGCGACGTTGCTCTCACCGCAAGGCTCGAGCTCGCTCAGGTCGGACAGCACTTTGACCAGGGAGTCGTTGGGCGCGAGGCGCACCGTGGGCACGTCGTCCGCTACCTCGAGGGCGGGCTGAGCGGCGCAGGCCGTTTCGAAGGCTTCGCGCAAGGCGGGCAGCTGCTCGAGCGTGACCTCCAAGCCTGCTGCGGCTTGGTGCCCCCCAAAGCGACGCAAGAGCGGAGCGCAGGCGCTCACCGCGTCGTGCAAGCGGGCGCCTTTGGGGCCACGCACCGAGCCTCGGCCGATGCCGTCCTCGAAGCCGATCACCACCACCGGCTTGCCGAGCTCGCTCGCGAGCCGGCCGGCCACGATACCGACGATGCCGTGATTCCAGCCCTCGCGCCCGATCACGAGCGCCGGACGATTGCGGTAGCCCTCACGCTCGACCTCGGCCAACGCTTCTTCGAGCATGCGATCTTGAACGGCGCGCCGCTCTAGCTGGCGCTGTTCGATCTCGGCGGCCAAACCTTGAGCGGCGTCGGCTGTCTTGGCCAGCAAGAGCGCAACGGCCAAATCCGGCGCACCGAGGCGGCCCGGCGCGTTCAGGCGCGGAGCGATCCGAAACGCGACGTCTTCGGCCGAAAGCGTGGTGCCAGCGTCGATCTTGGCTAGGTCGAGCAGGGCGCGCACGCCGGGGCGACGCGCCTCGCTCAGCACTTTGAGCCCAGCGCGGACCAGCGCGCGGTTGTCGCCGTTGAGCGGGGCGACGTCGGCGATCGTGCCAATCGCCACCAAATCCAGCAGCGGCCGCAGATCGAGCGCCCGGCCCAGCTCGGCCCGCACGGCGGCCAAAACCGACAGCGCGAGCCCGCACGAAGCCAGGCCTTTGTACGGAAAACCGCAGCTGGGGCGGTGCGGGTTCAAGAACGCCAGCACCGGCAGCGGCTGCTCCGGCACCAAATGGTGATCGACCACCACCGCGTCCACTCCGAGAGGCCCGAGCTTTTCGAGCTGGACGTGGTCGGAAGAGCCGCAGTCGCAGGTAATGAGCAGTCCCGGTCGCTGAGCGAGCACGCGCTGGAGCGCGGCTGCCGACAAGCCGTAGCCGCCATCGAAACGGCTGGCCAAAACCGGCGTGACGTCGGCGCCGAGCGCCGTCAGCGCCTCGGTGAAGATCGCGGCGCTGGTCATGCCGTCGCAGTCGTAGTCGCCGAACACGACGATGCGTTGCCGCTCGCGGACTGCGCGCGCGATGCGCTCGGCCGCCGGCTTGCGATCGAGCATGCTATCCGGCGGCGTGAGCTCCGCCAGACGCGGGTTCAGAAAGCGCCGCGTGGCCTCTGGCTCGACGTGCCCCAAGCCGTCGAGCCAGCTGGCCACCGTGACGCTGATGCCCATGGCACGCGCCAACGCCTGTGCCCGCAGCGACGGGGGCGCCGGAAACCCATTCAAGCTATCTGCCTCGACCGCGCGCGCGCTTTCCAACGCAGCCGTTCGACCACGCCGCCCCAACCGCGTCCACCACGAAAACCTCATCCGTTACCTGAGATTCAGTCGGCTAGACCAGCCGACCAGTTGCTCCTTTTCACAACTTGCTGGTCTCTCGGTTCTCGAGCCTCAGGGGACCTTTACGGTGATCGCGAGCGCGCTTGCGCGCGAGCTGGAACGCGGCCAACCGACCTTGGCGAGGTCAGATCACGATCGGCACCAGCAGACCGGAGTGAACAAACTCGGCGAGGCCGAGCGCACGCTGCGGTTCAGGTTAGCTGAGACGCGCCGCCGCTAGGGCAAGGCGCAAATGAGACCAAGAAGCCGAAGGCAACGCCTCAGCTCACTCCGAGCCCTCAGTTCAAGGTACTAGGGTCCACATCTTTAGGCTCGACCGGCCTGGCTATGAAGACCCAGCGCATCTTCTTGTCGGGGCCTTGGATGCGCACGTGCTCTTCCGGCGTGGCGCGCAGGGAAAACACGGGGCCGTCGTCCGACGACTCGATGTTGACGAGCGCCATGGTGTCGAGGAGGCGCAGCGCCGACAGTACGTCGTCCGCGTCGTCACCGCTCTTCTCGACCAAGTCGTCCAGGCTTTGCTCCACCTCGGGAGCAAAGGTGAAGGTGTCGAGCAGGTGGTCGGCGCGCTGAAACAGCTCGCGCTGACTGGGCGTCAGCGCTTCCCAAAGCTCGGGGCTCAAAGCCAGCGGGAGCTTTTCGGGGGTCAGGACCGGAGAGTGGGGAGCGGCCATGCTCGAAAAGCTAAGCACGGCCCCTGCTCTGTCAACGGCCCGGCCCGCCGGGCGTTCCATGCCCGCGCGCGCCGCCCCAAGCGAGGCACGAAAGGCCGAGCGGCGCGCGCTTCGCGCCGAAAATCCCAGCCGAAGGCGCCTCAAACCGCGGGCGCTACGTTACGGGTGGTGGGGCGGGCCTTCTTCTTGTTGTTCATCTTCGAGAAGAACCGGGTCTCGAACCACTCGGTGAGCGGCAGAGCCACGTAAATCGACGAGTACATGCCGAGCACGACGCCGATGGTCAGGGCCAGAGCGAAGTCTTTGAGCTCGCCGGTGCCCCAGATGAACAGACCCTGCAAGCTGAACAGCACGGTGCAGGCCGTCAGGATGGTGCGCCCGAGCATTTCGGACGTGCTGACGTTGATCAGCCGCACGAAGCTGGCGCCGCGTAGCTTGCCCAGGTTTTCGCGCACGCGGTCGTAGACGATCACCGTGTCGTTCACGGAGTAACCGACGATGGTGATGGCGGCGGCGATCGTGGTCAGGTTGATCTCTTTGCCGAGCAGCACGAAAATGCCGATGGTGCCGATGGCGTCGTGACACAACGCCACCACGCAGCCTGGCGCGAACCGGAGATCGAACCGGAACGCGATGTACGCCATGATGAAGATGATCGAGATGGCGATGCTCTTCACGGCGGCGTCGCGCAGCTGCGCGCCCGCGCGGGGGCCGATCCACTCCGTGCGCAGCGCCGACTCCGGGACGGCTTCGACGCCCAGCGTCTTCCTCAAGCCGTCCATCAACTGGTCGCCCTTGCTCATCAGCTGGACTTCGACCTTGTTGTCGCGCGCGCTCTGGAGCAGCGGGTTGTTGTCGCCAGCCCGCAGCGCGATGCCTTTGACTCCGCTGATGCGCTCCTTGATGAACGCCAGATCGGGTGCGTTGGGATAACGCAGCGTGATCTTGTCACCACCGGGGCTGAATTTGACCTCGGAAGGCTTGCGGCCGTCGGTGCAAGCAGGGTCCGAACCCTCGGCGCACAAGACCTTCTCGATCTCCTGCTGCTTTTCTTGCGCGATGGTCGAGACCTCGTGCACGCGCACCATGTAGCGGTGTGGGTTCTTGGCGTCGTCCACCTTGATGACGGTGGGCGTGCCGAAACCGGCATCCTCGACCGACTTGCGGATGGCGCCAGCGTCGACCGGTTTCTTGAACGCGATCTCGACCTCGGTGCCGCCCAAGAAGTCGGTGCCCAGCTTGGGCTTGCCGAAAAAAATCAGCCCTAGCGACGCGATGGTGAGCCCAAGACTCAGGGTGATCCAGTATTTCCGGACCGCCATGAAGTCATAAACTTTGTCGCCTTTGAAAAGTCGCATCGGTTAGCCCATGTCCAGTTGGCCGGTGCGGCCAGTCCAGCGGACCCACAGGTCGAACATCAGTCGCGTCACGACGACGCCGGTGAATATGTTGCAGATGACGCCGACCATCAGGGTGATGGCGAAGCCCTTGAGCGGACCCGTGCCGTACTGAGCGAGCACGAGGCCGGCGATGATGGTCGTGACGTGACCGTCGATGATGGCAGCGAGCGCGCGCTTGTAACCGACCTCGACGGCCGCCCGCATACTCTTACCCGCGTCTATTTCTTCGCGTATGCGCTCGTTGATCAGGATGTTGTTGTCCACCGACATACCGACCGTGAGCGCCAAGCCGGCGATGCCGGGCAAGGTCATGGATGCGCCGAACGAGGCCAACACCGCGAGCTGCAAGAACAGGTTCAGGCCCACCGCCAGGTCGGCGATCAAACCGGCGCGGTGGTAGTAGATGAGCATGAACAGCAGCACGAGCGTCGTGCCGCCAAGCGTGCCTTGAACCGCCAGCTTGATCGAGTCGCGGCCGAGCGAGGGCCCGATGCGCTGCTCGTTCGAGGGCGAGATGGGCGCCGGTAGCGCGCCGGAGCGCAGCACCAGCTCGAGCTTCTTGGCGTCGCGGAGCTGGGCTTCGGGATCGCTGCCCCCGAGCGTGATTTGGCAGTGCCCACCCGTGATGGCGCTGATGATGACCGGGGCGCTCTCGGCGCGACCATCCAAGATGATGGCGAAGCGGCGGTTGATGTTGGCGGAAGTGATCTTGCCGAAGCTCTTGCCGCCGGTGTCGGTGAACGTCAGGCCCACGTTCCAACCGCCGAGCGAGCCCGTCCCCTGCTCGGGTTGGGCGGCGGCGTCGCGGATCTGATCGCCCGTCACCTCGGCGCGGCTCTTCAAAAAGTACGTGCGGAAGCCGGATTCTTCCTGCTTCAGCGTCACCTCGTCGACGACGCGGTGCTCCAGCTCGTAGCCGATCTCGCGATCGTTCGGCACGTCCAGCGTGGCCACCCAGTCGCGAAAGCGACGCAGCGTCTGGGTCGACGTCTCTTTGTCGCCCTTCTTGAGGAAGGCGTAGGTGATGGTCTTGGTGCGCTTGCCACCCTCGGCGTCCTTACCGACGGGCGCGTTCTCCTGGAAAAACGACAGGCCTTCGGGCAGCGACTCGGGCGTGACCTTCTTGCTGAGCGCGCCGAAATAATCGGTGTCGTCGTCCAGCAGCTTGAACTCGAGGCGCGCCGTCTGGCTGATGATTTCGCGAATGGTCGAGAAGCTCTTCTCGTCCTCACCCGGTACCTCGACGATGATGTCTTCGTCGCGGCTGGAGACGGCGGCTTCGCGCAGACCCAGCTCGTCGACGCGCCGACCGATGATGTCCTTGGCTTGGCCGACGGCGCGCTCACGGATGCCGGTCTCGACCGACGTCTTGATCTTGAACTCGAGGTTCCTCTGGTCCGCGGTGCGCGTGAACGACAGCTCGCCACGGAACTTCTCCATGAAGCGGTCGTCGAGCTTGCTCGGATCCGCGCCCTCCTTCACCTTGACGGTGATCAGGTTGGCGGGCTTGCGCGGGGCGACGATCTCCACCTTGTCGCGGAGCTTGGTGTAAACCTCTTCGGACGGGACGTCGTCACCCTCGTGCAGGCCGTACACCTTGGCGGCCTCGCGGCGCATGTCCTCGTAATAGTTGTTGCGCTTGTCCTTGATGGCCTCGTCGACGTCCACCGTGTAGACGAGCCGCAGGCCTCCGCGCAGATCGAGACCGGCCACCAGCCGGAACGCGACGTGCTCCTGAATGTAGGCCGGACACGGGATTTTCCCGCCAGTTAGGCCGGGCAGCGTGGGCCACAGGATCAAGAATCCGAGACCTGCGACGCTAGCCGCGAGCGAGAAGCGCAGGCGCCAACCCAGGTCGAGCACGTCGACCGAAGCGAAGGCAGCCGTGAACGCGATCATGCCCAGCAGAGCCATCGGCCAAAACGCGTTGTGGTAGGCAGCAAACGCGGCCGCGCCACCCGCCAATGCGCCCGTCCAGCTCGAGGCGCGACGGCCACGAGAAACCAGACCTGACAGGAGCAGCACCAGCGCGAACGCGCCGAGCACTGCGGTGAGCACTCGTTCAATCCCCATGGCTCACTTCTTCTCGGCTTGCGCCGCGGTCTCGGGCGTATCTTTGCCCAGTAGCGAATTTTTCAGGAAGTCGACCTTCACGCCGGGCGCGATCTCCACCTTGGCGTAGCGATCACCCAGCTCGACCAGCTTGCCTACCAAGCCGCCCTGCAAGAGCACGCGGTCACCCTTGGTGAGCCCGGCTATCAGCGCCGCTTGCTTCTTCGACTGCGAGCGCGACGACAGCAAGAGCAGCGGGATCATCACCGCGATCAAGATCAACGGCAGGTAGCCGAAGATGCCCGGATTCTGGGCCGGCGGTGCGCCAGGCGAAGGAGCCGACTGCACGGTCTCCGACCCCGTATGGCCCGGAGCAGGAGGAATATTTTGAAGGGAAAACATAGTCGGGGGGCGCCTTTGGGCCCGCGGCTATACCCACATTCCATCGGCCGTGCAAGGCAACGGCGTCGCCACGAAACCGCCCGAAACCGTTGGTCCCGGGTCAATGTCGCCGCGAGGAGCCAAGCGACGAGCCGCGTGGGGTGGGGCCCCGCCGAATTCACTTCGGCGGGGCGGGGCGGCGCGTGCCGCCCCACTGGACAGACGCGAGCAGCTGCTCGCGGCGCGCGCGGGCGTCGCCCGCGCCAGGAACCTGGGCCTACCCCAATTAAGCAGCGAAACTCCAAGGCTTCGAGCGGTCGGGCAGGGCCCGGGCGCGGGCACGTTTACGGGGAGAGACGCCTTGACACGCTCCAGGGTGAGTTGTAGAGGCAGGGCCCTGATTCTTGGAGAGAAACAGTCTGCTTGCGGGCTCAAGCCCGCCACCCCACAGGCGCGTAGCTCAGTGGTAGAGCATTACCTTGACACGGTAGGGGTCGGCAGTTCAATCCTGCCCGCGCCTACAAAAGCGGCTGTTTCCTCCGTTATTTCGTCTCTGCCTCGGTCGCTGGCGCTGACCTCGGCTTGCTCGTGACTACCTCGGCCGAACTCGTCTCGCCGGGGCAGCTCCTCGAGAAGCACGGAGGGCAGACGCCAGACACCGTGGCCGTGAAGGTCAACGGTGCGCTCGCTGATCTGCACACGCCCGTCGACCCGGCGAGCGACGTCACCCCCATCAAGGTGGGCGACGCCGGGGCGCTCGAGGTGATTCGTCACTCGGCCGCGCACGTGATGGCGGACGCGGTGCAGCGGCTCTTTCCGGGCACGCAGGTCACCATCGGCCCGTCCATCGACTCGGGCTTCTATTACGACTTTTTCCGTCCGGAGGGGCCTTTCACCGAGAAGGATTTGGCCAGCATCGAAAAAGAGATGCGCCGGATCATCAAGGAGAAGCGGCCTTTCATCCGCACCGAAGTCCCGCGCGACGAAGCGCGCGCCCTGTTCGAGAAGATGGGCGAAAACTTCAAATGCGAGATCATCGACGCCATTCCGTCGGGTGAGCCCATTTCGCTGTACCGGCACGGTTTGCCCGAGTGGAAGAACAGCACCTGGTTCGACGTGTGCCGCGGCCCGCACGTGCAGCACACCGGCCAAATCGGCGCGGTGAAGCTGATGAGCGTCGCCGGTGCCTACTGGCGCGGTGACGAACGCAACCCGATGCTCACGCGCATCTACGGTACGGCCTTCCCGACCGAGGAAGAGCTGACCGAGCACCTGCGCCTGCTCGAGGAAGCCAAAGCCCGCGACCACCGCAAGCTCGGCAAAGAGCTCGAGCTGTTCATGTTTCACGAGTACGCGCCGGCGATGCCGTTCTTCTTGCCGCGCGGCACCGGCATCTACAACCGGCTCGTCGACTACATCCGCGGCCTGTACGTGGACTACGGCTACGAAGAAGTCATCACCCCTCAGTTCTTCGACAAGAAGCTGTACGAAACCTCCGGCCACCTCGCAAACTACATGGAAAACATGTACTTGCCGGTGCCTTCCGAGCAGCTCAAGGCCGAGCACGACGACGAGCCGCGCAAGGATCTGGAGTGGATCGCCGCCAAGCCGATGAACTGCCCCGGCCACTGCCTGGTGTTCGGGCAGCGCCGCCGCAGCTACCGCGAATTGCCGTGGCGTGTCGCCGACTTCGGACGCCTGCACCGCTACGAGCGCGCCGGCGTGGTGCATGGCCTTGCGCGCGTGCGCAGCTTTTGCCAAGACGACGCTCACATCTTCTGCACGGCCGACCAGCTGGAGCAGGAGATCACCAGCTTCAACAAGCTGCTGTTCGAGGTGTACGCGGCCTTCGAGTTCACGAACGTGAGCGTCAAGTTGGCGCTTCGCCCGGAGAATCGGCTGGGCTCGGACGAGCTGTGGGACAAGTCGGAGGCGGCGCTCGAGCGGGCGCTGCTCCAGAGCGGCGTTCCCTTCGAGAAGCTCCCCGGCGAAGGCGCCTTCTACGGCCCCAAGCTGGAGTTCCACGTCGTCGACGCGCTGAAGCGCAGCTGGCAGCTCGGAACCATTCAGCTGGATTACTCAATGCCGGAACGCTTCGGCCTGGAGTACGTCAGCAACGACGGCTCCGCTCAGCGTCCAGTGATGCTGCACCGCGCGATCTTGGGCTCGGTGGAGCGGTTCTTCGGCATCCTGATCGAGCACTGCGCTGGAAAGTTCCCGGTTTGGCTCGCGCCAGACCAGGCCATTTTAGTCACGGTCAGCGAAAAGCAGGCTGATTACGCGCTCCAAGTGCAGGCCCAGCTCAAGGCTCGCGGCTTGCGCGTCTCCGTCGACATCAGCTCCGACAAGCTCGGCGCCAAAATCAGGAACGCACGCAACCTGCGGACGCCGTACATTGGCGTGATTGGTGAGAACGAGGTCACGGGAGGCACGGTTGCGCTCCGGTCTCGTGAGGCGGGCGACTTGCCCCCGATGAGCGTGGCTGAGTTCGTGGAACGCCTGGTGAAGGAAGCTCTTCCCCCGCGCGTCACACAGAAGCAAAATTAGGCTGCTAAGGCGGCAGGACACCTAGAGGAGAAACACACAAGTTGGCACTACCTGGCGGCGGCGGCGGAAGGCGATTCTCGAGAGATACGCGAGGTCCGCAGATTCGGATCAATCACCGGATCCGCGTGCCGGAGGTGCGCGTCGTCGCTGAGGACGGCTCGAACCTCGGCGTGTTGCCGACCGACCAAGCGCTGAAGCGCGCTCAAGAGGTAGGTCTAGACTTGGTGGAGGTGAACCCGAAGGGCACGCCTCCGGTTTGCAAGATCCTCGACTTCGGCAAGTACAAGTACGAAGAGAAGAAGAAGGCCGCCGAAGCCAAGCGCAAGCAGACGGTCGTCGAGGTCAAAGAGGTCAAGATTCGTCCGAAGACCGACGAGCACGATCTCAACGTCAAGATCCGCGCGATTCGCCGCTTCATCGAGTCCGGCAACAAGGTGAAGGTCGTGTGCCGCTTCCGTGGTCGCGAAATGATGCACCCGCAGGTTGCCTCCGGGCAGCTGCAAGAGATCATCAAGGCCATCGAAGACCTGGTGAACATCGAGCAGCGGCCGATGATGGAGCAGCGCACCATGGCCATGTTGGTGTCGCCCAAGCCTGTCGTGTTCCAGCGCCTGCAGCAGCTGCAGCGCGAGCGCGATAAAGCCCGCGAAAAGGGTGAAGTTCACCCGTCCGAGCGTCAAAGCCTCGAAGTCACCGAAGAGCAGCTCAACGATCCGGACGACGACGACGATGACGATGACGACGATGACGACGACGACGACGACGCTGAAGAAGGCGACGACGAAAAGGCCTGAGGCCTCGTGACGTAGGAGAGCCGATGGAACCCAACTACTGGCTAGAACGCTGGCAGAAGGGCCGCATCGGCTTTCATCGTGAAGACCCCAACCCGCGGCTCGTCGAGCACCACAAGGCGCTCGACGACGCGATCCGCGTGTTGGTCCCGCTGTGCGGCAAGTCGGTCGATCTCGAGTGGCTGGTGGTCCAGGGCTTCGAGGTCGTGGGCATCGAGCTGAGCGAGCTGGCGGCGCAAGCCTTCTTCACCGAGCGCGGCTTCACGCCAGAGCGCGCCCAGCGCGGTCCGTTTACGGAGCTGCGCCACGGCAACGTATCGATCCTAGTCGGCGACTTCTTCGCCGCCAAAGCCGACGAGCTCGGCTACTTCGACGGCGTCTACGATAGGGCAGCCATGATCGCGCTGCCGCCCGACCTGCGCACACGCTACGTCGCGCACCTACGGACCCTGCTGGCGCCCAAGGCGAAGCTGCTGCTCATCACCTTGTATTTCGACGCGGAAGGCGGCCCGCCGTTCTCGGTGCCGCCCGAAGAGGTCACGACCGCGTACGCCGGCGCCAAAATCACCGAGCTTGCCAGCGAAGACGGACGAACCGACGCGCCAGGGCCCGTGGAGCGCGGGGCGACTTTCGTGCACGAGAACGTCTACCGCATCGAGCTGCCGCGGGCGCCTGACGCCCTAACCTCCTGAACTTTCGAGCACTTGGAGGAGCAGCGCGCGCCACGCGGGCGCGCCCTATCGCGCGGGCCGGCCCCGGCCGTACGGTCTGCGAGGTTCCGCTCCATGTTGATTCGCTTCATCTCGGTGCGCACGCGCTTGCTCGCCGGCTTTGGCCTGCTGCTGGCCCTGATGCTGGTGGTAGGCATGTTGTCCGCCAAGAACCTGGTCAAGCTGCGCGACACCATCCGCGTCGCCACCCATGACGTGCCGGTGAAGGTGGACGCCGCCAATCAGTTGATCGACGCGGTCAACGAGGGCGCGCGCTTCAAGCTAGCGCTGTTCGCGACGCGCTCACCCCAGCTGATCGAGCAGTCGTCGAAGGGCGTGGCCGACGCGCGCAAGCGCATCAACGCCTCCTACGAGAACCTGGACAAGATCTTCGACCCCAAGCGAGGCGGCGACAAGGAATCCGTCGCGGCGCTGGAAGCGGTCAAGCAGCTACGCAAAGTCCACGTGGCTGCCTTCGACGCCGCTGCCAAGCTGAAGAAGGAGGGCAACGACGCGGAAGCCGACCGCCAATTGGGCGACAAAGTACTGCCCAGCTTGAGCGCGTACATCGTCGGCATCAAGAAGCTGATCGCGGTGCAGGAAAGACAGATGGCCGCCGAAGCCACCGCCGCTGATCTCACGGCCGTGAACAGCGAACGCTCCATCAAATGGTTGTGCTGGGTGGCTGCGCTGGTGGGGCTGGTGACGGCGCTCGCCATCTACCGCAGCATCACCAAGCCGCTCGGCAAGCTCACTGCGGCAGCGCGCCGCCTGACCGTCGGCGATTGCGACGTGCAGATTCCGGACACGCGCGCTCGCGACGAAGTCGGCGCGCTCGCGCTTGCCATGTCCGAGATGGCGCGCACCGAGCGCGATTTGGCCCTGGCCGCGAAGGCTCTCGCCGCCGGAGAAATCGACAAGGAAGTGCAAGTGCGCGGCGAGAACGACGTGCTGGGTCGCAGCATGGCCGGACTGCGCCAGACCTTGAGCGACCTGAACGCCGCCATCGACGCCCTGAACTTGGCCGCTCGCGAGGGCCGGCTCAGCGAGCGCGCGCCCGCCCAAAAGTTCACGGGCGCTTTCCGTCAACTGGTCGGCGGATTGAACGCCACGCTCGACTCCGTGCTCGAGCCGATCGGCGAAGCGCGTCGCGCCTTGGGAGACATCGCCGATCGCAAGCTGTGGGCACGTATGTCCGAGGACTACGCGGGCGATCACCGCAAACTGGCCGAGACGTTCAACACCGCCACCGAGGCGCTCGACCAAACTTTGCTCGAGGTTCAAGGCTCGTCGCAAGAAGTGCAAGCCGCGGCTACCCAGGTCGCGGCTGGCGCCCAAACGCTGGCCAGCGGCGCGACCGAGCAAGCCGCCGCGCTCGACCGCGTCAGCGCCAGTATTCAGCAGCTGAGCGAGGCCACGCAAGACAACGCCATGCGCGCGGACGAGGCCAGCACGCTGTCCCGCCAGGCGCTCGAGAGCACGGCCCGCAGCACCCAGGCCATGAGTCAAATGTCGGAAGCCATGCTGCGCATCCGCGACGCCAGCGCCGGTACTGCGCGCATCCTCAAGACCATCGACGACATCGCGCTGCAGACCAACCTGCTGGCGCTCAACGCGGCCATCGAGTCTGCCCACGCCGGCGAAGCTGGCCGCGGCTTTGCGGTGGTAGCAGCCGAAGTGCGGCGCCTGGCGATGCGCAGCGCGGACGCCGCCAAGCAAACCTCCGACTTGATCAACGAGGCGGTGCGCGCCGCCGACCACGGCGCGGAGCTCGAGCGCTCCGTCGCCAGCGAGTTGTCCGATGTCTCCGCGCACGTGGCGCGCGTCGGCAGCGTGCTCTCCGACGTAGCAGGGGCCTGCAGCCGCCAGCGCGACGATTTGGAGCAGCTGTCCGGCGCCGTCACCGAGCTGAACCGCACCACCCAAGAAGTAGCCGCGACCTCCGAGGAGTCGGCCAGCGCCGCCGAGGAGCTAGCCGGTCAATCGGCGCACCTCAGCGGTATCGTCTCGACGTTCGAGCTGGGGGCTGGCGACGAAACCGCCCACGCCGCCTGAGGCCGGCAGCGCTCAGCGCGTCGCTGCGTGCACGCCGCTCTCCGCGTCGTCGAGCTGCAGCTCGCGCAGACGCTTCAAGAACGTGGGGTAGGAAATACCCAGCAGCTGCGCGGCCGCCATGCGCCGACCGCCGGTGTGCTCGAGCACGCGCCGCACGTAGGCTTGCTCGACAGCGTCGAGCGGCAGCGGCACGCCGTCCGGCGCCGCATCGATCTGAAAGAACAGCGCTGTCGAGGGCGACGAGGACGACGAGGACGAATCCGCCTCGCCCAGCTGCAGGTCGCCCGCAGCCAGCAAGGGTCCCTTGGCGTTGAGCAACGCCCGCTCCAAGACGCTGCGCAGCTCGCGCACGTTGCCCGGGAATGCGTAACCGAGCAGGCGCTTTTCTGCTTCGGGAGAGAGGCCGGCCACGGGCGTTTGCATGCGCGCGCTGAGCTGCTCCAAAAATACCTGAGCGAGCCCCAGCAGCTCGTCTTGACGCTGCGCGAGCGGTGGCACGTTGAACCGAAACCCCGAGAGCCTACGGTAAAGGCTCTCGTGAAAAAGACCCTGTTTGACGAGCTGCAAGGGCTCACGACTCGAAGTAGCGATCAGCCGCATCGAGAGAACCAGCTCGCGCTGCGCACCCAAGCGCCGCAGCCGCATGCCGTCCAAAAAGCGCAGCAGCATGCTCTGCGCCGGCAGCGGCAAAGCTCCCACCTCGTGGAGCAGCAAGCTACCGCCGTGAGCCAGCTCGACCAAGCCGCGCCGCGCGACCGTGGCATCCGGAAACGCGCCGCGCTCGTGCCCGAACAGCTCGCTGTCCAAGAGCTCGTGCGGAAGCGCGGCACAGTCCACGGTCACCAGAGGCGCAGCCTCGGCGTCAGGGTGACTGAGCTCGTGCAGTAGCTCGGCGGTGTGCTGCTTGCCGGCGCCGGGTGGGCCGACCAGAAGGACCGGCGTGGTCGGGCTTTGACGCAGCCTGAGCAGCTCTTCGCGCAGCCGCTCCATCGCTGTACTCGGGATTGTCCTTGAAACTGCAGTCTTCATGGGCTTCCTCACGGCAAGAGCCAAACTAGGCGGCGACGGCCGCGGTTCTTTCGGCGCGCCGGCGCTCGAGAGCATCGCGAGCGAGGCACGCCAGGTAGAAGGTGACGGGCAGCACGATCAGCGTCAGCAGCGCCGCCGAGATGGTTCCGCCCACGACCACGACCGCGATCGGTCGCTGCGTCTCGCTGCCAATGGCGTGAGACATGGCGGCAGGCAGCAGGCCGAGCGAGGCCAACAGGGCGGTGACCAACACGGCGCGCAGCCGTTCGCGAGTACCGTTGACGACCGAGCTCATCAGCGGCTCGCCCGCGTTCATGCGCGCTCGAATCGCCGCCAGCACCAACACGCCGTTCAGCACCGCTTGACCGAGCAGGGCGATGAAGCCGACAGCGGCCGACACCGACAACGGCATGCCCGCGTAGGCCAACGCCACGACCCCGCCGACTAGGGCAAACGGCACGTTGAGCAAGATCACGGTAGCGTCGAACAGCGAGCCAAACGCCGAAAACAGCAGCAAAAGTGTGATCAGGAGCGCTAGCGGGATCACCAGCGATAGCCGCTTCATGGCCCGCTCTTGGTTCTCGAACTCGCCGCCCCAGGCCATTTGATAGCCCGGCGGCATCTTCACCTCGGCCCTCACCTTTTGCTGCGCCTCTGCCACGAACGAGCCCAGATCCCGGTTGCGCACGTTCATGCGCACGCCCACGTAGCGCTGGCCATTCTCACGAGTGATGGCGGCGCGCCCCGTACCCATGCCGACCTCGGCCACCGCCGAGAGCGGGATCAGCGAGCCGTCCTTGAGCGGCAACATCATGCGTGAAATCGAGCTCAAGTCATCGCGCGTCGACGGAGGCAGGCGCACCGTGACGTCGAAGCGCTTCTCGCCGTCCCAGATCTCGCTGGCGACGTGCCCGCCCATGGCGGTTTCGATGTAGTTCTGGACGTCGCCCAGATCCAAGTCGAAGCGCGATAGCGCGCGCCGATCGATGCGCACGGCGAGCTGCGGTGTCTCCCCGGACTTCACGACGCCGACGTCGGCCGCGCCCGGAATATGCGAGATGACGTCGTCGGCCTTCTCGGCGGCCTTCTGCAGCTGATCGAGATCGTCTCCGTAAATTTTGAGGGCAATTTGGCCGAATTGTCCGGAAATGTTTTCGGCCACGTTGTCGCGAATCGGCTGCGAAAAGTTGTAGTCGATGCCTGGAATCTCCTGCAGATTCCGGGTCATCTCGGCGATCAGCTCGTCGAGATCGTGGATGTTCTTGCGCCACTCGGTCAGCGGCTTGAGCTTGACGAAGATCTCAAGGTTGGACGGCAGCGTGGCGTCCGTGCCGTCTTCGGGGCGACCGAGCTGTGACAGTACCTCGGTCGCCTCGGGCGTGCGCAGCAGCAGCTGCTTCAGCTTGGGCGTCAGCTTACGCCCCTCCGTGAGCGACATGTTGCCGGGCAGCGTGACGGTCACGTACAGCGCGCCCTCGTTCAAAGCCGGCAAGAACTCCGAGCCCAAGCGAGGCAGCAGCATGACCGCCGAGCCGAGCGCCCCCATCGCCAAGATCAACACCACCGCGATGTTGTTCATGGCAAAGCGCAACGTCGGGTCGAAGGCGCGCTGGGCCCAGACCAAGAGCGGTGACTCACGCATCTTCTTCGGTTTGCGCAGCGCGATCAGGCACAGCACCGGCACCAGCGTAAAGGTCATGAACAGCGCGCCAATCAGGGCGCTGACCACCGTGTTGGCCAGGGGCGAGAAGATGCGCCCCTCCACGCGTTGCAGCGAAAAGATCGGCAAATACGCGGCAATGATGATGAGCAGCGAGAACAGCGTCGGCCGCGCCACCTCTTTGGCCGCGGCGAACACGTTCTCGGCCAGCGACTTGCCGTTGTCTTCGGGCGTGTGGTGGTCCGACGGCGAGAGCTTGTGGAACAAGTGCTCGACCAGGATCACCGCGCCGTCCACGATGATGCCGAAGTCGACCGCGCCCATCGACAGCAGGTTGGCCGACATGCCGCGCAGGTACAGGTACGCGAAAGACGCCGCCAGCGAGAGCGGAATGGCCGTCGCCACGATCAAAGACGCCCGCAGCGAAAGCATGAACGCCAGCAGCACCACGACGACCAAGATGGCGCCCTCGGCCAGGTTCTTGAAAACGGTCTTGAGCGTGGTGTTGACCAGGTCGGTGCGATCGTAGAATGCGACCAACTTGACGCCATCGGGCAAGACCCGCGCGTTCAGCTCGGCAACTTTGTCGCGCAGCGCGCCCAGCACCACCGACGGATTGCCGCCGCGGCGCATGAGCACGATGCCCTCGACGGCGTCTTCGTCTTGGCCGCGGGTGACGACGCCCTGGCGCGGCGCGTAGCCGTCGCTGACCTGCGCCACGTCTTGCAGCGTGACGGGCACGCCTTCGTGGTAGCCGACGCGCACGCGGCGCACGTCTTCCAGCCCGTTGAAGATACCCAGGCTCCGGATCACGAACATTTCCGAGCCGCGCTCCACGTAGCCGCCCGTAGCGTTGGCGCTGGCTTTCTCCAGCGCCTGCGAAATGTCCGAAAGGCCCACGCCCAGCGACGCCATGCGCGTCGGGTCGGGCTGCACGTGCAGCTCGCGCACCAGCCCGCCGTACGACACCACGTCGGCCACACCTTGCGCCTGCAGGAGCTTGGGCCGCACCGTCCACTCCTGCAACGTGCGCAGGGTCATGGGATCGGCTTTGGGACTCTGCAGCGTGTAGCGGTAGATTTCGCCAATCGGTGTAGCCATCGGGCCCAAGCCGGGGTGCACACCTTCGGGCAGCTCGGCGTCGGCCATGCGCTCGGTGACTTGATGACGCGCCGCGATTGGATCGACGCCTTCGTCGAACGTCAACGTCACGAACGACAAACCGAACAGCGAGATGCTGCGCAGCCGCACCAGCCCCGGCGCGCCGTTCAGCGCGCGCTCGAGCGGCAACGACACGCGCCGCTCGACCTCCTCGGTCGGCTGCCCCGGAAAGATGCTGATCACCTGCACCTGCGTATCGGTGGGATCCGGAAACGCCTCGATCGTCAGGTTGCTGAAGGCGTAGTAGCCAAAACCGGCGAGCAGCGCGGCGAACATGAACGCCGCGAGGCGGTTTTTCAGCGAAAATTGCAGCAGCTTTTCGAGCATGGCTAGCCTCCGCGGCCTACATCGACATATCGATTTGGTTGTCGAGCAGCACAGCCCCCTGCTCCACGACCGTCTCGTTGGCCTTCAAGCCGCTGGCGATGGCGATGCGACCGTCGCGCACCGCGCCCGCCACCACGTCGCGCCGCACGAAGTGCCCAGGCAGGTCTTCCACGTACACGTATTGCTTGGGGCCGTCCGAAACCAAAGCCGACGCAGCGATCTCGGTCGAGCCGGCTGCAGCGGCCGACAAGAAGCGCACCTCGGCGAACGTGTTGGGCCGGATGCGACCGTCGGCGTTGGCGAGCTTCACCCGCACGCCGACCGTGTGGCGCTCAGGGTCCACGACCGAAGACACCCGCTCCACGTCTGCCTCGGCTGAGAATCCAGGCAACGACGGGCTGGTGACGCGCGCCTTCATGCCCGCGCTCAGGCCCACGGCGTCGGCCTCGAACAAGTCGGCGACCACCCACACGGCGTCCAGATCCGCGATGCTCACCAGCGTGTCGTCGCTCGTGACGTGCTGCGACGGCAGCACGTTTTTCTCGATGATGGCGCCGTCGCGTGGTGCCAGCACCTTGAACTCGTTGTCGCCGCTGGACGACACCTTCAAGCTCGACAGCTTGGTCTGCGCCAATTTCAGCGAGAGCTGGGCCTGACGCAGCTGCTGGTCGCTCTCGATTTCGTCCTTGGCCGGCAGGGCGCGGGCCTCCACCATGGTCTTGATGCGCTCGTAGGCGGCCTTGGCAACGTCCAAGTCCACCGCGGCCTTTTGCTGCCCGGCGCGCAGCTCGGCAATGTCCGGACTGGCGATCGCGAACAACGGCTGCCCCGCCTTGATCGATTGCCCGAGCTCGATGAACACGTTGGTGACGCGACCCGCCAAAGGCGAGCCGACCTTGGCGGCGAACGCCTCGTCGACCTTGAAGCGCGCCGGGTAAGGATCGCTCCAGCGCTCGGTGGGGCTCACCGCCCGGCCCAGCTTGAGCACCTTCCACTGCGGCGCGCCGGTCGCCAGGCTCAGACCGTTCTTGCCAACCTGAATGCCGGCAGCTGCGGAGGCTTCGGGTGGCGGCTTGCGGTGAAACGAGATGGCTCCGAGCATGGCCAGCGCGCTGGCCAAAATCGCGACGCCCAAGCTGGTCAGGCGCTGCCGCGACGGCGGCGTCGCCGAGCCGCCGGCCGCAGCGGCTCCCAGGCTGGTGGCTGCTGTCAGGCTGTTTCCAGGTTCCAGAGTCGTCATGGTTTCTTTTCTTCGTCACGCGTAGCCAAGGCCAAAACTCGCGAAAGCTCGTTGCGCACGCCGAACAGCTCGAAGCGCTCGTCGAGCAAGCTGAGCCGCAGCGCAATGTGCGTGCGGCGCGCCAGCAGCAGATCGGTGAGGCTCACGCCTCCGTGGTCGAACGAAACTTGCGTCGACTGCAGCACGCTGCTGGAGCGCGGCAGAGACTCGCGCACCGTGGTAGCGAGGACCTTCTCGAGCGTCCCCTTGCGGCTCAAGAGGCCCGTCAGGTCGGCGCGCGCTTGCAGCAGCAGCGCTTGCCGTGTGTCGCGTAGCTCGTCGGCGCGGCTCAGCGCGCGAGCGGAGTCGTGCTGACCGCGGTCGAAGACCGGCAACGGTAGCGCCACGCCGAACGTCAGCGTGTTGCGGTTGTCACCCGACGCCACGAAGCGGTCGTGCGTGTATCCAACGCGCAGCGTCACGTCCGGAATGGCACGCCCGCGGGCCAGCTCGGCGTCGCGCTCGGCGGCTTTGCGCTCGGCCTCCAGCGCTTGCAAATCGGGGCGGCGCTCGAGGCGTGACGCCGACGTGGGCGTGGCGTCCAGCGGCGCAGCGCCGGAAAGATCCTCTTCGCGCGCGCCGCCCAGCTCGCACTCGGCCCCGAGCGCAGCCGCGCAGTCGGCCAACGCTGCCGTGTACTCGGCGCGCTCGCGCTCGAAATCGGCGCGCAGATTGGCCAAATCGAGCAGCAAGCGGTCATACTCGGTCCCGCTCAGCGCCTTCTGCTCGTAGCGCGTGCGCTCCAGCTCGGCGGCGTGCTCGGCGTCCTTCAGCGACTCCTCGAAGGTCGCCACCCTGAGGCCCCGGTGCAGCGCGTTGCCCAGAGCCCAGCGCGCGTAGCTAAGCTTGTCACGCTCGACGGACGCGGCCTGCAAGGCTGCAGACTGCTGGCGCAGCTCGGCGCCGGCGATGCGTGGGCCGCGCTTGCCGAGCTCCACGGTCTCGCTGAGCCCGAC
>DATAKF010000051.1:0-19118 GCA_036261775.1 Polyangiaceae bacterium | reverse complement strand
TCTTTGGCTACCATGCACGTCTGATCGGTGATGCACTGCTTGCATTCGTCACCACCGCAGTCGACATCGGTCTCGCTGCCGTCTACCGCCTCGTTCATGCAGCCGAGGCCCACGCAGGTGCCGTCGTGACACAGCAGCTCTGCCTGACAATCGGGCGCGTCGACGCAGTGTTGGCCGGCCCCGCAGGGCGCGCAGGCGCCGCCACAATCGAAGTCTGTTTCGCCCGTATCGGCGTCAATCTGCTTGTTCTCGCAGGGATCGGTCGGGATTGGCGTCAGCGTGCCGTCGCCACCCACGCCTGGCCCCGGCGCTGGCGGAAACTCGAACTCTGGTACGCTGCAAGCGCCCACCAAAAGGCTGGCCAGCGAGGCACCGACGCAAATCGGCGCAAGCCAACGGGACAAGCGCGCGCGGGGCTTGCGATACATCAAGGCAACCTCCAACGTATCATCGGCGTTTCCAAGCGTCTCGCTCAATCGCGCCAATTCGCGTAGTCAAAGTAAACACTTTACTGATGCGTTTTCGACGCGTGCGCACCGCAGTCGTGATGGCGCGGCGCGCAAAAGTAGTCGAAGGTGTGACGTGTATGCACTTCTACGCAGCGATGTCGGCGCGCACGTACGGTCTCGCTTCCATGCGGGCTGCGTGAAGTGCGGCGGAGTGCGAGCGATACGTCGAAGGTAAAGAGCGATTACGATCCGTGAGGTGCTATGCTGAAGCTGTTGAACTCGCGCCGTTTTGCCTCGAGCTTTTGCCTCGCTTGCGCGCTGCTTTGCGCAAGTCCAAGCGCGTGGGCGCAAGACGCCAGTGAGCTGAAGAAAGCTCGCGCGCAGTTCCAACAAGCCACCGAGCTCGAGCAAGCAAAGAACTGGACGGCCGCGCTCCAAGCCTTTCGCGAGGTGGGGCAGGTGCGCATGACTCCGCAAGTGCGCTTTCACATCGCCGTCTGCGAAGAAGGGCTGGGGCGCTTGGTCGCCGCGCTCGGCGGCTACGAGTTGGCGCTGGCAGACGCGGACAAGGTGGGCGCCGACTTCAAAGCCGAGGTCGAAGAGAACGTCACCAAGCTGCGCGCCCGCATTCCCAAGCTGGTCATCGAGCGTGGCTCCGGCGCCAACGCCGCAGCCATCGAGCTAGACGGCGTGGCAGTGGGAGACAGCTCCGTCGGCGTCGAAGTACCGCTCGATCCAGGGCCGCACGCGGTGACCGCCAAGGCCCCCAACCGCAAACCTTTCGAAGCCAACGTCACGCTCACCGAGCAAGAGACGACGCGGCTCGAGGTGATCCTCGAGGAGCTGCCGCCCGAGGTGCGCGCGACAGGTCCGGGCGCGCCTCAGCCCGACAAGCCACCGAGCAAGGTCGTGCCGTTCGTGATCGGCGGCGTGGGCGTAGCGAGCTTGATCGGCTCGGGTGTGCTGTTCGGCCTCCGCCAAAGCACCTTGAAAGAGCTCGAGGACGTGTGCGGTGCTGACGGCAAGCATTGCCCGCCGTCCAAGCAGTCGCGCTACGACGACCTCAAGTTCTATCACTATGGCGCCACCGTCACGCTCGGCGTCGGCATCGCGGCAGTAGGCACGGCGGGCGCGCTGCTCTTCTTTCAGCGAAAGAAGAAAGAGCCCGCGCCCAAGGATGCAGCCGCCGTGCAGATGCAGCTCTTGCCCAGCTTGCCGCTAACCTCCCAGGCGCCGCTCGGCGCCACGCTGCGCGGCGCTTTCTGAGCCACGCCGTTCGGCGCCACGCTGGGCGGCGCTTCTCGCCTAAAAGCCCGGATCGTGCTTCCAAGCGTTCGGCTTGGTAGCGGCGGCTGCCGGAGCTGCGGACTTGGCAGGTGCGGGCACCGGCGCGACGGGGCCGCGCACACCACTCGGCGCCTTGCGTGACGCGCCGCTCTCCGCGCTCGGGGCGGGAGGCGCCGCCGGCTCGACCGGCAAGGCGTCCAGAGCCATGGCGGGCGCCGCGGCCGGTGCGTCAACGTGAGAAACCACGGCGTCGGCCGATGGCGCCGCGGCTGGCTTGGCAGCCGCCGGGGCCTCAGCCGACTTGGTGCCGCTCATGAACAGCACCACGGCGAGCACACCAATCACACACAGACCGCCGGCCACCGCCAGCTTGACGAAGCGCCTACCGTCGCGGCCCGCAAACGCGGCGTCGATGTCGACGAGCGACGGCTTGGGCGGCGCCAGGCTTGCAGCGACGCCCACCGTCGACAGCGCGCTCACGCCGGATTGGCCGCTCAGCGTGGCTTCCGTGAACTTGGGCCCCGTCTTGGACGAGAGCTGGTTGCGATCGGCGCGCTCCAGCGCGTCGGCGAGCGTGGCTTGAGATTGCTTGCGTTGCTCTTCGAAGAGGCTGACCACGAAGGCGCCCACTTCTTCGTCGGAGCCGCGCGCTGACGGCGGCAAGGCTTTGTCGAGCGCCTTGAGCAGCTCGCTGGCGCTGGCGTAGCGCTGGTCGCGATCCTTCTCGAGCGCCTTGAGCAGCACGTCTTGCAGCGGCTGCGGGTAGTCGGGCACGAACTTGCGCGGCGGAATCACGGCTTCTGGCGCCGTGATCGCGAACAGCGTCGCGCCCTCCGACTCCTTGCGGAACGGATGCTTCCCGGTCGTGAGCGCGTACAGCACGATGCCCATCGCGAACACGTCCGCGCGCCGATCGATCGGCTCGCCGCGCACCTGCTCGGGCGCCATGTAGCTGACTTTGCCTTTGAGCTGACCGGCTTGCGTCGCGCCGTCACCCAGCGCGGTCGCCTTGGCGACGCCGAAATCGACGACTTTGGCGACGCCGTCGTACGTGACCAGAATGTTTTGCGGCGAGATATCGCGGTGGACGAGGCCTATCAGCTTGCCTTTGCCGTCGGTCAGCTCGTGCGCGGCGTGCAGCCCTGCGCAGGCCTGCATGACCATGCGGGTCGCCACCGTGGTGGGCACACCGCCCTTTTGTTTGGCGGCCTTCATCAGCTGATTGAGCGGAACGCCGTCGATCCACTCCATCGCCAAGAACAGCACGCCATCTTGCTCGCCCAAGTCGAGGATCTCGACGGCGTTGGGATGACGCACCTTCGAAGCCAGCGAGGCCTCGTCGAGGAACATCTTCTCGAATTGATCGTCCTCGCTGAGCTTCGGCAGCATCGTCTTGACGGCGACGATCTTCTGGAAGCCGCGGGTGCCCTTGAGGCGCGCCGCCCAAACCATCGCCATGCCACCGGCTGCGATGGGCATCAGCAGCTCGTAACGACCCAGCACGTGACCGGGTCCGATCTCGTGCTGACTCATGGCTGGTGGGGCGAGGGACGCCTGTTTCACGCTTCCCTCGAATGTTACAGCCTAGACCTGACAGCTCAAAGCTTGCGCACGCAATGAGGCCGCATCTTTGAGCAGATAGGCTGCCCGCAACCGGTTGATAACAAGTGTTTCAAATCCGTTGCGCCGCTACACCTACAGTGTCCCCAGCCCGCCCGCGAGCGCGCAGCGCGAGCTGGGTCGCCGTTACCAGACCTTGGCACCAGCAGATCGCGATCGGAATAGAAGAACGAAGTGAACGAAGCTCGGCGAGGCCGAGCGCCGAGCTCGCTTCTGTTCTCGGGGGTCGCGAGAGGCCCGATTCAAGAGACGGAGGAAAACTCAGTCCCCGTGGACGGTGACTTTCACCATCTGGATCGGCGTCGCGGGGCGATCGCCGGCGCCGGTATTGGTGGTCTCGATCTTCTTAACGACGTCCATGCCCTTGGTGACCTTGGCGAACACCGGGTGCTTCGAGGCGCCGGGCGTGAACCAGTCGAGGTAGTGGTTGTGAACGGTGTTGATGAAGAACTGACAGCTGCCGCTGTCGGGCCGGCCGGTATTGGCCATCGAGAGCGTGCCCGGCTCGTTCGACAGCTTCGCGTCGGCTGGGTGCTCGTCCTTGATGGTGCCGTCCGGGCCGTTGCCGGTGCCGGCGCGCGGGCTGTTCGGGTCGCGGCTGTGGGGGCAGCCGAACTGGATCATGAAGCTGTTGATGACGCGGTGGAAGTGCAAGCCATCGTAGAAGCCCGCCTTGGCGAGCTTGATGAAGTTGCCAGCCGTCAGCGGCATCTTGTCCGTGAACAGCTCGATCTCCACGTCGCCTAGGGAAGTGCTCAGCGTTGCAGTCGGGTTTGCCATGGGGCCCGGGAGGCTAAAGGGCCCGGGCCCTCATGGTCAAGCCGGGAAGAGCCAGCTCAGCGTGCGGGCGATCATCTTGTCCCAATAAGCCCAGTCATGTTGCCCGGTGCCTTCTTCGTAGAGGTAGTCGAACCCCAGCGGCTGCAGGTGATCGCGCAGCGCGCGGTTCTGAGAAAGCAGGAAATCCTCGGTGCCGCAGCATTGATAGAGCCGCGGCCGCGGCTTGCCCGAGCTGCTGAGCGCGCTGGCCAGGTGGAAGAGATCGTGCTCGGAGCCGCGCGCGGGACCGCTGCTGCCAAAGATCAGCTCGAAGTCGAGCGCGCGCGCCTCGCGAAACGCGCTCGCGTCGGCCACGCCGGACAGGCTAGCGGCGGCAGCAAAGGCCTCGGGCATACGCAGCGCGAGCTTGAACGCGCCGTGCCCGCCCATCGACAGGCCCGCCACGAAGTTGTCCTGGCGCGCGTGCGACAGCGGAAAGAAGGCGCGCGCTTTGTCGAGCAGCTCACGACTCACGAAGTCCCAGTAGCGATAGCCATGCACCATGTTGGTGTAGAAGCTGCGGTGCACGTTGGGCATGACCACCGCCAGGCCCAAGCCCGCCGCGTAGCGCTCAATCGACGTGGAGCGCGTCCAGATCGACTCGTCGTCCGACATGCCGTGCAGCAAGAGCAGCGTCGGATGGCCTTGAAACGTCGGTAGGCCCGCGCGGCTCACGCCGCTGTCACCGATGCGTCGCTCCGTCGTTTCCGGCAAGATCACGCGCATGGAACTGCTCATTCCAAGCGTTTCGGAGAAGAACTTGCAATCGATCAGGGCCATGGGCAAGGTTCCGCCGCTCTCCAGGAGCTGCGATGAAGGACTTTCTCAAGACTAGCGATTTGAGTCGAGCGGATTTGAAGTACTTGCTGGCGCGTTCCGCCAAGTTCAAGGCCAAGCCGCATGCCCGTCGCACCGCTTTGGCTGGCGAAACCGTCTGCCTGTATTTCAACAAGCCGTCGACGCGCACGCGCATCTCGTTCGAGACAGCCGTCGCGCGACTCGGCGGCACGCCCGTCACGCTCGGCCCGAGCGACGTGCAGCTCGGCCGCGGCGAAACGATCGAGGACACCGCGCGAGTCGCCAGCCGCTTCTCGCGGGCCTTCGTGATCCGTACCTTCAAGGACGAAGACGTCGAGCGCTTGGCTGCAGCCGCCAGCATTCCGGTCATCAACGCGCTGACCGACGGGCACCACCCGTGCCAGAGCATCGCCGACCTGCTGACGCTGGCCGAGCACCGCGGTCCACTCGATCGCTGCAAGGTGGCGTACGTGGGCGACGGCAACAACGTCGCCATCAGCTTGATGCAGGCAGCCGCGCTAGCGGGCACCGACTTTGCGATCGCAGCGCCGCCCGGCTACCAAATCGCGGAAGAGCTGGTGGAAGAAGCCCGCGCCGTCGCTAAAAAGTCCGGCTCCGAGGTCCTGCAGACGGTGGATCCGGACGAAGCCGTGCGCGACGCCGACGCCCTGTACGCCGACGTCTGGCTGTCGATGGGCGACTCGGACGACACCAAGGCCGCCCGACACGCGGCGCTGGGGCCGTACCAGATCAACCAGGCGCTGCTCGATCGCGCCAAGTCGGACGCGCTGTTTCTGCACTGCCTGCCCGCGCACCGCGGCGAAGAAGTCACGGCCGAAGTGGCAGACGGCCCACGCTCGGTGATCTTCGATCAGGCGGAAAATCGCCTGCATACGGCGGTGGCCATCCTGTACGCGCTGCTCGAGGGCAAGCTCGAGGGCGCGCACCGGAGCTAAGAGTGGGTTGAGGCGACCCTCAGGGTTGGGTAAGACACGCGCGCTTTGCGTCGTGCCGGACCTCTTGCCCTGATCTTCGCGATCGCCGCGCTGGCTTGCAACAAGCAGCCGGCCGGTGGCTCGGGCGCGGCCGCGTCGGCCTCGGCCTCCGCGGGTGCCGCGCTACCGGCCGGTCCCACGGTGGATCACGGCGAGCTCGACACGCAGGCCCCCAAGGACTCGCCGCAGATCGGCTCGCTCGTGATCGCCGCGACCGTCTACAAGCTGCCCGACACGGGCTCGCGCAAGCTCGGCTACATCCGCCTGGGCGGCACGGTGGCGCGCGACGCCGAGCCAGTGCCGGGTAGGGGTTGCAAGGGCAAATGGTACCGCGTGTACCCGATGGGCCACGTCTGCACCGACGAGGCGAGCATCGACATGGACGCGCCGCTGCTCCGGGCAGCATCGCGGCGCCCCGACTTGAGCCGACCCATGCCGTACAAGTACGGCTTCGTGCGCGCGACCTCGCCGCAGTACTTGCGCGCGCCGTCGCGGGCAGAGCAGGAGAAGAGCGAGTTCAAGCTGGCCGAGCACCTGGAGTGGTTCCAACAAAACCGCGCCGAGGTGCAGAAGGTGATCCTGGGCGCCAACGACGTGCCGCTCGACGCGCGCGGCGTGGCGCTGCCGGGCGGCAAGCTACCGCCCGGCTTTCGCCCCTCGACCGAGCTCAGCGAGAACGAGCTGTTCGGCGGCCAAACCGCCAATGATCCGCTGCCGTGGTGGCTCGAAGGCGGCCGTAAGATCCCCAACGTGTCGGGCTACGACGTGCCCGAATACGCGGTGTTTGCCGACCGCGTGCGGCGCAAGACGGGCCTTTCACTCGTGGGCGCCTTCAACACCGACAGCGATGGCTTGTCCCGGCGGTTCGCCGTGACCGTCGACATGCGGCTGATCCCGACCACCAAGCTCAAGCCCGATTCGGGCTCGCCGTTCCACGGCGTCGCGTTGAACGACAAGCTGACGCTGCCGCTCGGCTGGGTAAACAGCCAAGGCGCCCGCACCTTCAAGCTCATCAAAGGCAAGGACGAAGCGCGCGCCGATGAAACGCTACCATTTCGCGTCGTGGTGCCGCTCTCCGGCAAAGCGCGCATCAAAGCGGGCGAGCGCTATTACCAAACGTTGAAGGACAAGACGGTCTGGATCCGCGCGCGCGATCTGGCCGTTGCCGAAGCGCCCAGCGCGCTGCCGGCGCCCGCCGAAAAAGGCGAAAAATGGATCGATATCTCGATCACGCAGCAGGCGCTGGTGCTCTACGAAGGCAAAAAGCCGGTCTTTGCCACGCTGATCTCGAGCGGCCGTGACCGCCTGGGCGATCCCAAGACCACGCTGTCGACGCCGCGCGGCTCTTTCCGGCTCACCAGCAAGCACATCGCAGCCGCGATGGATTCCGAAGAGAACTCGAGCGTCTCGGGCGGCAGCCGCGCGCACTCGGCGCCCAGCTCGGCTGCGACCGCCGCGACCGTGGAGCGCTTGAAGGCTGCTGAAGCCAAAGGCGAGCGCTTGTCCGAGGACGACGCGCGGCGCCTGGCCAACGTGAAGAAAGGCCGGAACCCCGAGTACGGCATCACGATGCGGCGCGGCGCCTCCGATTTCGAGCTGCGCGACGTGCCGTGGATCCAATACTTTGCGGCCGGCTACGCGCTGCACGGCGCGTACTGGCACGACGTTTTCGGCACCGCGCGCAGCCACGGCTGCGTCAACCTCGCTCCGATCGACGCGCGCTACGTGTTCCTGTGGACCGATCCGCCGGTGCCCGCCGGTTGGCATGGCATCAATGTAGGCAGCGACATGGGCGAGGGGACCGCGGTCGAGATCCGCTCCTCCCGAACAGGGCGGAGCCGCGTCCAAGGGCAAGCCGGGAAAAGGGCCAAACCGCAAGGTCCACGTGCTGGTCGGACTGCTGGTGGTTGGCGGGCTGGGCGTGGCGGTTTCGGGCGCGCGCTCGAGCGCAAAAACCGTAACCAAGCCGTTGGACGCGGCCCCCGTCGCCACCCCGGCGCCGACTGCGGAGCCGCCCCCCGCACCACCCCCAGCGCCATGCCCCGCAGATATGGTGCTGGTCGAAGGCAGCTACTGCACCGACGTACGCCAGGACTGCAATCGCTGGCTGGACGACGAGGCGCTGCCGTTCGCGCGCTGCGCCGAGTACTCACACACCTCACGTTGCGTCGGTAAGCGCGTGCCCATGCGTTTTTGCATCGACCGGCGCGAGTACACGCCGCCCGGAGAAAAGCTGCCGCTCAACCAAGCCAGCTACGACATCGCGACCAAGACCTGCCAGAGCCTGGGCAAGCGCATCTGCACCGACAACGAGTGGAACTTCGCCTGCGAGGGCGAAGACATGTTGCCGTACCCTTACGGCTACGAGCGCCGGCCAGTCTGCAATCAAGACCGCACGGACCTCTTCGAGAAGAACCCACATATGCAAGTGCTCGCCGATCACCGCGAGCCGGCGGATGGTCGGCCGGAGTGCAAGAGCCCGTTCGGCGTCGAGAACATGACCGGCAACATGGACGAGCCTGTTGCGCGCGAGGGCTTCGAGAAGAACGAGCCGTTCCGCAACGCGCTGAAAGGCGGGTGGTGGATGCCGGCGCGCAATCGTTGTCGCCCAGCCACGACCGCGCATGACGACTACTTCAAGGATCTGCAGATCGGCGTGCGGTGTTGTGGCGGCGCGGGGCCGTGATGGGGGCGCTTGGGGGCCGAGGGGTGGGGGGTTAGGGGTTAGTCGGCGGAGGGGAGAGGGGGAGAGGTAGGGGGCGATGATTTACGTTAAAGGTGAATCACTAACCCATCGATACGATTACGCTTAATGCGGAACCATCTCAAACGCGCGTCGGCTAGCCGGTGCGGAAATGGGTTGACGGCGGGGCCCGATTTCTAAAGAGTCCGGGGCTTGCCGTTTGCCGTCCCGATTCCGGCCGCGTTGTCGCGGCAAGCGCTTTGGGCGCGAAGCTGCCTGATCTTGGCGGGGGGCTTCACGCTTCTGAGTAGCTGTCAGCGCGCTGGGAGCGAGGCGGGCACCGGCGCGGGGTCGACCGGCGCCGAGCCGGTTGTCGCTGCCGCGGTGGGGCCAACGGCGCCGCGCGATCAGGTGGCGCTCGCGTCGTTGAAGGAAGCGGCAACGCCGAACGACGCTCCTGATCGCGACGAGGCCGCGTGCGGCAAGAACATGGTGCTGGTCGAAGGCGACTACTGCCCCAAGGTCCAGCTCAACTGTAAGAAGTACCTCGACCCCAAGGGTCGCTACGAACAGTTCCGCTGCGCCGAGTACGGCCCCAGCGAGTGCTTATCGAAGGAGCGCAAGCATCTGCGCTTCTGCATCGACCGCACCGAGTTCGCGGAGCCGGGCGAGACGCTGCCGGCCAATCACAAGAGCTTCACTCACGGTGAGAAGGCGTGCGCGGCCGAAGGCAAGCGCATGTGTCGCGAGAGCGAGTGGAACTTTGCCTGTGAGGGTGAAGAGATGCGACCGTACCCTTACGGGTTCTCGCGCGACACCAGCGCCTGCAATGCCGACCGCCTCGACGTGGTGAGCCCCGAAGGCAAGCTGCGCGATCTGCGAGCGCCGGGCGGATCCTTCTCGCGCTGCAAGAGCCCGTTCGGGGTCATGGACATGGCTGGCAACCTAGAAGAGTTCGTGGCCATGGACGTCAAGGGGCCCCCCGTTCCCGCCATGAAGGGCGCCTACTGGCAGCCGAGTCGCAATTTCTGCCGGGCCGCCCAAACCGCGCACGATCGCTACTATAACGGGACAGAAACCGGTTTTCGCTGTTGCAGCGATGCTCCGGCTACGCCGTGAGCGTGGCAATTCGCGAAAGTTGACTAGTCCGCGCTCGAATACGTAACTATGTTACGTAAATGCGCGCTGTCCCCAAGTCGTTGCGGATGACGAACCAGGCCCGCCTGGTCGAGCAGCTGCTCCGCCGAGGCATCGCGACGCGCGCCGAGCTGGCCAAGGCCGGCGGCATGAGTCAGCCCACCGCCGGCAAAATCATCGACGAACTGTCGTCAGCTGGCGTGGTCGAGGAGCTGTCGGGCAGCAACGAGGTGACGCGGGGCCGACCGTCAGTTGGCCGCCCGGGCAAGCAGCTGCGCCTGTCCCAGAGCCCGGCGCGGCTGGTGGTGGTGGAGCTGGGGGTCGAGCGCACGCGGCTCTCGGCGGTGCCGGCGGCGCTGCCCGACGACGAGCGCTGGGACGTCGAGTTCAAGACGCCGGGCAGCGAAGCGACGTGGCGTCAGCGTCTGCGCCAGCACGCCGCGGCGCTGACGATTCGGCGGCCGTGGGGCGTCATGGTCAGTGTGCCCGGCTTGGTCGACGAGTCGAGCGGCAAGATCTTGCTGTGCCCCAACTTGCACTGGTGCGAGCGCGCCGATCTGGTGGCGGTGTTCCACGAGCTGTTCCGCGCTCCTGTGCGCTTGATTCAAGAGAACCGCGCGCTGGCGTTGGCCGAGGTCGGCACGCGCGCCAGCGCGAGCGATTTCTTGTTGGTCGACTTTGGCGACGGCGTCGGCGGCTCGATCGTGATGGGGCAGCGCCCCTACGAGGGCAGCGTGCCGGCAACGGGAGAAATTGGCCATACGCCGGTCGCGGGCAACATGCGGCAGTGCGGCTGCGGGAACCGCGGCTGCTTGGAGACGCTCATCTCCGAACCTTGGTTGATCCGCAGCTTGGCCGAGACCACCGGTGATCCCGAGGTCACGTTCGCGCACGTGTGCCGTGCCGCGCAGGGGCCCGAGCTGCCGCGCTTCTTGACTGACGCGCTGGACGCGACCGCCAGCTGTATTGCCGGGATCTTGAACGTCTGCGGCTTGAAGCGGGTCGTGCTCTCCGGGCACATTCGTGACCTCGGGCCGCGCGCTTCCGACCACCTGATCGCCGCCATTCGTCGCTCAGCCATGTGGAGCCGCTTCGATACGGTCGAGGTAGAGCTCGTTCAGCGCCGCCGCGCCCGCGGCCTCACGATTGCCGGCATTCAGCGCGTGATCATGCCGACCGACTGGGGCGAGAGGTAGGAGAGAGTTGGCGGTTGGCGGTCGGTAGTTGGAGGGTGGGACGACGGGGTAGACTTGTCGCGAGGGATGGGTAGCGCCAAGCTACCGGTAATGCCCAGGGCCAAGGTTGCGTTGCTCGGTGCTTCGGGGTTTGCGGGGGCAGAGCTTTTGCGGAGGCTGCTGCAGCACCCGGCGGCCGAGGTTTTGAGGGTCGTGGCGAAGGATCACGTGGGGCAGAACGTGGCGGCGGCGCACCCGAACCTGGAGGGGGCGAGCGACTTGGTGTTTCAGGATCTGCCGGCGAGCGAGGCCGTGGCTGGCGCCGACGTGGTCATGATGGGGCTGCCAGTGGGGGCCAGCTTGGAGGTCGTGGCGGCGGCCGAGCAAACCGGCGCGCGCATCATCGACATGTCGGGCGCCTTCCGGGTGCCGGATGGGGCGGCATTCCAGCGCTACTACGGCAGCGCGCACCCGCGCCCAGAGCTGCTCGGGCGCTTCGTTTACGGTCTGCCCGAGCTGAACCGCGAGAAGATCCGCGCAGCACCGTGGGTGGCTTCGCCCGGCTGCTTTGCCACGACGATCGAGCTCGGGTTGCTGCCGTTGGCGGAGGCCGGGCTGCTCGACGGCGCGATCGAGGTGGTGGGCATCACCGGCTCGAGCGGTGCTGGAGCCGTTGCGGTCGCGACGACGCACCACCCGGTGCGGGCCAACAACTTGCGCACGTACAAGCCGCTCGAGCACCCGCACACGCCCGAAATCGTGGCGGCGCTCACGGCCGCGGGCGGCCGCGTCACGGGGCTGCACTTCGTGCCGGTGTCGGCGCCGCTGGCGCGCGGCATCTTCGCGACCTCGTTCGTGCGCGTGCCGGCTCGGCTCGACGAAGCCGAGCTGCGCGGCTTGTACCAGCGCCGCTACGCCGCGGAGCCGTTCGTGCGCGTGCCCCAGCAGCGGCTGCCCGAGGTGGTGGCCGTGAGCGGATCGCCCTTTGCCGAGGTCGGCTTCACCTTGGGTGAAAGCGACGGCGATTGGCGGGTTTTGACGGTCTTCTCGGCGCTCGACAACTTGATCAAAGGCGGCGCTGGCCAGGCCGTGCAGAACCTGAACCTGATGCTGGGCGTCGACGAACGCACGGCGCTGGGTGACTTCGGCCCGTTTCCATAAGTCTCTAAGGCGTTAGCGCGACCACCTTGCCGTCGCTAGGCAGAGTGAGCTCGCGCGTGGCGAGCGACGAAGCGTCGCCGCTGGGCGCTAGCGCGTCGACACGGAGCTTGAGCGGGCGCGAGGGCGGCAAGGCGCTCGGCCCGCTCACGCTGAGGCGCTCCAGCAGCTTTTGTGGCGGCTCGCTGGCGCTGGTGCGGAACAAGTACAAGCCCAGGCTGGCTGCCGCGATGTCGGGGTCGCGCTGCGTCTTGTCGGCGCCAAGGCCTGCCATGCGTACCTTCAGCTCGGGCGCGCCGGCCTCGGCTTGCACGAGCAAGATCGTGCTGGCTTCGGCTTGGGCCAGATCGCTGGCGAGGCGGCGCAGGCGTGTAGCCTCTTCGTCAGTGGGCTTGCGGGTGCTGCTGCCGAGCGCGGCTTGGGCCAAAATCCTGCCCAACTGGCGGGCAAGCTCGCCGAAGTCCCCGTCGCCGCCGCGGCCGCCTGTGCGGGCCACGCGGGTCAAGAGGCGCTCGGCGATGTCGAGCCGTCCGGCGCCAGCGTGGGCGAGGGCCGAGCGCATGGTGGCGCGCGCGTCGTCGGGCACCAGCTGCTCGAGCGTTGCGTAGGCCTCGGTGGCGTCATCGAACCAGCCTTGGGCGCGCAGGCGATCGCCGAGCAGACCGCGGACCCACGGATCCTTGGGCGCCCGCTCCGACAGCTCACCAAAGGTGCGGTGCGCTTCCCAGTCGTTGCCCACGCGATGCAGCGAGGCGGCGGCGGCGGCGAGCAAGAGCGCGTCGGCGAACGGGTCGCTGCGCAGCTGGCGCGACAGCTCGACCACTTCTGCCGGTCGATTCAGGGCCTCGAGCAGCGCCAAGTGTTGCCGGCGGAGCCGTGAGTCGTGCGGCGCCAGCTCCAAAAAGCGTCGGACCACCGCCAAGCGATCTTGGTCGTTGGCTGCCGCTTTGTAGCGCTCTTCGAAGACCGTGCCGGGGTAGCGCTCGCTCCCGAGCAAAGCGCGACGCACGCCGGCTAGCTCTTCGGGCGTCCTGACTCGGCGCACGGCTTCGCGACGCAGCAGCGCGGCGGCGTCAGGCTCGCCCAGCGCTGCCAAGCGCTCCGCCAGCCCCACGCGGGCCACGCCGTCAGGCTGATAGACCAGTATCAGCTCCAGCAGCGCGCGCCGATCGGTCCAGGTGCCGAGCTCGCATTGCCGCTTTGCCTGCACGTAGACGCTGGTCGGTTCGTTTTGGGTCAGGCGTGTCCACCAGGCGCCGCGTCGTAGCGGCATGGGCAGCCGCGACACGTCGGAGCAGCGCCGGGCGCCCAGCGATTGCGGTGGTGGCGGCAGCTGGATTAGGCGCGAAACCTTGACGCGACCGGTGGCGCCGCTCGGGAAACGCAGGCCTTCGACCACCATCTTGACGCAGCGATTCAGCGCCTCGTCGTCGGCCGAGGGCGTGGCGCCTTTGACGACGACGTCGTGGGGCAGGCCATCGCCATCGATCGTAAACGCGACATCCAAGGCGCCTGACAGCTCTGGCCGGAGCGCAGCGCGCGAGTCACGACAAGCGCGCACGGACGCGGCGGCGCCTTCCAGTAGCCTGCCGGCGGCTTGCTCCAGGGCTTCGCTCATCGACGCGGCGCTGGCGCTTTCGTCGTCGAAGTCGCTGAGGGTGCCGCTCAAATCGCCGGCCGTGGACAGCACGGGGCCAACCAAGCTCGCGCCGTCCGACGACAGATCGAGCACCCGCGTCTCGAAGGCGCGGGCCACGTATTCGCCCGAGCCGCCGATGCGCAGCGCAGTCCAAGGCGTGACCAGACCCGCCTTGAGCGCGACGTCGGTGGCGGCCTCACGGCCTTTGCCGGACAGCACGATCTCTTCGACGCGCTCGGTGGCCCATCGGCGCCGCAGCTCGGTCGGATCTTCGGCGCGCAAGACGTCGACGGGGCGGCGCTCTTCGTGGGCGCCGCGCGCGTCGCGGTAGCGAATCGTCACGAATTTGGGAGCTTCTCCGCGCACGCGTCCGACAGCGGTCAAGGTTTCGCCGGCCGCGATGGCGCGCGGCGTGCGCGGGTACACCTGGTCGACCTCGGCGCCGAGATCGACCTCGACCGACGCCAACGCTGGCCGCAGCGCGTCGGACATCAAGTCGACGGCGATGCGCGCCGCGTCTTCGCTATCGGCGATCTCGTAGAGCGGCCCGGTGCCGCGCGTCAGCGCCGAAAGCAGCCGGCGATTGGCGAGCGGACCGACCGCGATGGCGCCGAGCCGGGGCGCGCCTTGCTCGCGTCGCGAGAGGCGCGCCGCGATGGCGTCGGGCGTCGTGTCGCCGAGCGTGGCCCAGCCGTCGCCCACGTACACGACCATGCCGGCCGGCGCGTCAGCGGGCAGCAGATCCGCCGCGGCCTCGAGCGCGCGGCCCAAATCGCTGGCGCCGCCCGAAGACAGCTTGGAAAGCGCCGCCGAGATCTCTTTGCGCCGGGCGGCATCGACAGGGCCCAACGCGGCCGGCCCCACGGCGCGCGACCCCTGATCGGAGGCCAGCACGACGGCGCGATCGCGCGCGCCAAGACCCGCCAACAAGGCTTCGACCAGCGCCCGCTCGGCGTCGAGCAAGGCGGGTTCGATGCTGCCGGAGGTGTCCATGACGATCGCCAGCGTGACTCCGTCTTTGACGTCGGCCGGCGGCAATTCGGCGCGCAGCATGACGGCCGAGCCGGCTTCGGGATCGTCCCAGCTGGGCGGCGCCAGGTAGAGGCGCGCGCGGTCTTGTTTGCGGCGCGTCTCGACGTCGACCACCAGATCGGCCGACGGCCGAAAATCCGAACGGTGCACGGTCACGACGCCGCCCTCGCTGGTCGCGCCGTAGCCGGCTGCCACGGCCGTGGGCGCCGACGGACTGGCGTCGATGCGCGCCACGAAGTCGCCGATCAGCGGCGCCTCGCCGTCTCCGACCAGCGGGTAGCGGTACTGCACCAGCTGGCCCTCGCCGAGCTTACGCGGCGACAGCCACTCCACGTATTGAACTTCCACCTTCAGCTCTTCGCCCGAGGCGATGCCGGGCAGGGTGCCGCGAAGCCAGCCGTCGCCAGCCCACTCGAGCACGCCGCCAGCCGACGCCAATTCCTGGCGGGAGCGTGTCGCTAGCGCAATTTGCGCGCTCTGGCGCGAGCCGCCGCGCTCGACCGTGAAGGCCGAGACCAGCGCGCCGGGCGGCAGGGCGATGCGAAAATCACCACTGACGTTGCTGCTGCCAGCGTTGAAGAACACCGTCTCGCAGGTCGTGTGCGCTAGCTCGCCGTCGATCTTGGCGTTCACGCTGTGCGAGCGGATGGTGAGCGGCGAGCCAGCGCTGCCGGCAGGCTCGGTGCCGCCTTCGACGCTGCCCCACAGCTCGCCGACGGCGCGCCGCGGTGCCCCGCGGGCGGCCCAGGGTCTCGCGAGTCCGTGCGTCCAATCGTCGTAGGCGCGCTCGGGCGCGACCTTGACGGCGCCTTGCGTGAGTCGGGCGGTCTCGCCCGCATCGACCTGAGCCTCTTTGCCGTCGGGGCCGCGCACAGTGAGCTCGCTATCGGCTGAAAAGACGCTAATTTTGTCGCCGCGCAGCTCGAGGCCGGCGCTGCCGCCGCTGGAGAGCACGATCATGCCGCCCAGCTCGATGACCGGGTGAGCGCCGGTCGGGCTCGTCACATGCGCGCGCCCCTGCTCGAGGCGAAAGCCTTTGGCGGTGATGATCAGGCGTGTGTTGCGATCCAAGACGGCGCTCGTGCCGTCATCGAGGCGCAGCCGAGCGCGGCCATCGGCGTCCGTGACGAGCTTGTCGTCGAGCGCTACTCGGCGCAGCCACAGCACGCTTTGCCCATCCACCGAGACGCCCGCATGCACCGGCTTCAGGTCGGCCAGCGTCGCGGAAATGGCGCCCTTGGCCTCGTGAGCAGTGCGGCCAAACAGGATGAGCGCGCCCGCCAGCGCGAACAGAAGGCCCACGATCGGCAGGGGCCCGGCGTTGTGAAGCGCGCGCTGCCAGCGTGAATCAGCCACCTTTTACCTCTTTTCCAGCCAAAGCAAAGCGTTGAGTGGGAGGGGCTCCGCGCTCGAATCTGACGCGCTTCCGCACGATCTTTTCACCCTTACCCAGCTCGTCGAACACAATCGTCAGCTCCGCAGTCGCGCCGAGCCGCGCGGCGTGCGCCACGTCACCGGGTTCGAGTCGCACCTCGACGAAGCTGTCGGGTCGCTCCGGCACCACGGCTTGAGCTACGCCGAGCGTGATGTCTCCGTCGGGCGCCGGCATGGGCGTGCCGAGCGCGTTGGTCCATAGGCTGGGGTGTAGCTCGGGATGCGACCAGGTGAGGCTGACACGAGCGCCGACCGGCTTGTCGGGATCCAAGTGACTGCCGGCCAAGACGCGCGTTGCGCGCGCCACCAAGGCTTCGAGCTCTTCGGCGTGCTTGGCGTCGGCTGCCGCCAGGCGCGCCCAGGCGAGGTGCGTCGCCGAGAGCGCGCGAGCCGTGACCGCGGCACCCGAAGAACCGTCCGGAGCGCCGCTGGCGCCGCCTTTTTCGGCCCATTTCAAGGCTTCTTCGAGCAGGCCCTGGCCCTCTGCGGCGCTAGCCATGAGCAGCAGCACCTTGGCGTCGTCAGGTGTGAGTCGGGCCAGCGTTTCGTACTGCCGCGCGGCGTCGGCGAAGAAGCCGTGAGCGAGCAGTAGATCGCCCAGGCGCCGCCTGGCGACCGGATCTTCGGGCGCAAACTCGACGATTTCGCCGAACGCTCGACGACCTTCGGCGATCAGCGCTGGCTTCTCTTCGGCTGAGGCGCGCTCGGCCAGCCGCAGGTATAGCTCGCCCACGGCGGTGCGCAGGCGTGCATCGGCGTCGGGGCGTTCGCGCAGCTTGCGCGCCAAGTCGCGCGCCGCAGGCCGAGCGTTTGCGTCTTCGTAGGCGTTGAGCAGCTCGAGCGAGAGGCTCAAGTCGTCCGGAAACTGTGCCAACAGCGCGCTGAGCTTGCTGGCGCGCGCGCTGGCATCGGTCGTGCTGTCGATGAGCTTGGCCAGAATGCCGGGATCGACCGTCTTGAGGCCGAGCGCCGCGTGCAGCTCTCGCATCTCCTCCGGCGTGCGGATCCGCGCCAAAATACCGCGATACAGCACGTCGGCGGCGCCCAAATCGCGCGCCATGGTGCGGTACAGCGTCACCTTGCCGGTCACGCCCGACATAGCGTCGAGCATCAAGCCCAAGAGGCGCGCACGCTCACGGTAGGTCGGCGCTTCGCAAGCACCCAAAGCGCTGCGGTACACGCCCGCCACGGCTTCGGGGTTGTTGGCCGCTTTGGTCAAGCGCTCACGCCACAAGCCCACGCGCTCCTCGAACGGCGCGGAAGCCGCCGCGCTGCAGCCGAGCAGCCGCCGCGGCAGATCGCCGATGAACACGTTCACGTTGACGCGGGGAGGGCGCGGGGAGGGCGCGGGCGTCGTGGTGCCATCGCCCCCCCCACCACCCGGATCGAAATTAATCGGGTAGACGACGGTGACGATGCCGCCTTCGGGCTGCGGAAAATTCAGCCCGTAGAACGCGCTCAGCACGCAGCTGGTGACGCCCGAGTCCGGAAGATCCGAACCGCCATTGGCGACGTTCGAAACCGCGCCTTCACGTCCGATCACGAACCGCGCGCTGATGCGCCCTTGCAGGTTCGGATTTCGACCCAGGCCCTGCTCGTAACACACGCGAAAACGCCCAAAATTCTGGCGCACGATGCGCTGGATCACCTCGGGCGGCAGGCGCCCCGAGACCGTGGTCGCCCCCATGCGAACGCGCGGCGCCGATACTTTGTGAGCGCCGCCCAGCCGACCGTGACCAGCGCCGAAGCCCTGACCAGTACCGGTGCCGGCGCCTGAGCCCAACGTGCCGACCGATCCGAGCCCGATCCCGTCCTGCTTGCCACCACCGCCTTCTCCCGTCCCGCTGAGGCCGAGCCCGCCAGCGCCATAGGCGTCGCCGACCTCGTCGCCCCACATGTTGCCGCGCGCGGAGATTTCGTTGGGGCCAAGCGACGTGTCTCTGCCCCACGGCGCCGCCGGTGCGTTCGGATCACCGCCAGCGGCGGCGTTCAACAGACCGATCGAGCCGAACTCGACGGCGTCTTTCAGCGCCTGCTGCCGCGCCAAGTGCGGATCTTGAGGTTTGTCGGCGGGCGGAGGGGGAGGCGACGCCGCAGCCGGACTGGCGGCTACCGCGGGCGCGGCCTCGCTCGTGGGCTCGGCCGGAGCTGCCGGTGCCGCGGCTCCGCCAGCAACTGCAAAGCGCTTCGGCGATGGCGCCGCCGCTTTCGACACAGGCGAGCCCATGCTGCCTTCTTCGCCCTTGGCGCGCGTGCCAGTGCCGCCTTCCTTGTTGTCGGCGGCAGCCGTCGCTACTTCTTCGGACTTGGACTTGGATAGCTCCAAATCGAGCGAAAGCGGCACGCCGGCCGGCTCCTCGCGCGGATCGCGGCGAGCCACGGCGTCGCGCTTGCTGGCGTCACGCCGCGCTTCCAGCTCTTCGCGCTCGTCGGGCGCCATCTCGTTCTTGGTGGGCACGTAGAACGACGTCACCGGTGTGATCACGCCGTTCTTCATGCCCAGGTCGACAAGTGCAGCGCGGCCTTCGCCGTCTTCGAGCATTTGCAAAAGACGCGCGCCGGCCCAACGCCGGCCCAAATCGCCTCGATCGTCGAAGCGCTCGACCTGCAGCGGCACGTCGCTCTGCCCGGCGGGTCCTGACGTCTTCAAGCGCTGCGGCTCTTTGCCCTGCGCGAGGCGCCCGACCACCCAGAGCGTCTCGCCCGAAATCAGCGCGCTGGCTTGGCGCGGGAACACGCGCTCCACCGCCGGCCCCAAGTCGACCTTGGTGCCGAGCCACACGGGGCGCTCGGTCTCTTCCAGCACCCGCAGCGCGGCGCGGGCGGCTTGATAGCCATCGGAAATGCGCTCGGCGAACGCGCCCTGCGAAAGGCCCGCCAAGATGTCGAGCC
>DATAKF010000504.1:0-13018 GCA_036261775.1 Polyangiaceae bacterium | reverse complement strand
TGCGAAGACGGCGGTGCTCTCCTTCATCGTGGTGTTCGGCGTCACCAAAGCGCTCACGAACTACCTGGCCGGGCGTCTGTCTGATCGCGTCGGACGCAAGCACGTGCTCGTCGGTGGCTGGCTCGTCGCGGTCCCGGTCCCCTTCCTTCTGATGTGGGCGCCGACCTGGTCGTGGGTGCTCTTTGCCAACGCGCTGCTCGGCATCAGTCAAGGGCTGACGTGGTCCACGACCGTGATCATGAAGATCGACCTGGCGGGGCCGAACAAGCGCGGGCTCGCGATGGGGCTCAACGAGTTTGCGGGTTACGTCGCGGTTGCTGCGAGCGCGCTGGCCGTCGGAGTCATCGCCGCGAAGTATGGTCTGCGCCCTCAACCGTTCTACCTGGGCGTCGCCTTCGTCGTCCTCGGACTGCTGCTCTCAGCGTTCGTGGTGCGCGAGACGAAGCACCATGTAGCGACTGAATCGAGCCTAGCGGGCGCGCTACCGCCCGAAGCTATGCCGACTCCGCGCCAAATCTTCTGGCGCACCACGCTCCGCGACAAGAACCTCTCGAGCGTCACCCAAGCCGGCCTGGTCAACAACCTGAACGACGGCATGGCTTGGGGACTGTTCCCACTCCTCTTCGCCGCCGCCGGGATGAGCATGGCCCAGATCGGCACCCTCGCGGCCATCTACCCGGCAACGTGGGGTGTGGCGCAGCTGGTCACGGGTGCGTGGTCGGATCGAGTCGGGCGCAAGTGGCTCATTGCGAGTGGCATGTGGGTTCAGGCGGCGGGCATCGGCACCGTCGTGCTCTCGTCAAGCTTCGTGGGCTTCGCGCTCGGCGCCGCCACGCTCGGCCTGGGCACGGCCATGGTGTACCCAACTCTGCTCGCGGCGATCGGCGACGTCGCGCATCCTGCCTGGCGAGCTTCGTCTGTCGGCGTGTATCGACTCTGGCGCGACCTGGGCTACGCGATCGGGGCGCTCCTGGCTGGCATCACGGCAGATTTGCTGGGGCTGCCCGCAGCGATGTGGCTCGTCGCCGCGCTCACGTTTGCGTCCGGCCTCGTCGTGACAGTTCGGATGCGCGAGACGCATGTTCGCCCGGACATTTCTGGTGGTCCTCACGTCAAGGTCACGCAAGGAACATGATATGGCAACGACACTCTTCATCCTCAACGACGCGCCTTACGGTACCGAACGCAGCTACAACGCACTCCGACTAGCTGGCTCGTTGTCTAAGATTGAAGGCGAGCGCGTGAGGGTCTTCCTCATCGGCGATGGAGCGACTTGCGCCCACGGCAACCAGAAGCTCCCGCAGGGCCACTACAGTATCGAAGTGATGCTCAAGACCGTGCACAAGCATGGCGGTGAGGTCGGCGTATGCTCTTCCTGCATGGACGCTCGCGGGATCGGCGACCCTGAGCTAGTGGAGGGAACGAGACGCAGCTCGCTTGACGAGCTCACGTTGTGGACGCGAGAAGCTGACAAGGTCTTGGTCTTCTGAGGCTCGAGCAGGCACACCTCAGTCGCGCGGGACTAGCCGGTGATCGAAGCGCTGTAGCTCAGGCCAGAAGCTCTCAAGTGAGCTGAACGGCTCTCGGCACAAGTACACCGGCAAATCGGTGTCCCACGGGCGCGCCAAGGGCGCGTCGATACGAGCCCGCTCCTCCACCGAGCGGTAGTGCCGTGAAAGCTGCGCTCGCGGAAGGCCGTAGGCCACGAGAACCTGACCACGGCCCGGCTCTGAACCCCAAAGGTAGTAGTTCATGTGCCCGCTGATGGCACGGGGCTCCGCTTCGGGACGTAGCACATTGAACGCAGCCGCCTGCGCGTAGCTGCCAGTGAGGACCGCTGCCGTCGCCCTCTCGGATGGTGAGAGCGAGGTCAGAACGCTCTCGACCGCCCGCACGTGGACGTCCCAACCCAACTCTCCGTGCAAGTCGTGCGTCAGTGCCATCGGCGGGACGAGCCAGCCGAGCACACGGCCAATCGCACGGTCGAGCGTGCGCACGTCGAAGATGGGCAAGGTCAAGAGCGCAGGCGTCAACCCCAATCCACCGAGGGAGACGGACAGCGCGCGAAAGGCAAAGCGCATTGTCTCGAGCTTGCGTTCGAGCGCAATCGCTCCTGCCGCCAAGACCGCAGGATACGCGCTGGCGAGGTAGTACGGCTTGCCACCCAGCACGAGCCACGCAGCGAACAGGAAAGCGAACTGAACGGCGAAAGGCCGCACGCGTTCGTCGCTCCTCAACCCAAAGACCAAGCCGGTGCCCCAAACGACTGGCGTGATGGGATGAAAGTACAGAAACTGCCCGAGCACGAACAGCAGCCGGCCGTGGTCGAGCACGACGTCGCGGCGAAGATTCGCCGCAAACTGGACCGTCGCGTATTGGTGCTGCAGTTGCCACAGGACGTTCGGCGCAAACATCAGTGCCGCGACGGCTCCTGCCAGCCAAGGGCCTGGTGTCATGAAGAGACGCCGCTGAGGCGTCGCGAGCACGCCCACGAAAAGCCCTGCAATCCACAGCAACACGGTGTGCTTGGTCAAAAGCGCCAGGCCCAAGATGCCGCCGAGCACTATCCAGTCGACGTACCGGCGCCGCTCAAAAGCGCGTCTGGCCTGATAGGTGGCCGCAGCACAGAGGAACACCTCGACGACCGGAATGTCGAGCATGCTGGCTAGCCGAAGGTGGGCCGGTGCGAGTAGGAACGACAACAGCGCGATGAGCTGCGCGCGAACCCCGCCGCCCCATTTGGCCGTGAGCAGCGCGATCGCGACGAGCGTGCCGCACGATGCCGCAATCGCAGGAAGACGCAGCATCGCGAGGCTAGGACCGCCGGCAAGCTCCTCCGCGGCCCGAGCCAGCCACGGAATCATCGGCGCGTGGTCGACGTACCCGAAGGCCAGGTGACGCCCGCACTCGATGAAATAGAGCTCGTCGGCATGGTAGCCGTAGCGCGTTGCCAGTAGCAGGTGGACGACCGCGTTCACCAGGATGAAGCCGAGCACGAGACGACGTGACGCCGGGTCGAGGGACGTGCCCAGAAACGTGAAGGTCTTCATGCTGGTCCCCGACGCCGCGTCCACTGCCCCACCGTACCCTTCGGACGTCCGAAAAGTTTCTGGGCGCGGCGCTCCCGGGGATTTTCAGCCGTCTCGCGCGGCCTTCCCCTCGCCAGGTCAGCTCACCGGCGCATCACGAGCTCGGGACTTCGGCCACTCGGGCGAACATGGCAAGCAGCTTGCCCCAGTCGCCTTCCTGGTCGAACACGCGCCGCATTTGGTCTCGACGCTCCCCAAATCGATCGAGATGGCGATGCTCCAGCTCGATCCGCGTGCGGTCCTTGCCGTCCGGGATGAAGCGAACCTCGATTTCGGTCTTGAGATTGGGATCGTGCTGCCAGTCAGCGTTGATGTCCCAGGTCAACACCAGGCGCGAGCCCGGTTCCCAAACCAGCACGCGACCCCAGTCGCACGTGCTTCCGTCTTCGCCGCGCTCGTACCAGCGCCCACCGACTTGCGGCTCGATGATCGCCTCGACGGCCTTGGACTTGCCGATCTTGTAGTGCTCGAGCGGCCACCAGCTGGTCATCTTCTCGGTGAACACGCGCCAGGCGACGGCTGGGGATGCCTGCACGCTCATCGACTTGCGAACGCTGTTGGGATCGAAATCGCTGGTTGTTTGCTGCGTCACGATTACTTCCTTTCCTTGCTTGCTTCTTGTTCCGCAGCGTTCTTGAACGCGGCGAGGGCTTCGTCCCAGAATCCGTCGAGCCAATTGCGCAGGGCCTCGACACCCCTCGTATCGACGGCGTAAAGCCGTCGTGTGCCTTCGGCGGTGTCCGTCACCAGACGGGCGTCCTTGAGCACCTTCAGGTGCTGCGAAACTGCGGGGCGACTGACTTCCATGCCCTCGGCTAGCTCCCCGACCGAGCGCGGTCCGCCCCGCAGGCGCTTGAAAATATGCCGGCGAGTCGAATCGCCCAGCGCTTCGAGGGCTCGCTCTGCGTAAGTCATGACTTACGGTAAGTTGCCACTAACCAATGCGACGGTCAAGCCCCTGGCTAGAGGCGGCCTCTGGCGGTCAGCCCTGACGGGCGCGGCGATCGTCGTCGCCGCGCGCTACTCGGGCAAGCTAGCGACGAGCTGCTGCTTGTAGGTCGTATGGCAGCTCGTGCACGCTTGGAGCGTCTTCGACAGGGCGGCCAACACGGCCGCACTGTCCTGGCGCTTTGCGGCCAGTCCAATCTCGTCAGCCGTGTGGTGAAAGCCCAACGCTTGCTCGGTAAACCCTGGTGCGGCAGCCCCCATGTGCTCGCACATGCGCCCCATCGATTCGGAGAAGCCCATGCGCTTCGCGGCCACCGCAACCTTCTCGAAGTCGCTCACGGCAGCCGCCGCCACCACTTCTTGTACGGCTTCCAGATGCTCGCGCATGTTCTCCTTTTGATGCTGCGCCATCATCGGTAGCAGTGGCACCGGGCGGCGCTGGTCGAGCTTGTCCAAGGCCTCGCTCGGGCTCGGTGGCTTGGCTATGGCCGGCAACTGGGCAGAAGCTTGCGGCTCCGGCGCACTCTCGGCCGATGCACGACACCCCACGCCCAAGGCCACCACGATCAGGATCGACGGCGTTTTCATGCTTCTTCCTCCAGCGTTAGGACCGCAGCCGTCAGCACCTTCAAAGCATCCAGCAGCGGTTGTCGCTTCGAAGCCGGAATGGCTTCAACAATCCGCGCGAATCGTTCCAGGCTCGCGGCTCGAATGTTGCCGGCCATTCTTTGGCCGCTAGCAGTGAGCCGAAGGAGGCGCGCCCGAGCGTCATCGGGTGCAGGCTCTTGCTTGAGCCGACCGTCAGCTTCGAGTCGCGAGCACAGCCGCGCGATGCTGCTTCGGTCTAGCCCAAGCAGCTCAGCTAGCTCGTGCTGGTAGGTCGCAGTGCCTGCCTCTTCGCGGCCCAGAAGCGCGATGAGCGCGTGGGCGATGGACGGCGAAACAGGCTGGCCGCAGGGAGACTGCTTGGTGACGAGCAGACCAAAGCTCCGCACGAAAGCTTGAACCGATACTTGGAGCTCCCTCGCCGTCTTTGCGCTCACTAGGGACGTGGTATCTCCATATAGTTGCGCACGCAATCACTTTGTTGCGCACGCAACCATATGTTGGCTCGCTCGACATCCGGAATGCCGCATACTACGGATACGGGACGCAAACGGACGCCTTCAGCGCGATTCACCGCCATGAGTGACGCTCTCGACACCGCCAGATCCCAAAGCCGACGCGGAGCCGTCTATGGACTGGTGGCCGCGGCGCTGTTCGGTCTCTCTGCGCCCCTCGCCAAGCGGTTGCTCGGCGAGATGACGCCGCAGATCTTGGCCGGCCTACTCTACCTTGGGGCCGGGCTCGGCCTGAGTGGATGGCGCGCCCTGTCACCCGCAACCTCGGAAGCGCGCATGACGCGCCCAGACCTGCCGGTACTGGCAGGCGTCGTAATCAGTGGAGGCGTCGTCGGCCCGCTCCTGATGTTGGTCGGCTTGAACCGCGTCAGTGCAGTGACCGGCTCCCTCTTGCTGAACCTGGAGGGACCGCTGACCATGGGCATCGCCGTCTTGGTCTTTCGAGAGCACCTGGGCCGCTACGGGTTGGTGGCGGCCGCCTGCGTCTTGATCGGTGCGGCCTTGCTGCGGTTTCAGCCTGGAGCAGTCGGCGTCACGTGGGGAATGGCAGCCATCGCCGGGGCATGCCTTGCCTGGGCCATCGACAACAACCTCACGCAGCGTCTCTCGCTGCGCGACCCGTTCGCCATCGTGCGCGTGAAGTCCCTAGCGGCTGGCAGCTTCAATCTTGCGCTCGGACTAGCCCTGGGAGGCAAGCTCCCTGCTGCCGGCATCATCGTGGGCGCATTGCTGCTCGGCCTCTTCAGCTACGGCGCATCTGTGGTGCTCGACGCTTACGCACTTCGGCTCGTAGGGGCTGCGCGCGAAGCCGCATACTTTGCCACGGCCCCCTTCGTCGGCGCCCTGGCAGCCACGGTCGTGCTGAACGAACAGCTCCGGACGCTCGATTTGGCGGCCATGCTGCTTATGGCCGTCGGAGTGGCTGCGCTCCTTCGCGAACGCCACGCGCACCGGCATGTGCACGACGAGCTCGTGCACGCTCACCAGCACGTCCACGACGAGCACCACCAACACAGCCACGACCCGAGCGATCCGCCAGGCCAACCGCACAGCCACGAGCACCGCCACGTCCACATGGTCCACGACCACCCCCATGTTCCCGATGCCCACCACCGCCACCGGCACTAGACGAACTGTGCAGCACTACTTGGAGCTGCTCATCTCGGCGGCAAAGGTGAGTCCGGCGCCGCCGATCGCTTCCTTGATTGGCTCTACCTCGCTGCCTGGTGCGTGTTGGCTCAGCCGTTCGGGTAGGCGCGCAAACTCTTCTAAGACGCGAGCGGCTTCCTTGCCCGCCCTCGTCTCCCAGACGATGGTATCGCCGACTGTTTGCAGGTCGAATTTAAAGAAGCTGCAGCACTGATGCTCGTTTCCGGCCAGGTTCGTTAGCTCGGCGGCCAGGCCAGGTCGGCTTGAGAATACCCAGCGCACTCCGCCTTCGAAGGGCTCCACGCGCCGTAGATGCGCGAACGCAGCGCGGTAGCCATCGAGTTGTCCTCGCACAGTTGGCTTGTCCTTCAGGTCGGCCGTGCAAACAATTGGTTCACCCGCGCGCGGCGATGGCGTTGAGAGAAGGCTCGGCTGGTCTACCGGGCCGCAGCCGCAGGTACCCTCGACCGCGCAGGCCACATCGCACGCTGCTGCACGCCTCGTCCTAGCGCGGAAGGCCATCACAGCAAGGATGCTGACCCCGACGCCCCCGGCTACGAGCAGGTCGGCGCCAGGGCGAATGAGGCCCGCCAACGCCGATAGCGTTCCCCCGCCGATGCCGGCGGCCACGAGCAGCGGCAGGGCGCAACAGGCTGCGCACGCCCCTAAGGCGGCGAGACCCGCGAAGCCGAGGGCCTTCTTCGTGACCAGAGGAGACGTATTGCTCATGGTCTGGGTAGGCCGGACCGTTGGCGCCGTGACCCGCGTCGCTCGAAAAAGTGCGTCACGACACGCGCCCATAGGCCTACGGTTAGCGGCCCAGCCTGCCTCGATGGACCCGCAACGCAGAAAAGCGATTCAGCACGCCATCCTTCGCCTGGCGGATGGCGACCGGAGCGCGATGCCGTCGTTGGTCGAGCAGCTCTGGCCGGTGCTCCTCAGCTACGCCGAGCGTGGCCTCCGTGATCCTCAGGGGGCCGAGGATGTGGCTCAGGAGGTCCTATTTCGGATCTCGGCGCGCATTTCTGAGCTCGACCGGACGCGAGATCCGCTCTCGTGGGCGTTCGGAATCGCAACATTCGAAATCCTGACTCAACGCAAGCGCCGACAGCGCCGTCGAGAGACGCTTGTGGGCCAAGCCATGCCGGAGTCATCGACGTCGGCACCATCCGTCGAAGACAGCGCCATTCAGGCCGAGGTTCACGCCGCGCTCGCCGACGCTCTCGGCCAACTATCGCCTGAGGACTTGGAGCATCTCGGCTTGCTCGAGGCCGCTCACTTGGGCCCCGCCACCCCGGCCATGCGGAAGCGCCGGCAGCGCGCGCTCGAACGCCTACGGATCATCTGGAGGAGCATCTATGGTCAATCTTGAGACGCTCACTGAGCGAAGCCTGCGCCACTACGAGCTCGGGCGACTGCGAATGGCCGCGCGCATCGCGCTCGTCTTGGCCCCCATCGTTGCGATCTGCCTGTTAGAACCGATGGGTCGTGAAGCGTGCGCGTGTTGCGCGGGGCTGCTCTTGGCGACCGGCGTCTGGCTTCGGTTTCGCAGCCGCGCTGGCGTCGAAAGCGTCCGCACGGGACTGCTCGCTGGTGGAGTGCCGCTCATTGGCGCACTATTGCTGGCACGACTCGACCCCGGTTGCGCTGCCGCGGGCCCGCTTTCCTACTGCAGCGCCTTTTCCCTACTAGTCGGAGGCGGCGCAGGGGTTGTCGTCGCCTTTCGGGAACGCAGCCGGGCCCCGATTTCAGGGCATTGGCTGCTCGCTGTCGGGGTCGCCTTGCTGACAGCCAGCCTCGGCTGTCTGCGGCTCGGCGTGGCAAGCATGGCAGGAGTCGCCCTCGGAATCCTCGTGGGACGAGCCTCCATACGGGGTACAGCCACGGCGCAGCCCTGAGCAGCCGCGAAGCCTGGCGTCGCGCGGAGGCATCGTCTAACCTATCTCCGGTGACTCGCTCCCCCAGACCGCCTGCCGCGCTAGCGCGCTTCATCGCGCTGCTGGCGGCTCTCGTCTTGGTGGGGCAATCGCTGCTGGGCAACGTCCAGCTCTGCGCCCTCGTGGGGGCATTCAGCTCGGACTGTTGCGAGGCGCCGTGCGCTGACGAAAGCGAGCACACCGCCGCTGAGGCGCTGAACGCGGGCCCGTCGGTCGCTGCACTCGAAGCCAAACACGGCTCGGACGGCGATTGTTCGTGTCCGTTCGATTGTGCACTGGGCTGCTGCTCTCCGAATCGCGCCCTCGTTCCTCAGGTTGCGCTGCTGGATCGCCCGTTGGGTGAGAGCGAACGCCTTGGACTTACCGAGATCGAGCAGGCGCCTCCAGCGCCCGATGGTCGTGGGATTTTGCACGTGCCCAAACGCGCGGCCTGAGCCGCGTTAGAGACCCATCAAGTCTGTCGTTCCGTTTGGCGCGAGCCTCACGGAGCGCCGAGCACGTTTGCTGCTGGTCGTAGTCGCGCTTACCGCGTGGCGCTCGCCAGCCCCCAAGATCATTCGGGAGAAATCCGATGCGTACGTTTTTTGTCGCTCTGTTCGCGATGTGCGCGGCCATGCCGCTTTCCGCCTGCTCCAAGTCCGAAGACAAGGCTGCCCCTCAGCCCGCCGCCAAGGTAGCCGCGCCTGCTCAGCATGCTGCCGCCAACGTCAAACCGGGCTCACACGAGGACTGGTGTGAAGAACACCAGGTTCCCGAGTCGCAGTGCACGCTGTGCAACCCGACTTTGTCGGCCGCCTTCAAGGCCACCGGGGACTGGTGCGAAGAGCACGGCCTCCCCGAATCGCACTGCCGCAAGTGCAACCCGGACTTGAAGATCACGCGTCCCGCCAAAAGCCCTTGAGGACACGCTGATGCCAGCCCGATTTTGCGTGCTCTTGCTGCTCCTCTGCGCGTTCGCGGTGGGGTGCAAAGGCTCGAAGGACAAAGCCCCAGCAGGCACGCCAACCGCCCAGGCGGCCTCCGCCAACGTTGGCGACGGCATGTGCAAGGAACACGGTGTCCTCGAAGCCATTTGCACCAAGTGCAACCCGAAGCTGATCCCGGTCTTTCAGGCCAAGGGCGACTGGTGCGAAGAGCACGGCTTTCCCGAGTCCATTTGCCCGATCTGCCATCCGGAGCGCGGAGGCAGGCCGGCCGCCGACGTGGGCGCCGATGGCGCGCCAGCCGATGGCACGCGCATTCGGTTCAAGGGCAAGGGCACGGCCGCCGTGGTCGGCATCGCGACCGTGACAGCGGAGGTTCGCCCCAACGACGCCGCGCTCGTAGCTCCGGCTCGCGTGGCCTACGACGCGACCCGCCTCGCGCTCGTCAATGCACGCTCACCCGGCGTCGTGCGCGAGCTCAAGGTCGACATCGGCAGCAAGGTCAAAAAGGGCGACCCGCTGATGACCATTGATAGTGCGGGCGTCGGTGCGGACCGCGCACGCTTGGCGGCGGCGCAGGCGCGGGTGCGCGTGGCGGAGGAGAACCTCGGACGGGAGACCCAGCTGGAAAAGGAGGGGGTCACCACGCGTACGAACGTACTGCGCGCGCAACAGGAGCTGGACTCGGCCAAGGCGGAGCAAGCAGCGCTCGCGGCGTCGTTGTCCGTGCTGGGCGCCGGCTCGCAAGGCGTGGGCGGGTACACGCTGACCTCACCCCTCACCGGCACCGTAACCGAACGACAGGTCAACATCGGGCGTTTCGTCGGCACCGAAGAGGTGCTGCTTCAGGTTGTCGATACGAGCGAAGTCTGGGCCGAGCTCGACGTTGCCGAGCCCGATTTGCCTGCCGTTCGCGCCGGGCAAACGGTGGCTTTGAGCTTCGAAGGGCTGCCCGGTCGAGAGCTCACCGGCGTCATTTCATACCTCGCTCCCGCTATCGATCCGCACACGCGGAGCGCGAAAGCGCGCGTGCCGCTGAAGAATGCGGACGGCATGCTGCGGGCCAACCTATACGGCCAAGCCCGGATCGCTGCTGGTGAGGCTCGCACCGGTGTCGCAGTTCCGCGCGCTGCGGTTCAACGCGTCAAGAACGTCTCGTTGGTCTTCATCAAGCTGAACGATGATGAGTACGAGACGCGTCGCGTGCAGTTGGGCACCTCGAGCGAAGCGTCGTTCGAGGTGACGAAGGGCGTGCGGGCCGGTGAAACGGTCGTCACGACCGGGAGCTTCCTGCTCATGACCGAGACGCTCAAAGACAGCATCGGCGCCGGCTGTTGCGAGGCGGACTAACGTGCTCGACTGGCTGATCCAAGTATCGCTACGGCACCGCCTGGTGGTTCTCCTCGCGGCTCTGGGAGTCGTCGTGGGCGGGGTCATCGCCTTCAAGCGGCTCCCCATCGATGCGTTTCCCGACACCACGCCCATTCAGGTGCAGGTAAACACGGTGGCGCCCGCGTTGAGTCCGCTGGAAATTGAGCGCCAGGTCACCTTTCAAGTCGAGCAGGCGCTCGCCGGGCTACCAGGGCTCGACGAGGTTCGCTCGGTGAGCCGCTTCGGCCTGTCGCAAGTGACGGTCATTTTTGCGGATGGCACCAACCTCTGGCTCGCGCGCCAGGTGGTGAGCGAGCGCATCCAAGGCATCACGTTGCCGCCGAACATCGAACGGCCGCAGCTCGGGCCGGTGGCGACCGGTTTGGGCGAGGTTTTCCACTATTTCGTGACCGGTGACCGGCCGCTCGCAGAGCTGCGTACGGCACACGATTGGACGATTCGTCCCCAGCTTAGGTCCCTGGCGGGCGTTGCTGAAGTCAACGCTTGGGGCGGCGACGAGCGGCAGTTCCACGTCGAGGTCGACCCCGGCCAGCTCCACGCGCGCGGCCTCACACTCGCTCGGCTCATTGACGCGCTGGAACGCAACAACGCGAACGCGGGGGGAGGCTTGCTCGACCAACCCGGCACTTCGCTCTTGGTGCAGGGCGTCGGCATCGTGACGAAGATCGAGGACATCCGCGAAATCATCGTCGCGGAGAAGGATGGGGTTCCAATCCGTGTTCGCGAGGTCGCCCGCGTCGTCCCGGGCAGCGAAATCCGCCGCGCGGCCGTGACTGCTGACGGCAAAGGCGAAGTCGTGCTCGGTCTCGGTTTCATGATGATGGGTGAGAACAGCCACGACGTCACCCAGCGCCTGGCCCTCCGACTGGAGGAGGTGAAGAAGACCTTGCCTCCCGGCATCGAGGTTCGCCCCGTCTATGCGCGAACGACGCTGGTCGAACGAGTGCTGCACACCGTGCGCACGAACCTGCTGGAAGGTGCGCTGCTCGTCATCGCGGTGCTGTTCGTCTTTCTCGGCAACCTACGCGCGGGTTTGATCGTCGCCGCCGCCATCCCGCTTTCCATGCTTTTCGCCTTCAATCTGATGCTGCAGGCGGGCATCGCGGGCAGCTTGATGAGCCTGGGGGCCATCGACTTTGGCTTGATCGTCGATAGTTCCGTGATCATGGTCGAAAACTCGGTGAGGCGGCTCGCCGAGGACAAGAGCGGCCGCACCAAGCTCGAGATCGTGCGCGAGGCCGCGATCGAGGTACGCAAGCCGACGCTGTTCGGCGAGCTGATCATCATGATCGTCTACCTCCCGATCTTGGCGCTCGAAGGCATGGAGGGGAAGCTGTTCCGGCCGATGGCGCTCACGGTCATCTTCGCCCTCATCGGGTCGATGGTGCTGTCGCTGACGCTCATGCCTGTGCTCGCGAGCCTGTTCTTGCCGCGGCACATCGAGGAACGAGAGAACCTCGTCATGCGCGGCCTGCGGCGAGTCTATGCGCCGGTACTGGATTGGGCGCTGCGATACCGCATGCTCGTCCTCGCTGGCGCTGTGCTCGCGCTCGGCAACGGAGCCTTCCTGGCAACGCAGTTGGGGTCGGAGTTCGTGCCCAAGCTGCAAGAGGGGACCATCGTCATCAATACCGTGCGCCTGGCAGGTGTCTCGCTCGAGGAATCAGCACGCTATGGCACGCAAATCGAGAAGGCGCTGCTGGCCAAGTTCGGCAGCGAGATCGAGCACGTCTGGACGCGCACCGGCACCCCAGAAGTCGCGACCGATCCGATGGGCATCGAGGTTTCCGACGTATTCGTCACGCTGAAGCCCGTCTCCGAATGGAAGCACGCCACAAATCAGAGCGGGCTAGTCACCGCGATGCAGGGCGAGCTTGCCAGGCTACCCGGCATGCGAGCGGCGTTCACTCAGCCTATCGAGATGCGAGTGAACGAGATGGTCGCCGGCATTCGCAGCGACGTCGGCGTCAAGTTGTTCGGGGACGACCTGGAGGTCCTCAAGACCAAGGCGCGCGAGATCGAAAAGGTCGTCAAAGGTATCCCCGGTGCTGCCGACGTCGCGGTGGAACAGGTAACGGGGCAACCGATGCTGCAGGTAGACGTGGACCGAGCAGCGATCGCGCGGCGCGGCATCGCCAGCAGCGAGATTTTGAGCGTGGTCGAAGCGCTTGGGACGCGGGAGGTCGGCTTTCTGCAGGAAGGCGAGCGGCGCTTCCCCATCACGGTACGCATTGCCGATCGCTATCGTGCTGACCCGGAAGCGGTAGGGACCATCCCTGTGACGGCCACGAACGGCGACCGCATCCCGTTGGCACAACTGGCGAAGCTCTCGATCGTCGACGGGCCAACGGCCGTCAATCGTGAATGGGCAAAACGCCGCATCGTCGTCCAGGCCAACGTGCGAGACCGAGATGTCGGCAGCTTCGTGCACGACGTGCAGGCAGCCATCGCCAAGGACG
>DATAKF010000500.1:0-2705 GCA_036261775.1 Polyangiaceae bacterium | reverse complement strand
CAACTGCAGTTTGGGGCCTGCCTCCGACAGGGACGTGTAGGCGAACCAGCAAGTCGTGCGGACCTGAAGCGGAAGCGCGAACGTCCGGTGGTAACCGCGCGCGTCCGTTACGACCAACGTTAGCTCTATGTCTTCCAGCGGCGCGGCGTCTGCGTGAAGGACCGCGACATTGGGATCGTTCGAGCTGCGACCAATGCTCCAGCCCGCTGGCTGCGGATCGAGCTGCCAAGAGTGTGGATCGACCCCGCCGCCAACGAAGAACGTCGCCTGATACGGCTTACCTGCGCAGGCAGGGGTCAGGTGCTCTGGGGAAATGGTGCAGGTAGGGCACGTGTCAGGTTCGCCACCTTCCCCACCTTCCCCACCTTGCCCCGCCGCAGCTGGCTCGGCCCCCGCTCCACCGGTAGTCGGCGCCGCCCCGCCCTTACCAGCGCCTCCGCCTTTCCCAGCAGAGCTCGACGGCTCTTCGCCATCTCCGCCCGCGCCGGCCTCGGCGCAGCTGCTGTCGAGCAGGCACGGTGGGATGACGACGTCTTCGATACAAGCGCTAAGCGAGAGCGCGGACAAGAGGACGGACAGGCCCCAACCCCACGCGGACCAGCGGCGCTGCTGGCTATCGCCCCGACGGCTCATCTGTCTCCACTCATAGACGACCGCCAAGGACGCTCGTCGCGTGAATTTCGTCACAATGCCTTGGCTGAGCGTCAGAAGGTCGCGGCATAGCTGGCTCCCAGCGAGCCGGGCGAGAGCTGAAAATCGATGCGAGCACGGGCTGGTAGCGGGTTCTTTGGCCCGAAGAGCACCGTCAGGGTGCCACCGACGACCAACACACCTCCCGTAGCGCCCAAGATTTTCGCCCAGCGCTGATGCGCGTGCTGCTCATCCCGGATTCCGTAGTCCACCAGCGCTCCGTCTTTCGCCTGAAACGCTGCGTCCACGTTGTCTTTGAAGCGGCCGTGCGCATCGTAGGCCCGGGCCGTGAAGTAGACGGCGCCGACGCCGGCGAGCGCTCCGGCACCGATGGCGGACCAGCCGATCCAGCGCACCATCGCCGCGCGATTCGCGCCGGGCGTGGGCGCGTCCTTTTTGGGCAAGGCGTCTGGCGCGTTCGGACCAGCGGCATTGCGTGGCTGCTCGCCGAGTACCGGGGTGGCTGCCGCGGCGGAGACTTCAGACGCCGCAGGCGCTGAGACCGCGACTACTGACCCGCTATCTGACGGGCACTGCGCCTCGAGCTGGGTGCGGGCTTGGAGCGCCTCGGCTCGATAGCGGCCGTCGGGGACTTGCTCGAGGTAGTCGCGATACGCCGCCAGCGCGAGGCTGCACTCGCCGAGCGCTGACTGGATTTTGCCGATATTGTACAAAAGCTCGGCGCGGTTCGAGAGCCGGTAGGACTCGAGCATGCTGCTGCGAGCGCCTTCGAGGTCGCCGGCGGCGTGTTGCTGGAGCGCGCGACTGAACGCAGCTGCAGCTGCGTCGTCGGGATTGGCGCTGTTTGGAGGCGAATCAGCGCTGGTTGCGGGCGCAGCAGCAACAGCGTCGGCAGCCTCCGCGCGGGTCGCGAGGGCCAGGCAAGCCAACGTCGAAGCAGCTAGTGACCAGCAAGCCCGACTCTGCACGTGAGGCCTCCGTAACACGGCGAGCAGAGCACGAACATCGGCCCGCGGGAAAAAATGCGACTTGGGTCAGCGGCTGTCGTCATTGGGATTGCAGGGAGAAATCGATGAAGACTTCCGATTCCACGTTTCGCCAGCTCGCCATCAAGGTCGACGGCCAAGGCGCGTCGACGCCCTTCCAGCTCGGAAAACTGTGGCAGGCGCTTTCACGCGGGGCGCTGCGGTTCCGTGACGCCTGCGCCACCAACGATCGCTACATCGCAATCCTCGCCGCACCTGCAGACCCCGAGCCGCTCAACCAGCGCAAGTTACAGCTCTTCGAGCAAATCCTCCTCGGCAAGCCGCCCAAGGTGGTCGCCATCGATTCGGGCATTTCGCTGTCTTCGGTCACGGCGGCGACGCAAGACAGCTTGCACACCATGGGCCTGCCGCACCGCGGGCTGCAAGCTTCGGTCATCCTCACGATGGCGGCGCGCGCGCTGCACCAACCTGAAACCACCGCACAGCTGGGCAGAATGACGCCTTGGGAGCACGACGGGCAAAGCCTGCTCGTGCTCAGCGCCGAGCGGCCTGACCTGCACTTTCCAGTCGCCTTGTCGTCGGCCGAAGCCGAGGTGCTGCGCCATTTGCTGGCCGGCGCTAGCTACGCCGAGATCTCGGGCGCGCGCGCGGTGTCGCGTCGCACGGTGGCCAACCAACTGGCGACCGCGTTTCGCAAGCTGGGCGTGTCAGGACGACGCGCAACGATTGGTCGGCTCATTCAGCATTGCGGGACGCAGCAGCAGCCGGCGGCGGCTGGGTCTTACTGAACGGATTTTCCCAGCCGGGATCGTGCTCTGGCCCAGGCAGCTCCGCAGCCGTTGGCGTGGTCGTTGAAGGCGCGCTGGTAGCCTTCGGCGGCTGCGTGAGCGAAGCGGCAGTGGTGGTTCGCCGTAGCTGCGTCGGCTCGGGGCTCGCTACAGCCGACGGCTGAGCAGGAGCCGCCGCTGCAGGCGCGGGCGTGGCCGCAGCTACGACGGGCGGCACGGCGATGACCGGCTTGAGCGCACGGCTCCTTGAAGGGGCCTCGCCGGCAAACGCCGCAACAAC
>DATAKF010000499.1:0-79676 GCA_036261775.1 Polyangiaceae bacterium | reverse complement strand
GCCGTCGTTGTTGTAGTCGGCGATCGAGCAGCTCTCGGCGAGGAACTGCGTATGGATGACCTTCTTGGTGTAGGTCAGCTTGCCCGGCATCGTCTTGTACTTGATGGGCGCCTCGGGCCACGTACCGGTGTATTCGAGGTTGTTGCCGGTGACTACCGGACCACCACCGCCGCCATCGGTGCCAGCCGTGGGGTTGCCGGTGGTGCCAGCTCCCGGCGTGCCGGTAGTGCCAGCTCCGGGCGTGCCGGTGGTGCCAGCCCCGGGAACGCCAGTGCCACCCGTCGTCGTCGAGTTGCCGCCCGTCGTCGTCGAGCTCCCGCCCGTGCCTGTCGAGCTGCCGCCCGTGCCAGGACTCGCTGGCGTGTCGGAGAAGCCACAGGCCACGGAGATGGCACCTGCCGCCGAGCTGCCCAGGAGCACGACTAAGAACCCAGACCAAGGACGTTGCAATTTGCGGTGCGTTGCCATGTGACCTCCGACCTAATGTCCCCCTCCAAGAGCCTTGATCCCGCGGACCAAGAATTCTTCGAGCGGGCGTACGACCCTGTGTGTCCACCATGGGCATTCCCCTCGAAAATCTTCGCCTTTTTCCCTCGCACTGTAGGTTTCTGACTCCGTAGGACGAAAAGCTGGCGCATATCGAGCCATGGATTGGCAGGCAACTGCCTAGTTCGACCCAGAATCGCGCTGTGCCGTACATGAAGCTGCCTTGGCAGCGATGTCCGGCGAAATGCGGTGGTTGAAGATTCCCGAAACCGACCCGCCTTTGCTGGCCATGAGTCCGTGCGGCTGCTGTCAGAAGGGCCGGCCGGGCCACTGACTCGATGAGTCGTAGCGATGAAGTGATCGCTACAGGGCCCCGCGTACATGGTGCGCCAGTTGCGAAGGAGAACGAGCGTGATGAACGGATTCCGTGTATCGAGCGTGTGTTCGGCGGTGGCAGTGGCGGCCGCTGTCTTGGCGATCCCCGCCAAAGCCCGCGCCGATGTAACCCTGGTCGAAAAGGACGGCTGGACCTTCTACACGAGGGGACTTGTCGCGGCGCACTACCAGCTCGTCAAGGGCGACGCCGATCCGGACCATAAGAACCTAGCCGGCGGCTCGATCTCGGCGGCGGGCGGAGAGATCAAGGACGCACAGGCGGCATCCGACCGCAGCACTACCCCGCCCAGCCTCACGCTCTCCAACATGCGCAGCGGCTTCATCGGCACCCAAATTGGGTTCGGCCTGAACCGCAAGATTAACGACAAAGTTCGCGTCGAGTCGCTGCTGGCCATCAACATGGCGGGCATCAACAGCAACCGCGGCCAGAATCTGCAAAAAGACGTCGACTACCGCGAGGGCTGGGCGCAGATCGTCAGCCCCTACGGCACCCTCAGGTTCGGCCGCATGTTTGGCATCTTCGGCGAGGGCTCGGCCGAGGTCATGGCCATGGCCTTCAAGTACGGCGTCGGTCATCCCTGCAAGATATCCGTCGCCACGATCTCCTGCGGCTCGTCGGGTGCCGGCCCGATCTACGCCGGTTTCGACGCCGACATCCGCTACATCTCACCGCGACTCGCAGGCTTCGAGGCTGCCATCTCGGTCGTCGATCCGTCGATCAGCCTCAAGGACCAGATGTCGCCGACTCCTCGCGTCGACGGTGAGCTCAACTTCGATCAGACCTGGAACCCGGTGAGCCTCCGCGTCATCGCCCAGGGCATGTACGAAACGATCTCCACCAGCACCGCCCCGGCCGGCATGACGCCCGGCTCGGTGAGCGACAACACCATCTGGGGTGGAATGGGCACCGCGATCATCGGCGTGGGGCCGGTCAGGGCGGGCGGTGGCGGCTGGGTCGGCAAGGGCGTCGGCGAGCGCGTTCCGCTCGAGGCTACCGATCCTACCCATCCGATCTTTCAGGACTCGAAGGCAGAGCTGCGCGAATTTCGTGGCTACTACGGCAACCTCCAGGGCGAGTTCAGGAACAACTTTCTAACCGCTGGCGGAGGCATCTTGTACGTCAAGCCGACGGCTTACGACGTGACACCGATGGCCGAAGCTGACGTGATCGACCACCAGAGCGAGTTTCACGTGACGTACCAGCACAAGTGGGACGCGATCGTGTTCAATGCCGAGTTCACGAACTGGCAGACCGTCTGGCACTTCGGCGCCAAGCAGAAGCTCAACTTCATGGGCGTCGGCATGAACTACGTCTGGTGAACCGATGATCCTCTTCGAGCTCCATTTCCAGGTCGACGCTGCCAAGCGTGAAGAGTTCGAGCGCGCCTACGCCGAGGTGTTCGCCCCGGCGATCTCGAAGCAGCAGGGCTTTCAAAGCCTGAAGTTTCTGCGCCTGTACAGCCCGAGCGCCATCGCCGAAATCCAGGCCTCGCCGACCGAGTACGACTACCAGATCAACTTCACGTTCGAGAGCGAAGCGGCGCGCCGCGTCTGGGCCACCAGCCCCGACCACGACGTGGCCTGGCCCAAGCTCAGCGCCCTCGCCACGAAGTTCTTCTGGCGCGGCTACGACGTCATAGCAGCAAGCTAGCGTCGCGAAACGACGAGAATTACAGGAGGCGGGGAGGCGGGGAGGTCCGCGAGGCGAGATTTTTGGGGTTCGCGCTGCCGCCGGCGAGACCACAGGTCCATGGCGAGCACTCCTCGGTCATCCTGCTCGCCTCGAGGAGAATATTTTCTGATTCGGTCCTCCGAATCAGAAAATGCGTTCTCGCCCTCGCGGACCTCCCCGCCTCCGCGCCTCCCTGTAAAATCTGGGAGTCGCGCGCTTCCGCGCAGCGCCGTTACTGCGTGAGCGCTTTGACGGCGGTGACGGCTTGCGCGGCGAGGGCGGTGATGTCGTCGAACTTGCGCTGGTTGATCAGGTCAGCCGGAGCCATCCACGAGCCGCCGCACGCCACCACGATGGGTAGCTTGAGGTAGTCGCCCAGGTTTTGCGCGTTGATGCCGCCCGTGGGCATGAAGCCGAAGGCGCTGTACACGTCCCCAAGCGCCTTGAGCGTCTTGACGCCGCCGTAGGCCTCGGCCGGAAAGAATTTGAGGTATTTGAGCCCGTAGTTGCGCGCGGTCTCGATCTCGGTCGGGGTACACACGCCGGGCAGCACCGGGATGTCGTGCTTCAAGCAGTGCTCGATGACGCGCGTATTGAGACCGGGGCTGATGATCATCTCCGCGCCGGAGTCGACCGCCAGCTTCACTTGGTCGGGCGTCGTGACGGTACCGGCCAGCAGCGTGACCTTGGTCTTGGCGGCGGCGATCTTGCTCATGGCCGCCGGCGCGGCCTCGGTGCGCATGGTGATCTCGACCACCGGCAAGCCGCCAGACGCGAGCGCCGCCGCGAGGTCCGCCGCAGAGTCGGCGTCCTTGATGGCGATCACCGGCACGAGCTTGTGCTGACGGCAGACTTCGATGGGGTGCAAGGCGGGCGCGGCGAGCTTGGTCGACATTTATTGTGCAGGCAGGGCGTTGATCCAGGCGTCCACGACTCCCAGACCCGTAGGGTCGATGATCTCGCTCCCGAGCGGCGGCATCTGCTTCATCATGCCGACCTGACCCGTAGCGCGCAGCGCCATCAGGTCGTGAATGCCGCTTTCGGCAGACATGCCCGGCGCGACGCGCTTGGTCTTGCTGATATCGGTGTCCATGAGCGCGCCAGTGGCGTGGCCCGCTTCGCAGCTGGTGATCGGGTTGAACTTGTCGCTACCGGGCCATTGGTCGCAGACCATGGACAAATAGGCGAAGGTGTTCTGCACCGTGTCGAGCTTGTCGAGGTGCGCCCACAGGTCGAGCGTGACCTTGGTCTTGTAGACCTGGCTCTTGTAGTTGTGACACATGCCGCAGTTGGCCTGGAGATAGCCGAGCGCAGCCTTGGTGGGCTCGTCCCCCGGCAGCGGGTAGCCGCCAGCTTTGGGTGGCGTGGAAAGCCAGCCCATTTGCTCGATCTGCGAAAGGTTCAGGCTGTTTGGTTGGTTGTGCGTCAACAAGGCGGCGGTGAAGCCAATCGAGTTGTCCTTCATGGCCGTGTGACAGCCCTTGCAGTCTTCCTTCGACGGAATGTCGTGCATGGTGCCCATGGCGTTGGCTTCCCCCATGGGCAGCGCCGTCGCATCGGACAAGTCGGCGTTCCACTTGAACGCGACCATGTACCAGTCGGAGAGGCCGCCGGAGAGCTTCATTAGCAAGCGTGTCTCGATCAGCTTGCCGTCGCGCGTGAAATCTTTCCAGAGCTTGAAGCCGGCCGGGTACTGCCAAAACTCCATGTCGTCGGTGATGATCTTTCCGCCGGGCGGCATGTACGCGTAGCGGTTCTTGACCGCGCCGTCGCTCCACAGCGTGTACGCTGGCACGAAGGGGTGCACGTCGGGCGCCAGCGTCTTGGCCTTGATATCCGAATACAGCCCGGTCTCGCTCAGCAGCATGGGCATGGTGTTGCCACCACCCGTGCCGCCGGCGCCGCCGCTGCCTCCGGTCGCGCCGCCGCTGCCTGCGGTTGCGCCGCCTGCGGTCGCGCCAGCGCTGCCCGCCAGCGGCTCTGCGCCAGCGGAGCCGCCGCTCCCCGAGCTGCCGGCCACGCTGGCCACGCTTCCCGCCATACCCGTTGGGGTGTTGGTGTTGGACTCGCCGCAGGCGGCAACCGCCGCAGCAATCACCACCGGCAGCAGGAGAGTTCGCGAGGTCACGCTGGTAGGTCGCATGGAAAACTCAGGGGGTGGGCAGCACGAACACGTACATGGGGGCGCCGCCGTAGCCGATGGTGAACAGCTTGTTGCCGACGAGTACGGCATCCATCGGGCTCTCGATGCCCTTGGCGATTTGCTTGGTCGTCATCGTGTACTTGTCGCCCGTCTTGGTCATGTTCAAGAACAACAAGTCGCGCCCCTCGTCGCCCAGCGCGTCGGCCTTCACCGAGCCGTAGCTGAGCACGAAGCCCTGCTTGTAGTACGAGCCGCACGACGCACCAGCGGTGTCGAACACGATGCCGAGTGGAGAGCGGTGACCGGTGAGACCCGGGAAGCCCGCCGTGACTGGGGCCGGATCGGCGGCCTTGTCGGCGCGAGCGATGTTCGCGTCCGGGCCCATGTTGGTGACCGGGTCGACGAGCATCGCACCCGCCGGCGGCGCCAGCGTCGCGTCGAACACGTATTTGTTGGTGTCGACGGCTTGATAGCCGGCGTGCAAACGCTTGTCGCCCGACGCCGTGTAGCCGGCTTCGGCGACAGGGTTGTTGACCGCACCAAAGCGGTACGGAAAGCCATAGTGCTTGCCCTGCTCGAGGAAGTTGATCTCGTCCGGCAGGTCCATGTCGGGGCCGTTGTCGACCGCGATCAGGTCGTTGTTGGCGTTGAACGCCATGTCGAAGGCGTTGCGCGTGCCGTCGGCGAACAACACGCCGGCCAGCGCCGTCATGTCGTTCTTCATGTCGGTGGGCGTGGCCGTCGGCACCTTGAACACGGCCGAGCTCAGCGGCACCTCGCCCTGGCCCTTCTCGGGCTCACCGTGGTCGGTGCGCGAGCCGCTGCTGAAGAACAGACTGGCGTCGTCGTTGCTGACGGTCAGGTTCGCGAAGCTGTGGTCGAAGTTCGTGCCACCGCTCGGGAAGCCCTGGCTGGTGCTGACGAGCGTCGTCCAGGTGCGCGCCGGGCCGGCGCCGTTGAGCACGCCCTTCTTGATGCTGACGCCGACGTTGTCGCCGCCGCGCACGGCCAAGATGTACAGCGTGCCCTTGGAGTCGAACGCGATGCCGCGCTGATCCCCGCCGAAGCCGTTCTCGGCAGCGTAGCCGCCCGAGTCGTAAGCTGCCGTGGCGCCGATGGGCTGCGTGGAAGCCGTGGCCGGGATGGTCACGTTCGGATCGAACGCCGTGAGGCCGCCGTTCTGCGCGAGGATGACGACCTTCTTGCCGACTGGGTCGTAGGCCATCTTGATGCCGGGCGACTTCTCGGTGAACTTGAAGGCGCTGATGTCCGTGGCGCTCACGGTCAGACCGGAGCCGTTCACGGCCGTGACGCCCGCCTTACAGGCCGGACCAATCGCGCCGCCACCGCCCGTGCCACCACCGGTTCCGCCCGTCGCGGCGCCGCTCGAGCCAGCCGCGGCGACCATACCGCCGGCTGAGCCACCGGTGCTGGTGCCAGCGCTCGTACCACCCGTCGCAGTTGAGCCGCCCGTCCCGGCGGTCGTGCTCACGGTGCCAGCCGCGCCCGCTGTCGGGCCCCCGGTGGTCGGGCTGGTGCTGCACGCGGAGACGGCGAAGACGGCCGTCAATGAACCCGCAAGGGCAAAAGGCGCAGTCTTCTTCAAGAGTTGGCGAGAGCTTCTAGCGGGCATCTGCTCTTAATGTCCCTCAGGACTCCGAAATGTTTGTCAAAGTGCGGGCGAGCAAGGCATCGGGCCGCCCACCGTCGACGAGCACGCACTTTTCCAGCGTGCCCGCTCCTCGCCGCGAGTGGCGCGCCCAGTAACATGGTCGCAGAAGGGCCCAATCTTCGACGGGCCATCGATTGCTCTCCAACTAGTGGAGAGTGCGCGCTGGCGGGATCAATCGGTGCGCGTTCGGACAATGGGCGCGTCGTGACAGTCGGACGAGCCGAATGCTATAGCGCGCGACGCCGCCCCGGCTGAGGTCCCATGCGCGTCCAACAGCTCGACGTTCCGCTCTGCACGCTCGGCGAAGGGCCGGTGTGGTCCGACCGGGACGGTTGTCTCTACTACCTCGACATCGTCGAGCACCGCTTGCAGGCGTACACGCCGAGCACCGGGCAACACCGCGCGTGGACGTTTCCGACCTTCACGGGTTCGCTCGCCGAGTGCCGCAGCGGCGGGCTGATCGTCAGCTTGGGTCATCGCATCGTGCGCTTCGACCCGCAAAAAGGCCTCGATTCTCTCGAAGAATTGTGTGTTCTCGAAGCAGATCGCCCGCTCAATCGGCTGAACGACGGCAAGGTCGATCCGTGGGGACGCTTTTGGGTCGGATCCATGCGCATCGCCGAAGACGCGTCCGAAGGGCGGCTCTGGTGCGTCGAGCCCAGCGGCGCCGCGCGGTCGATACGTGACGGCATCGGCGTCAGTAACTCGCTGGCATTCGATCGCGAACGCGAGCGCATTTATTTCGCAGACTCCATGACGGGCGTCATCGAGTGCGCCGATTTCGACGCCGCGCACACCATCGAGAGCTTTCGCCCCTTCGTCAAAGCCGGAAAAGGCGCGCCCGATGGCAGCTGTACCGACGCTGCCGGCTACCTGTGGAACGCCGAATGGGGTGGGCACCGCGTCTGCCGCTACGCGCCCGACGGTTCGCTCGAGCGCGTGCTGGAAATGCCGATCAGCCGCCCCAGTTGCTGCACGTTCGGTGGTCCAAGCTACCGCACTTTGTTCGTGACCACGGCTCGCTACAACATGACCCCCGACGAGCTGGCGCGGGATCCGAACGCCGGCGCACTGTTCAGTATCGAGCTCGACGACAGCGTCGAAGGGCTGCCCGCCGACCTGTTCGGGTCTCCCTAGAGGGGGCGCCACTAGCTCTCGAATTTCGTTAACCCAGCAAATCGTTTGTCGCTCTAGAGGCAATCATGAACCGCACCAACGTTCAGCACGAAATCAAGCCCACCCCCACCGAGGTCACCAAGGTGCTCACCGCCAAGATGCAAATCGGCGAAGGGCCGGTGTGGGACGCCAAGAGCCAGCGGCTGCTCTGGGTCGACATCGTCGGGCAAGAGCTGAACGTCTTCGACCCGGCCGACGGCAGCAACAAGACCTACAGGTTTCCGGACATCGTCACGTCGGCCACGCCGCGCCAAGGCGGAGGCGTCTTGGTCACGCTGCGGCGCAGCGTCGCGTTCTTCGATCCCGCCACGGAGAGGCTCGAGACGATTGCCGAAGTGGAAGCCGACATGCCCGGCAATCGGTTCAACGACGGCAAGACCGATCGTCAAGGTAGGCACTGGGCCGGCACCATGGGTGACGTCGATTGGAATCACCCGATCGGCAACCTGTATCGTATTGGCGCAGACAAAATACCGGTCAAAATGGCCGAAAAAATCTGCTGTTCCAACGGCATTGGCTGGTCACCCGACAACAAGACGATGTACTTCTGCGAGAGCTTCGCGCACGTCATTCACCAGTACGACTTCGACGCCGCTACCGGTGACATCGCGAACCGCCGCCCCTTCACGACCGTCAACACCGAGTCGTTCCCGGACGGCCTGACCGTCGACGCGGAAGGCTTCGTGTGGAGCGCGCAGCCCGTGTTCGGTCGCATCGTGCGCTACGATCCTGCTGGCAAGATGGAGCGCATCATCGAGCTTCCGGTCTCGCGCGGCACCAGCGTGATGTTCGGCGGCCCCAACCTCGACACGCTCTACATCACGACCATGCGCACGACGCTAGACGACGCGCAGCTCGCCGAAGAGCCGCTCGCCGGCTGCCTGCTCGCCATCGAGCCTGGCGTGCGCGGCATCGCCGAAGCGCCGTTCGCGGGCTGAGCGCTCTGTCTGTTAGGCGCGCGGCACGCCTTTGCGCGGAATTTGTGCTCTGCGGCGTGTCGAAAGATCCCTGCGGCGCGCCGGCTCGGCTTTGGCCAGAGTTTTGAACGTATCGGTCCACCGGGCGCTCGGCGCGCGCGAAACGTCGCGCATGCCGGACGAGGCCCGCCTTCGCAACTGCTGAAGACGACTCGATTTCCAAGCGCGTCACAAAAATCTTGGCGATCTCGTGATCGCGACCGCGGTCTGACGACAAGGTGGGCGCAGAGGAGTCCCCGTGAAGCTCAATACCCTTGCTCATCCCTTTCGTCGCCGCGCCCCCCAGGTTGCGGTGATCGGCTGCCTGGCGTTCGGTGTGCAGGTCGCGTGTTCCGACACGCCCGCCAACCCCAGCACCAGCAACACCACTTTCCCGATGGCTGGCACCACGAGCACGGCGGGCACGCCGGCCACGACTGCCGGCACGACCTCGACTGCCGGCACGTTCGCCACCGCCGGTTCGTTCGGCACCGCCGGCACGCCCGCCACGACCGCGGGCACGGACTCGGGCGGCACGGGCGGCGCTGGCACGGCTGGCACGGCCACGGCCGGCACTGGCGGCACCGTCGTCGTGATCCCTACGACTCCCTATTGCATGGGTAAGGAAGTAAAGACGCTGCCTTACGCGGCCGAGAGCAACTACTACCCCTCCGGCTGGTCCGAGGGTCCTCCCGTCATCAGCAATCCGACGGACCTGCCGTTCAAGGCCTGCGATCCGGCCAACCGCGTCGCTGGCGCTGCCGGCAACTGCACCACCTGGCGCTACACGCCGGCTGCGACGCCCGCGCCCGCTTGGGTGATCTGGGAAGTCCCGCCTGCGGCGCCCATGACGCACGTTTGCTTGCCCGAAGGCGTCAACTCGATCGCTTTCTGCGCTCGCGGCGCGGCTGGCGGAGAGAAGATCATGACCGGCGGCGCCGAAGTGCAAGAAGCCGAAATCACCCTCACCAACGAGTGGAAGACGTTCACGGTGCCGCTCACGGGCGTCACCTACAACACGTACGACAACGGCCTGAACAAGGCCTTCGTCTGGAAGATCGTGCCGCCCGCAGCTGGCGCGGCGGTCACCAACTTCTTCATCGACAACATCCAGTTCGTGAAGGACGCTCCCGGCGCCGACTACTGCGCAGCCGGCGGCGGTGGTGAAGGCGGCGCTGGCGGCGCCGGCGGCGCGAGCAACTAACCCTCGCTTCACGTTCGAGCTTCACGGCAACGCCCAGAGGCGAGCTCTCCAAGAGGGGCTCGCCTCTTTTCTTTTTGTTCAGGCGTTTCCCCAGCCATTCACGAATTCGGCAAGCTCGGCGAGCGTCGGTCCCGTGCCGTCCGGGTCGACGAGCTGTTCTTGCGGCACGCCCAAGCGGTTGACCCAGAACGTAGGGAAGCCAAACCACTTGGCGCCCGCAGCGTCCCAGCCGCCAAACGCCGCGAAAGCAATCTCCTCGCGGTGGAGGCCCAGCCGCGACTCTCCCAATGCGTAGGCCTGCGGACTCGGTTTGAAGGTCTTGGCGGCGTCGGTCGAGATCTGCGTCACGAAGAACTCGGTGAAGTCAGCGTTGGCGAGCAACCGCTCGAGCATCCCCGGCGCGTAGTTCGCGAGCGGCGCCAAGCGCAGGCCTGCTCGTTGCCACGCGGCGAGCGACGCGCGCGCATCGGGCCAAGGCGTGAGCTCGGAGTAGGCGTCCACGAGTGAGGCTCGCTGCGCGCCGGTGAGGGAGAGGCCGCGAGCGCGGGCGGCATAGAGCAAGGCTTGGTCCGTCACGGCGTGAAAGTCGACGTACTGCTCGGCCGCGACGCGCAGCCAGGAGTACTCGAACTGGCGCACGCGCCAGGCTTCGCAAAGCTCGGGCGCGCGCTCGCCCACCACCGACGTCGCGACTTGCACGACCGAACGAGGATCGAACAGCGTGAACAGGTCGAAGCAAATAGCTTTGAGCTTGCGCCGCTGGCCACGCCGCGCAGGCGGCGACGGCGCAACCAGGGGCGTGGCCCGGGCACAGCCCCCGAGCAGGCCAGCGACCCCGAGAGACGGCAACAGCTGCAAGAAGTTGCGACGCGACATGCAGCCAAGCCTGCAAATCTGGAGGCGATTGGTCCATTGCCCAAGCCTGCCTAGGGGCCATGCACTTTTGCATGGGCCACAATTGCCCTAAGCAGGAGGCATGCTCGATTGGGACGACCTTCGCTACTTCCTGGCCGTATCGCGCGCGGGCAGCCTGTCCGCCGCAGCTCGCGTGCTCGGCGTGACTCAACCCACGGTGGGGCGTCGCATCAGCGCGCTGCAGCGCCAGCTCGGTGCAAAGCTGTTTACTCCGACCGCGATCGGGCAGGAGCTAGCGCCTTCGGGTCGCCGATTATTGGCCCACGCCGAACGCATGGAAGTCGAGGGCGTCGCTGCGGAGCGCGCAATGACCGGTCGCGACGCGGGGCTGAAAGGCCGCGTGCGGCTCACGTCGTCAGAATGGATGATCGGCGCAGTGCTAGGTCCGCTGCTGCGCCCGTTCGTCGTGCTGCACCCGGAGCTGGAGCTGGAGCTCGTGGCGGACGTCAGTCACCTGAACCTGACCCGCCGCGACGCCGATCTGGCAATTCGGCCTTCGCGCTTCCAGCAACCGGACGTCGTTCAGCGCGAAGTCGCGGTCGTAGCGTTCGGCTTGTACGCTTCGGACGCCTACTTGGCAGAGCAGGGAATGCCCGACTTTGCGCGACAAGCCGAGGGGCATCGCCTCATTGCGATGAGCGAAACCCTGACGAAAATTCCGGATCTGCACTGGCTACCGGCCCTCACCGCCAAAGCCCGCGTCGTCGCGCGAACCAACGGCCGCGAGCCCATGGCCAGGATGGCGGCCGCCGGCATCGGCATGACCTGCCTGCCGCGTTTCCTGGGTGACGCGACGCCGCAGCTGCGGCTGCTCACGACGCCAAGTCCCGGACCAGAACGCCAGCTTTGGCTGGGTTGCCACCGCGATGTTCGAGCCATCCCACGCGTGAAGGCGACCATCGAGTTTCTCGCCGAAGCGCTCGCGCGGCTGCGACCTGCCTTGCAGCCAATGGGCCCACTGTCACCGAGCTAGCGGGGTCCGGGCGGCGTGGCAGCGCGGTCGCCTTGTTGGCACACGTGCGCCAACCTGGCAGGCCCACCGCGCGCCAAGCTGCTAAATTCATTAGTGTTATTGTCCCACGCTCGCAAAGCTAGGCTGGCACGGTGCGTGCTGCTGAACTGGGGCTGCCAATGAGTGCCTTGCTTACACCGCTGTCGTCTTACGCGCGTTGGTTCGGCGTGCTCGCGCTCGCTGCGGCGGCCTGCGGCTGTTCAGAGAAGAAGCCGTCGACGCCGCCGAAGCCAGTGCCAACGCCGGAGTGCAGCTTCTCGCTGGCTGATGTGACGCGAGACGAGGCGGCGACTGGCGTTCGCATCAACGAGGTGATGACGGCCAACGACGGCGCCTGGCTCGACGAGCAGGGCGAGACCGATGACTTCATCGAGCTCGTGAACACGAGCGATGGCAGCATCGCCTTGCAGGAGTACTTCGTCAGCGACAAGACGGGCAAGGCCACACGCTTGCCCGAGGTCGAGCTCGCGGCTGGCAAGACAATCTTGCTGTGGGCCGACGACGAAGAGGAGCAGGGCTCGCTTCATTTGCCGTTCAAGCTCTCGAGCTCCGGCACGCCCGTGCTGCTCTGGTCAGAGTCCTGCGAGCTGGTCGATCTCGTCGAGGTACCGGAGCTGCCTCCTTCCGAGAGCTTCGCGCGGTTGCCGGACGGAAGCGGTGACTTCTCGATCTGTCGCTATGCCACTCCCGAGCACACCAACGGCGACACCTGCGGGCCACCGCCGCCGCAGAACCTAGTCGATGGCATCACCTTCGAACCCTACAGCTGGGAAACGCCCTATCCCAAGCTCGAAGGGCCGCTCGTGCTGTCGGAGCTGGCGCTGTTGCCGGCCGGCTTCGTCGAAGTGCTGAACGCCAGCGACAGCGATGTAGACGTCAGAGACTTCGAGGTTCGGTTAGCTGCGATGAAGCCGGGCCAAGCTTGGCCAGCAGCCGATGCGGGCACCCCGCTCGCGTGGCCTGCCGAGCTGACGACGCTCGCAGCGGGCCAGCGCGTGGTCGTGCCCGTGACCGAGGTCGACACGACGGAGCTCGCGGCGTCGCCCGACTTCGAAGGCGTAGTCACGATTTGGGGCGCCAACGGCGAGAAGCCGGCCGATCGCCTCGACTTCATGGCGTGGCCGGAAGGCGCCTCCTTCGCGCGCGTGCCCGACGCAAGCGGCGCACCGCGCTTCTGCGAGAAGCCGAGCCCTGGCGCCAGCAACGCCAAGTGCGCCGTCGTCGCGGAGCGCACGCTACCGAGCGGCCGCGCGCACCAGCTCGCGACCAGCGGCGACTTCGACATCTTGGCCGCAGGCGGCACCGAGGTCGGTGAGGACGCGGTCAAGTTCATCGTCGACATGGAAGCTGGGGACGTCGTTCATTTGCTCGACAACCGTCACTGGGCCCTGCACTACAGCTGGATCCGCGAGAACATCGAGGGCCTGCCACGGCTCGATCGCTGCGACCCGGCGCAAGCTCAGGAGTTCAACATCGGCTGGGGCCTGTTCAGCCAAAAAGAGTATTTCATGGTCGAGGGGCGGCGCTACCTGCTCGGTACGCTGGTTCGGCACACCAATGGCACCAAGACCGTCGAGTTCACGCCGGGTGACCAGATCGTGGGCGCGCAAATGCTGCACGCATTTTTCGCGGTCATGACCCATGTCGAGGATCCGACAGAGTGGGCGATTCGGCCGACGGAAGGCCGGCAGATCAACGAGCTGCGCTCGATCGAGGGCCTGGCGCCGATGGTCGGGCCGAACGCACCGTACGCCGAGCTCACCTACCAGCCGCTGAACCCCGCCGTCGGCTTCGGCACGCTGGTGTTCGTGCCAGCTCGCGATCTGGAGACGGCCGAGCTGGGTCCGAACGTGATTGTCGTGACCGACGACGTGCCGAACGATACCGCGTTCATGGGCGGCCTCATCACCGAAGCGTTTCAGACACCGCTGGCGCACGTGAACGTGCTGGCGCGCGGCCGCGGCACCCCGAACATGGCTCTGCGCGGCGCCGCCCAAGACCCACGCTTGAAGGAACTGTTCGGCAAGCTCGTGCGGCTCGAGGTGCGGGCGTCGGACTTCACCATCCGCGAAGCCGACCCGGCCGAAGCCGACGAATATTGGCAAGCCCGCGTGCCCAAGGGTCCCAAGCTCGAGCCCGTTCGCGACCTCTCGGTACGCGGCCTGATCTCGCTCGAGGAGGCCGACTACTCCGTAGTCAGCAGCGCGGGCTCCAAGGCTGCAGGCGTGGCCGAGCTGTACCGCGTGAACGAGCGCGGCATCTACTGCGCGGCGCTGAATTTGCCGTTGTACGTGCCGCCAAACGCCTTTGCGATCCCGTTCTCGCGCTACTTCGATCACTACCTGGCCAGCGGCGCCGCCGAGCTGCTCGGCCAGCTGGAGCAAGATCCGCAGTTTCGCGCTGATCCGGCCGTTCACGCCGACGGCCTAGCCCGCGTGCGCGACCTGATGCTGCAGCATCCAGTCGACCCCGAGCTGTTGAAGGACGTGACACGTAACGTGGAGGAGCGCTTCGGCAAATCCAAGGTGCGCTTCCGCAGCAGCAGCAACACCGAAGACTTGGCGACCTTCAACGGCGCCGGCCTGCACACTTCGACGAGCGCGGACATCGACGCCACCTCGAGCAGCGTGGAAGACGCCTTGCGCTTGGTCTGGTCCAGCCTTTGGAATACGCGCGCCTACGACGAGCGCGCGTTTGGCAACGTCGACCAAGGGCAGTCGGCCATGGCCATTTTGGTGCACCAAGCTTGGCAAGAGGTGGCGCAAGGCGTAGGCATCAGCCGCAACGCGCTGCACGCCACGCGCGACAGCCAGTACTACATCAACGCGCAAATCGGCGAGGCTTCGGTCACGAACCCGGCGCCGGGCGTGACCAGCGATGAAATCGTATACACGCCGCCACCGCGGCGCGCCACGGCCGAGTACCAAGCGCGCTCCAGCCTGTCGCGCGGGCAAGACGTGCTGAGCTTTGCCGAGATTCAGCAGCTCGGCTGCGCGCTCGAGTCGATTCACATTCACTACCGGCCGCTGATCGATCCGGCGCAGGAGAATCGCCTGTACGCCATGCAGATCGAATGGAAGCTGATCGGCCCCGAGCGTCGCTTGCTCGTCAAGCAAGCGCGCCCCTACAACTTCGGCATCATCGACGCGCCTACGGATTGTCGCGAATTCTGAGCGAAGCCGGCCAGCTGTCAGCGCGATCGATTGCCGCGAATTCTGAGCGCGCGCGTCACCGCGCAGCGCGGAACAATCCCGAGACGCGGTAACGGCAAACCGAGGCAACGGCGCGGGTACCGCAGGCGGCGCGGGCGATTGGCTGGCTCGGTTGGGGGCAATGCAGCCGGAAACCGGGGCGGCATGGACGCCAATGCGGGATCGAACGCCTCGGCCTCTGAAAGCGACCCAGCCTGCAGCTGCGCCGTGTCGAGGAGTCCAAGCAGCGATTTGGCTACTACGCAGTATGCGTATCGCGGGGCCTTTTGGGCTCTTCACGAAGCGCTGTGAGACTCCGCCGACCTAGCTATACTTGCAGTGAATGCAGCAGCAGGTGCCCTGGCTTGCAGCCGAACGCTACGAGGTGGGAGAGGTCGTAGGCCGGGGCGGCTACGGCATGGTCTGCCGTGGCGTCGATCGCAAGACCGGGCGCGCCGTCGCGCTCAAGATGTTGTCGCCCGAAGCAGGGCGCGATCCGGATCGTGTCGAGCGCATGCTGCGCGAGCAACAGGCACTGGTGGCGTTGGAGGGCACCTGCGCGGTAACGGTGGTCGAGCTGTGTCGGCTGGAAGGCAACGCGCCGTGCTTGGTCATGGAGTGGTTGGACGGGCATGACCTGGAGCAGCAACTCGGCGAGTGGGAGAATGCACAGCGACGAGGCGACAACGAGCTCTTGCTGTCCGTATTGGAGCCGCTCACGCAAACGTTGGACCGCGCCCACGAAATGGGGCTCGTGCACCGCGACATCAAGCCCGCCAATGTCTTCTTGACGCCTAGCTCGACTCCGCACGTGCGCCTGCTCGACTTTGGTTTGTCGCGCATGAAGTCGGCGGCGCCTTTGACGGCCGCCGGCATGGTGCTCGGCTCGCCCAGCTACATCGCGCCCGAGACGTGGAGCGGCAACTCCGCGCAGCTCGACGGTCGCGCCGACTTGTTCGCGCTGGGTGTGATTGTGTTTCGTTGGCTGACTGGCCAGCTGCCGTTCGACGCGCCCGACTTGATGGCCAAAATGACCGCGGTCACCACGGGTCCGCGTCCCAGCGCAGTGGCCCGACGACCCGAGCTACCCGCGTCGGTAGACGCTTGGGTCAAGCGCGCGCTGGCGGTAGAGCCGGACGAGCGTTTTCAAACCGGGAGCGAGCTCCGCGAAGCGCTCGCCGCCGCCCTGCGGGGTGACAGCTGGCCCGCCCACAGCGCCGACACCTCGGGGGTGCGCGAGGTCGAGCCTCTGGCGAAAGCTCCCGAGCGCAAGGGCAAGCTCGCGGCGGCTTGGGGCGCGGCCGCGGGGCTATTCAAGCGCTTCACCAGCCCGCGCGATCGCGCCATCGAGGCAACGCTGGCGCCCAGCGAGCCACCGCCCCAGGTTGCAACGCCCAGCGCCTCGACCGACGCCGTGGACGACGCTCCGAACAGCGACCGCAAGTCGATCTGGCTCGACTCCGAAGTGCTGGAAGACGCCCCACCTTCGATTGCTCCAGTGACTCCGCACGTTGCGGAAGACACGGGCAAAACCGACACCCCACTCGGCAAGGGCAAACGCAAGGGCAAGGGCAAGGGCAAGGGCAAGCAACAGAGTAAGAGCAAGGCCAAGCACAAGCCAAAGGCCAAAGCCAAGGCCAGTAAGGCCAAAGGCAAAGGTAAGCGGGGCAAGAAAGCGCGCTAATCTGGCGCCATGCCTCACGCCTCCTTCGACGCCAACTGCGGCATGTGCACCAAGTTGGCCACCACCACCGACGAGCCCGTATTCGAGAACGAGCTGTGGCACGTGCGACCCATCTCCGCGCCCAGCGGCGTGCCGGGCTGGATGATGCTGGTGGCGCGCCGGCACGTACCGGGCCCCGCGCACTTCGACGCGCGCGAAGTGGCAAGCTTTGGGCCAACGTGGTGCCACTTGCAGCGCGTGCTGCTCGAGGTCACGGGCGCGCTGCGCATCTACACCGCCGCCATGGGCGAGAGCTCACCGCACTTTCACGGTCATATGGTGCCGCGCTTCGCGCAAATGCCCAAAGACGCCAAGGGTTGGTCGGTGTTCGATCTGGAGCGCGCCGCCAAAGCCGGCGAAATCCAAGTCGACGCCAGCGAGGTCGCGCGCATTCGGCTCGCGTACGAAGACGCCCTCAGGCGCGATCCGCCGCCCGCACCCTGAGCACTTCACCCCGCGAGCCCCACACCCGCAGGCGAACGCGCATACCGCTGCGACTGGCTGCGAAGCCGTGGCTGGCGACGTACCCCGTCTGCCCACGTGCTCCCGCACGCCTGCCTTTTCAGAGGGCGAATTACCCAATATTGGTTCTTAGGCGCTCGACGCGACGCTGCCGACCCTGAAAAATCAGCGTCAAAGTAGCGAATAGTTCCTGATATTGGCTACTTCGGCGGTCTCGCACAGGTGCCTCTGCGGGGTGCTGGCTGAGGTCTTGCGAGACTGCCGGCGGCCGCGACACCACGGCACCGAGAACTCACGGCACCGATCTGGGAACGCGCGCTCGCGGCGCGCCGCATGCGGGCAGTGCGACGGTCCTTGCACAGACTAAGGACCACCGGCTCAAAACAGGCCCGGAATCAGCGCGCGCCGCGACGACGGGTACTTTTCGCGCCCGTCCAAGCCGTCGAACTCTTTGAGGTAGGCGACATGACGCGCGTTGGCCCAAGAAGCCAAGATGGCAGCACCGACGACCAAGAACGCCGTCGCTGCCCAGGTTTGCACGACCAGCGCGAAGCCTACCCACGACAAGATTTCGAACAGGTAGTGCGGCGACGACACGCGCTCGAACAAGAAGCCGCGCGGAATGACCCGCGCCTTGGAGCCTTCCGGCCGGAGGTCACGCAGCATGCGGTGCGCGCGCGCGTTGCCCCACTCGGCGACGCCGAACAGCAGAAGCCCCGGCACGATGAGCCAAGTGCTTTGCGGGTGCTGCTCGTGCGGCGTCAGGCTCACCGCGATCCAAGCCGCGAAGCCCCAATAGTACACGTACTCGATCAGAACGTCGCCGAGCGGCACGCTGGGCTTGCTGTAGCGATGCACCCACGCGGACTCGGCGCTGCGACGGCCAAAGTGGTAGCACCACATCACGACGCCCAAGAGCCCGTTCGTCGTGAGCGAAGGCAAGCTCGAGAAAAAGTCGCCGGTCTCGCGAAAGCGGACCATCACCACGCTGGCGAACACGAGGAGCGCCATGCCGTAGCTGAGTAGGTTGTGCTTCCGAGGCTGCACGGTGCTCCGCGAAATGCAACGCACCACGCTGTGCGTCAACGTTGCGATCAGCTGACTGCTTTTCGCGGCCAAAGATCCCAGTGGGCGACCGGACGGGGCGGACCTGCCAAGTGACTACTTGGCAAAGCCGCACAGACTACGCGGGCCGCGCACGCACTGACTGCGTGTGTTGGACGCGCTCATGAGCAGTGCTAACTCGTTTTGTTCCCCGCTCCACACGCGGGCCAAAAGAGGACGATCCATGAGCTACGTCGCTGCACCCAGTCGCTACGAAACGATGCTGTTCCGCCAATGCGGCAAGAGCGGCCTGAAGCTGCCCGCACTTTCGCTGGGGCTTTGGCACAACTTCGGCGATTCCACACCGCTCGAGAAGCAGCGCGGCCTGCTGCGCACCGCTTTCGACCTGGGCATCGTACACTTCGACCTGGCCAACAACTATGGCCCGCCCTACGGCAGCGCAGAGATCAACTTTGGCACGCTGCTGAAGCAAGACTTCAAGCCGTACCGCGACGAGCTGATCATCTCGACCAAGGCTGGTTGGGATATGTGGCCAGGCCCGTACGGCCAGGGCGGCGGCAACCGCAAATACGTGCTGGCAAGCCTGGATCAGAGCTTGAAGCGCATGGGCCTAGACTACGTGGACATCTTCTATTCGCACCGCTTCGACGCCGACACACCGCTGGAAGAGACGATGGGCGCGCTGGCCACGGCCGTGCAGCAGGGCAAGGCGCTGTACGTCGGCATCTCGTCGTACTCGGCGGGCAAGACCGAAGAGGCCGTCAAGCTGCTGCGCGAGTGGAAGATCCCGCTTTTGATCCACCAACCGTCGTACAGCATGCTCAACCGCTGGCCGGAAAATGGCCTGCTCGACGTGCTGGGCAAAGAAGGCGTCGGCTGCATCGCCTTCAGCCCGCTCGCGCAGGGTCTGCTGACCGACAAGTACCTGAAGGGCGTGCCGGAAGACTCGCGCATGAACCGCGCGGGCGGCGGCAGCTTGAAGAAGGACCACTTGAGCGAGGAGAACCTAGCCAACGTGCGCGCGCTGAACGACATCGCCAAGGCGCGCGGCCAAAGCCTGGCGCAGATGGCGCTGGCTTGGGTGCTCAAGGATCCACGCGTTACCACGACCTTGATCGGCGCCAGCTCGCCCGAGCAGCTGCACGAGAACGTGGGCGCGCTCAAGAACCTCAAGTTCACGGCCGACGAGCTGTCGTCGATCGACAAGTACGCCAAAGAAGGCAAGCTGAACCTCTGGGAAAAGCCCAGCACCGATCAGCGCGTCTGAGCGTCCGTCAAAGCTTGGGCTGCCACGCCGCAGGTCTCTTGCAGAACCTGCCGTGTCGGCCCAAGGCCACGCTGAACGGGTGCTTCGGGCTACTGTCGTGCTGACAGCTCATGTCGAGTACCTCCGAGATTCACAGGGAGGCGCGGAGGCGGGGAGGTTCGCGAGCCCAGATTTTTGGGTTCGCGCTACCGCCCGCTACCTGAAAACGACCCGGCCTCGCGCTACCCGAAAAACCCGCTCCTTGCTCGCTCCCGAGGAAATGATTTTTTGATTCGGCTTCCGAATCAAAAAATGCGTTCTCGCCCTCGCGGACCTCCCCGCCTCCCCGCCTCCCTGTTTTCTCGCTCGCGCGGTGCTGCCCGGCGACGCTACGGAAGTTTCTGCGGGTGAGGCTGCGATTTGGCAGCCAAGACCCGCGCTATGGCGTGGCTAGCTTTTCGATCAGGTCGACGTCGGCGGGCTCCAGCGACTGGTCGAGCGCCGCCAGATCGAGCCGCATATGCTCGGCGCTCGAAGTACCCGTCAGCGGCAACATGCCGACTTGGCGCGCAAAGGCGAACACCAGCTCCGCGCTGCTGCGCCCCGTGCGCTTGCACAGCGCCTTGAACGGCGCGCTGTCGAGCTCGGCGCGATTGGCGGTCAAGAGCGAGAAGCCCTGGTAGATGACGCCATGCTCCACGCACAGCTTGCGCAGCTCGCGATCCCAGCCCTGCTTGGCGTAGCAGCGGTTCTGCAGAAAGCGCGGCGCCACGCGAGCCAACCCGAGCAGCTCCCGCAGCTGTTCGAGCGTGAAGTTGCTGACGCCGATGAAGCGCGCCTGCCCTGATTCGGCGAGCGCTTCGATGGCGCGCCACGCCTGGACGTCTTCCGGCGTGAGGCTGCCGCGCGACTTGGGGCCGTGCAGCACGAACGAGTCGAGGTAGTCGGTCGCAAAGTGCTCCAGCGAGCTCTCGAAAGATTGCTGCACCTGGCTCGCAACCGCAGCAGCCGGGTCGTACGGCAGCCGGTGATCTTGGCCGCCCTGAAACGTGAACTTGCTCTGCAAGAACAACTCGGCGCGTGTGACGTTGCCCGCCGCGATCGCCGACTGCACCGCCTTGCCCACAGCGACTTCGAAGTAGTGCTTGCGCTGGTTCGCGGTGTCGATACCGCGAAAGCCCGCCTGGAGTGCCAGCGCGGTGAGCCCTTCGGTGCGCTCCTCCTTCCACGCGGTGCCGTAGAGGACTTTGGGAATCGGCGCGCCTTGAGTCATGTGCCCGAAAAGATATCAGATATTGGGGGGCCGCCGCTCAGCCCATGGTCTCCAAAATCTCGCGCGTGACTTGATACTGCAGGGGCCGCCCGGCTTCCCAGGCGATGAACTCGTCGATCATCGCGTCCGACAGGCGCGTGACCTCGTCCCCGACGCTACCGCCAATGTGTGGGCTCATCACGACGTTGCGCAGGTTCCACAGAGCGGAGCTGGCTGCGGGTGGCTCTGGATCCGTCACGTCGAGCAAGGCGGTCAAGTCGGGCCGCACCTTGAGCACACGCACCAAGTGCGACTCGACGACTTGAGCGCCGCGACCGGTGTTGATGAACGTCGCGCCTTCGCGCATCGACTCGAACAGCGACGCGCCCAGGATTTGCTTGGTGGCTGGCAAGTCGGGGATGTGATTGCTCACGATGTACGAGCGGCGAAACAGCTCTTCGACCGATACTTTCTCGACGCCCAACTCTTGCGCGCGCTCCGGCGTCAAAAAAGGGTCACTCGCCAAAACACGGAAGCCCAGCATGCGCAGCTCGGCGCTCAAGCGCCGGCCCACCCAGCCCATGCCCAGCAGGCCCACCGTTTCGCCCGCCGCACCCGAGCGATGAAAAGCCTTGGCGAGAGCCAGGTCGTGAGTCTCGGCGTAGCGGCGCACCGAGCGAAAATAACCACGGCAGCTGAGCAGCACCTGCGACAGCGCTAGCTGCATGGTGGCAATCGCGTTGATGGCCCAGGCCGACACCAGCACCACGTGATGATCGACCAGCGGCTGCGCGAAGCTCTTCACGTTGCCGCCCGCGTAGAAGACCGCCTCGAGCGCTGGCAGCTGCGCCAGCTGCTCGTCCGTCAAACAGGGCATGCCCCAAGTCGCGAAAATGACCTGCACGTCGGCCAGCGCTGGTGCATGCACCGCAAAGTTGGTCCCGGTGACCACGTGCGGGTAGAGGTCCGCCAAACCCGCAATGCGTTCACGGCGCCCCGACCCGAAGACGTCGCCGTGGCTCGCTGGGTACTCGTAGAAGAAGGCTGCCTTGCGCATGCTGCTGGCCGCATCCTAGTGGCGGGACGCCGGTCAGCAAACAGCTTGCAGCCGTGCAGGAGGCGTTTCGTCAAATCCCGGAACGCGCTGGCTGACAAAGAGCGGCGTTCTCGGTGATAGACTCGCCGCCATGCGAGCCGTCGCCCCGATCATCGCCTTCGCGAGCGTGTGTTTGCTGCCACTGCCCGGTCGCGCGCAGGATCTGAACGGCTTCGAGGCCCGCACCCTCCAAGGCTCGAAGGGGCTGACGCTGCCGTATCGGCTGTTCAAGGTGAAAAATCCCACCGCGGGCACCAAGTATCCGCTCATCTTGTTCCTCCATGGCGCGGGAGAGCGCGGGGACAACAACACCTCGCAGTTGATGGCCAACGCCGGGGCAACCGTTTGGGCGACCGACGCGCACCAGGCCGAGCACCCGGCGTACATCATCGCCCCACAGTGCCCGGCCGGTAAGCAATGGGTCGACACCGATTGGACGCTCGGCTCGTACTCGACGACGACCGTGCCGGTGAGCGATCAACTCACCACGGCGCTCGAGATTGCCGACGCGGTCGCGACCGAGTTTGGCACCGATCCAGCGCGCCAATACATCACCGGCCTGAGCATGGGCGGCTACGGCACGTGGGACGCCGTGATACGCAACCCGACACGCTTCGCCGCAGCGCTGCCCGTTTGCGGCGCGGGCGATCCGAGCAAGGCCGACTTGATCAAGCTGCTACCGCTGTGGACGTTCCACGGCGACGCGGACGCGACAGTGCCGGTCAAGGGTAGCCGCGACATGGTCGCCGCCTTGAAGGCCGTCGGCAGCACCGTGCAGTACTCCGAGTATCCGGGCATCGGGCACGACGCTTGGACCACGACCTACGCCAACGAAGCGGTGATCGACTGGCTGTTCGAGAACAAAAGGCCCTCGGCAGCCGGTGGCGCTGGAGGCATGGGCGGCGCAGCCGGAAGCGCGGGTGCCGGCGGCGGAGTGGGCGGCAGCGGTAACGGCGGCAGCAGCGCGGGCCAGGCGGCGGGTGGCGCGGCGGGCGCCAGCGCAACGGCCGGGTCGAACAGCGGCGGCGCAGCCGGCGCGCCCAGCAGCAGCGGTGGCGCTACTGCGGGCAACTCGAACGTTGCTGGCAGCACCTTTGGTGACCCCAGCCTCGCGGATACCAGCAGCGACGACTCGGGTTGCGCCGTGAGCTCGCCGGGCGCCGGCGACACCAAGACTGGCGGCGCGCTCATGCTCGGCGGGTTTGCGCTGCTGCTCTTGAAGCGCCGTCGCGCAGCCGCTTAGTCGTCAGCTAGCGTTGGCGACGCCGCGCACGCCGTGGCGATCGAGCAAGCGCCGGAAGTTCGAGCGATCCATACCCGAGCGACGCGCGGCTTCGCTCAAGTTGCCGCCGCTGGCTTCCAGCACTTGGTCCAAGTACGAGCGCTCGAAGCGATGACGTGCTTCGTTGAACGACAGGTCGAGCGCGGCACGCAGCCGTGAGCTAGAGCCGTTGCTGCGCGGCCTGAGCTGCGCCGGCAGCGCGTCTGGCGTCACGACGTCGCCCGTGGTCATGATGGCGGCGCGCTCGATGGCGTTCTCGAGCTCGCGAATATTGCCGGGAAATTCGTAAGAGGTGAGCGCCTCGAGCGCCTCGCTGGCGAAGCGGATGCCGGGCTTGCCCAGGCGGCTGCCGTGCTTGCCCAGCAAGTGATGAGCCAGAAGCAGCACGTCCTCACCGCGCTCCCGCAGCGCCGGTAGCTCGATGCTGACGACGTTCAAACGATAGAACAGGTCCTCACGAAAGCGGCGCTCACGCACCTCGAGCTCGAGATCACGGTTGGTGGCAGCCAGCACGCGCACGTCGATCGGGCGCGCCAGGTTGGAGCCGACCGGACGAACGCAACGCTCCTGCAGCACACGCAGCAGCCGCACTTGCGTGCTCGGCGTCAGCTCACCCACTTCATCCAAGAATAGCGTGCCGCCGTTGGCTTCCTCGAACAAGCCGCGGCGCTTGGTGTCGGCGCCCGTGAACGCTCCGCGCTCGTGACCGAACAGCTCGCTCTCCAGCAGCGTCTCGGTCAAGGCACCGCAGTTGATGGCCACGAAAGGTCGCGTGGCGCGCGCGCTGTGATCGTGCAGCGAACGGGCGACCAGCTCCTTACCGGTGCCGCTCTCCCCGCTGATCAACACCGTGGCTTCGGTGCCGGCCACGTTGGCTATCAGCTCGAAAACGTGGCGCATTGCGGGAGAATTGCCGACAATTCCACCAAAACGCTGCGACACCTCGAGCCGCTGCTCCAGGAAGCGATTGCGGTCCTTCAAGCGACGATGCTCGATGGCTCGGCCCAGCGCCAAGGTCAGGGTCTCCGAGCTGAGCGGCTTGAGCTGAAAGTCGAAGGCGCCCTCTCGAATGGCAGTGACGGCCGAGGGCACGTCGGCGTTGCCGGTCATGACCACCACTGGCAACTCAGGAGAGGCCTGCCGCACGTGCATCAGCAGATCCATGCCCGAGACTCCAGGCATGTACAGGTCGGTCAAGATGCACTCGATCTCGCGCTCGGGTTTCTCGAGTAGCTGCATCGCCTCGGCGCCCGAGCCCGCGCAAATAGCCTTGAAACCAAAGGCCGCCAGGAGCGCGCGCACGGCGCGCAGTGATTGTTCGTCGTCGTCGACGACCAGGACGGTGCCGGTCGAGAGGTGCGAGGGCATCTGTCTCCGAAGAACGCACGCGCCACGCGCGCCTTAAGGGTTTGGCGGGGTCCAAGGGACTCCCCCCGGGTCGATTTCACCCGGCCCACAGACCCAGCTCTGACTCCCTCACGGCGCGCAATTGCGGCATTTCCTCGCCAGATTTCGGCGGCGGCGCTTGGCACGCTGGCTGCAAAGCAGGTCAGTCGAGACCGACCGCCATGATATCGACCCTGCCCAGCTCGACCGAGCCGCTCATCTTCCTGCGCTTTCGCCCAGCGTGGGCCTACATCGAGGGCGTCCGCGAGTTCTGCCGCTTCTTCTGCGAGACCACTTACCGCCAGCAAGACTTGGCAGAGCGCGCGCGCGTCGTGCTGCAAGAGACGCTCGAGAACGCGGTCAAGTACTCCACCCCGGGTCAACTGAGCGAGCTCGAGGTCGAGGTGCACGCCGACCGCGACAACTTTCGCATCTCGATCACGAGCCGCCCCGACCCGCTACACCTCCAGACCTTGAAGAACGAGCTGAGTCACCTGACCATGCTCGATCCCGAGGCCGCATACCTGGCCGCGTTCGTGCGCGCGGCCAATGAGCCCGACTCTCCCGCGCGCTTGGGGCTGGCGCGCATGCGCTACGAAGCGCGTTTCGAGCTGCACCTCGACGAACAAGCGGACGGCCGCGTCCGCATTACCGCCACAGGCAAGCCATGAGCAACCTCTCTCGAGTCGATTTACCCCAGCTCGCGAGCCTCGAGCTGGTCATTACCCCGCCCAACTCCATCGCCATGCGCGGCACCATCGCGATCCCGGATCCAGGCCTTTTGCTGGGGGGCTGCTTTCGGCGCATGCACGAGGCCACCATCGCCGACGGCTTGCGCGAGCTGTCCGTAGACGTGCGGCAGCTCACGTTCGTCAACTCCTCGGCCATCCGCTTGTTCGTGGATTGGTCGAGCTGGGTGGCCCAAGCCGGCGCCGGCGGCTACCTGCTGCGCTTCCGCACCGATCGGCGCATCACCTGGCAACGCACGAGCTTCGCCGTGCTGCAGTCGCTCGGTGGCAAGAGCATCGCCCTGGACGCGGAGTGAGGCTTGAACAGGGTGGATCCTTTCCTGTCGCGCGGACAAGCAGCCAGCGGCGCCTTTCCGGCAGCCAGCACGGCGCTGATTCACGTCACGTGGGACGCGAGCCCCGACCTCGAGCAGTTCTTGGGTTTCATCAACGCTTACGCCAAGGGCCGCTTCTCCAACAGCGTCGCTGAGCGCGTCACGTTGGCCAGCACCGAGCTCTTGGACAACGCCGTTCGCTATGGCTCGCTGGCTCGTGACTTCACCTACCGCTTGGCCGTCGACGGACAGCGCGTCGCCGTCAGCGTCCAAAACACGACCGTGACGACGCGCATCGAGATGCTGAGCGCCCAGCTCAAGCGCTTGGAGTCGGCGCCCGAGCAAGTCTATTCGTCGGAGCTCGAGCGCTCCATGTCTATCGGTCCCAGCTCCGGTCGTCGGTCCATGCTCGGCTTGGCGCGCATCCGCCACGAAGCCGAAATGCGCATCGAGCTCGAAGTCGACGGCAACGACGTCACCGTACGCGCGATTTGTTCGCGCTAATTCCCCATGAAACGCTACCCCATCGCGCTCAAGCTCTTGCTCCTGGCCGGGTTCCCGGTGCTAGGCGTACTGGTGCTGGCCAGCTTGGTGGTGGGTAGCGCGCGCGAGCAGCTGCAGCGTGGCGACGCGCTCGGCTCCGTGGAGAGCTTGGCCGAGTTGTCCGAAGACGTCAGCACGCTGGTGTACCGGCTGCAGTCGGAGCGCGCGCGCCTAGCGCTGGAATTGGCCAGCAAGAGCGAAGAGGCGCAAAAGCTGGGCGAAGCCAAGCCGGCCGCTCAGCTTGCCCCGCTGTCGTCGAATTTCGAAGCGACCGACGCCGCGCTGTCGCGCCTCGGGCGCTTCGTGTCTTCTCGCGATTTGTCGCGCCTTCCAACGCGCCTGAGCGATGGCTTGACGCAAACGTTGAAGCACCTCGACCGCTTGGGCGAGGTGCGGACCGAGGCTCAAAGCGGCGGCACGACGCTTTCGGCCCTCACGGACTTTTACGCTCAGCCGTCGCGACGCCTGATCCGTTCGTCGGCCGCGTTGAGCGAGCTGACCGACGACGGCGAGGTGCTGCGCTCGATCGCGGCCTTGGTAGCGGTGCTGGAGCTGGAAGAGCGAGCCAGCGCCGAACATGCCCTGCTCAGCTACGTGTATGCGACGGGCGACTTTCCGCCCGGCTCCTTCCGCGACATGATGACGCTGATCACGGAAGAACAGACCTTCGTCGAGGTGCTGAAGACCAACGCCTCGACGACCCAATTTTCCGAATACCAACAGCGCATGCAGCACCCGCGCTGCAAGGCCGCCGACGACCTGCGGCGCGCCGCCATCGAGTCCATCGACGGCGATCTGGAGCACCAGGCGGACGCCTGGTTTTCGGCGCAGGGCGCCAAGGTCGACAGCCTGCGCACCTTGGAAGAGCGCCTGAACCGCGACATGCGTAGGCGCGCCGAGAGCAAACTGCAGGACACGCACCGCGCCGTCATCACCAGCTCGGCCCTGGTAGGCGCAGCCCTGCTCGGCAGCGTGGTGCTCGCGCTCTTGATCGGCCGCGGCGTAACGCGCAGCGTGCACGTGCTGCGCGACGCAGCCAACCGCGTCGCGCAGGGTTCGACGGACGTGCGGGTCGAGCTGCAGACCAAGGACGAGCTGGCCGCACTAGGTCACGCCTTCAACGAAATGACGAGCGAGATCGCGCGCGCCCGCGAAGGTTTGCGCGAGCAGACCCGCATGTCGCGCGACCTGGAGATCGCGGCCGGCATTCAGTCGGCGCTGCTCCCGCCTTCGCTCGCCCATCCGGAGCTGGAGTTCGCCGGCCGCATGCAGCCGGCCGAAGAGGTCGGCGGCGACTTCTACGACGTGCTGTGTGACGACCGTAGTCGCTCGCTCTGGGTGACGATCGGTGACGTCTCGGGACACGGCGTGCCCGCGGGCCTGGTCATGTTGATGACTCAGTCGGCGTTTGCCGCGTATTTCCGCGCAAATCCGCTGGCCCGGCCGGACGAAGTGATCCGCGGCGTGAACGACCTGTTGAACGAGCAGATCGGCGTGCGCCTGCGCGACGACAAGTACGTGACCGGGCTCTTGCTGCAGCACACGGGCGCGGGGCGATTCGTGTACGCGGGCGCGCACGAGTGGCCGCTGGTGTGGCGCACGGCCACCGGCAAGAGCGAGATGCTCGAAGCGCCGGGTCCTTGGCTCGGCATCAAGCGCGACCTCGACGACATTCCGGTCAGCTCGCTGGCGTTGGCGCGCGGCGACCTGTTGTGCCTGTACTCGGACGGCCTGATCGAGGCGCGCGACGCCAAGGGCGAGCTGTTCGACATGGAGCGCTTGTCCGAAGCTCTGGAGCGCGCGGCGCGCGACCACGACTCACTGCAAGACATCGCCGACGACGTGCTGCACGCCGTCGCTCAGCATGCTCACGAACGCGAAGACGACTGGACCCTGCTCTTGATTCGACGCGCGGCCTGAACGCGCAGCTCACGGAAAAACATCATGTCAGCAAAGCACCCGTTCACCACGGGCGCGCGGTTTTGCGCGCTCATTTTGCCCATTGCGGCGGCCTTTTTCTCACCAGCGTGCCTCGTCGACTTGGACAATCGCTGCGGCGAGCAGCAACGCTACGACGCCGAGCTCGCGCTATGCGTGTGCGACGGCGACTACGCGCTGGTCGGCAACCGGTGTGAAGCCTGCGGCGAAAACGAGACCGGCTCCGCCGAAGGCTGCGTCTGCGTCGAAGGCTTCTCGCGCGCCACGCCCGAGGCCGCCTGCGCCAAGCTGGCAGGCCTCGGCCAAGACTGCGAATCAGACGCCGACTGCGGCGACGCTGACTACTCGTACTGCTACGTCGGAGACAGCGACTCGCCCGGCTACTGCACCGCGCCCGACTGCAGCACGGGCGCCGATTGCCCAACCGACTACGGCTGCAACACCCGCCAGTCGCCGGCGTTCTGCGAGCGCCCGCCGCAAGGCTTGGGCCAGAAGTGCAGCTCGAGCGACGACTGCGCGGGCAACGTCGCTGGCTACTGCGAGACGGTTCAGGAGCACGCCTGCGTCGTCAACGACTGCAAGCCCGACCCGAACAAATGCCACGGCGACTGGGTGTGCTGCGACATCGGCCTGCTCTCGCAGTCGCTGTGCGTGCCGCCCACCGCCCTGGAAGACGGCGCCTGCCCTGCCGGCGGAACCCTGATTTCTCGCCCGGAATGATCACCATGCGAAGTCTATTCATCCGCTCCGCCCTGACCCTTGGCCTGCTCTTCTCGAGCAGCGTCGCTTTCGCCCAAGCCGAGCCCAACCCCGAGCCCGATCCGGCGCCCGCTCCGACACCCGATCCCGATCCGGAACCGAACCCGGCGCCCGAGGCGCGCCCACAACCGGTACAGCCACCAGCAGCCGTCGAAGCACCCAGCGCCGACAGCGGCAGCGCCGTAGCGCAGCTGGAAGACGACCAAGCAGGAGCTGCCGACTCGCTGATCAACGGCGACGCGCTGAAGATCTACGGCTTTGGCGACGTGGGCTACCGGCACATGATGGTGCCAAAGGATAGCCCGTGGCTGGTGTACCTGAACCGCCACCCGAGCATGTTCGTCGGGCACTTGAACATGTACTTCGACTCGCAGCTGGCCGAGCGCTGGCGCGCGTTGGCCGAAGTGCGCTTCACGTACATGCCGCAAGGCGGCTGGCGCACCGGCAACGACGGCATCGTGCGCCACGTCGACAGTCGCCAAGCCGACTACACCGACTTCACTCGCGACCGCCCGATCAACGGCGTCATCATCGAGCGCGCGTTCATCGAGTACAGCGCCTTTTCCTGGCTTTCCGTGCAAGCCGGACAGTTTCTGACGCCGTACGGCATCTGGAACGTCGACCACGGCTCGCCCGTCATCATCGGCGTGTCTCCGCCGTACATGGTCGGCGCGCGCCTGCTGCCCGACTCGCAAGTGGGCTTACTCGGATACGGGCGCGTCAGCTTGGTCGACGATTTGGAGCTTAGCTACGCGCTCGGTGCCTCCAACGGCCGCACGGATTTGATCGCCTACGAAGACTTGGACGACAACAAGGCCATCACTGCGCGCCTGGCGCTCACGTACCGCGGCCTGGGCGAGCTCACGCTGGGCAGCACGTTTTACGCCGGCACCACCACCGACAACACGCGCGACATCTACTTCGAAGGCTCTTCACCGAAGAGCAGTGAGAGCATCTTCTATCAGGTCCAAGAGCGCAGCTACGCCTTCGATCTGCGCTGGACGAAAGACGACCTGCACGTCCAAGCCGAAGCAGTCGTGAACGATCGCAAGTTCACCGCCAAGGGTCGCCCGACCCAAAACGGGGGCCTCGAGCCCGATCGACGCAACGCTGGCGGCTACGCTCTGGTGGGCTATCGCACGCCGCTGTTCGGCGTCATGCCTTACGTGAAAGGCGAGTACAGCCCGGATCCAGCGCTGCAAGGTTTGGGCGTCGACCAAAACGTCGCGCTGTTCACGGGCGGCTTGAACTTTCGCCCGGTGCCACGGGTGGTGTTCAAGGCCGAATACACTTACGGATTCTTCCCCGATCACGAGCCCAATACCTTTGCCGACAACCCGGTCGCAGGCCTCGATCTGCAGATTGCGTGGGCGTTCTGATGAGCACGCTCAGCTTTCCCCGCCGACAGCTGCTGCACGTCGTCTCCGGCCTGGGCTTTGGCCTAGCGACACCGAATGCCGTGCTGGCGGCCGAACCGATCGCGGTCGTGATGAGCTCGAACAGCCGCCAGCGCGGGCTCTCCAGCGACAAGCTGCGGCGCGTCTTCTTGGCGCTGCCGACCGACGACGACGACGGTCATCGCTTCGTGCCGATCAACTTGGCGCAAAGCTCCAACGTGCGCGAGCGCTTCGATCGCAACGTGCTCAGCATGTCTCCGAGCGAGATTGCCCGCTATTGGATCGATCAACGCCTGCGCGGCAACAAACCGCCGCGCAGCGCAAGCTCCCTGGACCTGTGCCGCCGCGCCGTGCAAGAGCTACCGGGCGCGATCTCGTACCTGCCGCTCTCTCAAGTCGGCTCACTCAAAGTCTTGTCAATCGACGGTCGCGCACCTCAAGACGGCGCGTACGGTTTGAAGTAGGCGCTGCCTGGCAGCCCAGCTGGGCTGCCTCGCCCCAAACGGACCTGGGCCTCACCCTGGAACGGCTCGGGATTTACAGGGAGCGTCCGTCGCTCTAGCGCCTCGAGCCAGGCCGCACTAGCGTCGCTCGCATGGTGGCGCGAGCGGTTCGTCTTGGATTGACAGGGGTCTGTTTGCTGGTGCTCAGCGGGATGGCGAGCTGCGTGCCGCCCACGGAGTTCAAAGGTAGCTCGCGGTTCCCTGGCGGCGCCCTCGGCTGCTTCAATCAGTGCGCCAAGCTCGGCATGGACATGGCCACGTTCGTGTATGTCGGCGAGTACTCCACTGCCTGCGCCTGCAAACCCAAGCTGGCAGGCGGGGCGCAGGCCACCTCGCAAGCCGACGTCGAAGCCGCGGTCGCAGCCGCTGGCGCCGGTGTCGAGCTCCAACGCCGCGATGAAGAAGCCCGCAGGGCAGCTGCCGCGGCGGCGCAAAAGCACTAGCCAGCCGGCGGTGGCATCGAAACGCCGCCGGCGGCGCGCCGCGCGTTTTTTTGCTCGTACATGGCGGCGTCGGCCTCGTCCAAAAGCTGCGAGACGGTCCGCTCGGCGCCTGCCTTCAAATAGGCTGCACCCACGCTCATCGACAGCCGATACGGCCGGCCTAGCTCCGCGACGCGCTCGTCCAGTAGCTTGCGCAAGCGTGCGCGCAACGGATCGATGTTGAGCGAGCCGAAATCGAGCACGAACGCCACGAACTCGTCTCCGCCCAGCCGCGCTACCACGTCCGCTTCGCGCAGCGCCGCACGCAGCACGTGCGCTGCGTCGACCAGCGCGTCATCGCCGACGTCGTGCCCCAGCTCGTCGTTGATGCGCTTCATACCGTTCAGATCGACGAACACCAACGCCGCAGAGCGCGCCTCGCGCTGCGCCAGGCCGTGCGCCTGCGCCGCGACCTCCAAGAAGCCGCGCCGGTTGTACAAACCGGTCAGCTCGTCGCGCAGCGAAAGACTGCGTAGCTGCTCCGCGTACGCGTTCAGCTTGCTTTCGGCTTCACGCCGCTCGGTGACGTCGCGCCCGGCGGTGTGGATCTCCTTGGGTTTGCCCTCGGCGTCGCGAATGACACCCCAGCGCACCTCGAACCAGCGGAATTCACCGGATTTGTTGCGGAGCCGGTAGGTCGACACACCGCCGTTGACGGTGCCGCTGGATACGTCCCTCAAGATGCCACGAGCGACGTCGAGCTCGTCGGGATGCATCAAAGACATGCCCGGCAGGTTTCGAAAGTCTTCGACGCCATAGCCTAGCAGGCGCTCGACCGAGGGGCTGACGTACGTCACCTTACCTTGCAGGCTCAGCAAGCGCACCAAGTCGCTGCCCTGCTCGGTCAACAGCCGATAGTAGGCTTCGCTCTGCGCCAGCTCCTCTGCGGTCTGCTTCAGCTCTTTCACGTCCTTGCCAACGGTGGCCAGGCTGATCAGTGCCAGCGCGATGGTCATCAAAGAGCCGAGCGAAATACCCCAGACGGCGGCCCGCTGCGCGGCGCGCGCCTCGGACTTGCGCTGCTCGAGTCGTCGCTGCTCGTCGGCCCGCATCAGCCGACACTCCGCGCGTAGCTCGTCCATCAGCTGCTTGCCGCGCCCGCTGCGGATGAGCAGCAGCGCCCGCGTCAGGCCGTCTTCGCGACGCGCCTCGATCGTCTGATCGATGAAGGCGAGCTTGTCGTTGCTCAGCTGCTTCAGCTTCTTCAGCCGCTCGCTCTGCACGGGGTCGCCCTCGGTAACAGCCGTCAGCTTTGCGAAAAGCGGCGGTATTTCGCGGCGCGCGCTGTCCAGCGGCTCCAGAAACTGCGAATCGTCGGCCAAGATGTAGCCGCGCTGGCCGGTCTCGGCGTCCTTGAGCAACGACAGCGTGCCATCGATGGCCGCCTCGACCGCAAGCGTGTGCTCGATGGCCTGTTGAGCCGCCACGTAGCGGGTGCCCGTGACGTACGAGAGCACCGCCACCGCGGTGAGCAACACCGATAGGATGGCCCACCCAAAGCGTTTACCGTTCAGAAGGTGAGACATCCTGACCCGCCCGAGCGCCGAATATCGGCGCCTTCAGGCATCGGCCGCAACGTTAGCGCAGACTGCGCCGGCCTTGGAAGGGCCGAGCCAATCGGGCCCTGGCAGGCCCTACATCGTCACTTGCTGGCGTCGTTGATGGCCTTGAGCAGCGAGGCGTCCCCTGGTGCATCTTGGCCCAGCTCCCAGACCATGATGCCACCATAGGTCTTGGCCAATTTGGCCTTGGCAGTGATGGTGGTGCGACTGTTCAGATAGACGGTCGAGCTCCCGAGCGTCACCTTGTCTTCAGTCGCGGCTGCGGCATTCTGACTCAGAATTTCGGCGTAGGTGAGGGCCTCTCCCTTACTGCCAGCCCACTTGTACCCATAGAACGGCACCCCGAAAACGGCCTTGTTCTTGGCCAAACCGCGGTTCGTCCAATACTCGACTTCTGCCGTCGCCTCCTCGATCGACGACGACTGCACGGGCTGCGTCGAGCCGCCGGGATTGTGCAGGTCGTAGGCCATGACGTTGATGAAGTCGAAGGCTTGAATCGCCTTGTCGGTGATCTTGTCGCCGAACCAGCTCGAGACCGCCGACGTCATCTCTTTGTTTTGCGCGTGCAGCTTGCTGGCGAGCGAAGTCACGAACGCCTCGTAGTACTGGTTGACGCCGTTACCCTCGAGATCGACGTCGATGCAGTCGAGCTGATGATTCGCGGCGAACTCGCCCAGCTTGTTCACCAACGTGTCGCGCATGCCGTCCTGAAGCACGGTGGCGTAGACGCCGCCGTTCTCGATCACGGTGGCGCCGCCGATGGCCATGCAAACCTTGACGCCCTTGGCGTGCGCGGCCGCTACGAATGCATCCAGTCCCGGGTCGGCGTACGAAACATTGCCGGCCGCGTCGACCTCCGCAAAGCACAGGTTCAAGTACGTCATGCGCGAGAAATCGATCTGCGTCGCCCACGTGGACAGCGCGCCGCGGTAGTCCGGCAGGTACACGACAGTGCGTTGACCGGGTTTCCCTCCGGGCCCGGGATCGATCGCGCCGCCAGTGCCGCCGAGCGTCACGCTGCCGCCGGAGCCTGCAACGCTGCTCGTACCCGCACTCGGAGCGCCGCCAGTCACGTTCGCAGAACCGCCAGTCCCTGCCGCGCCTACGGACGTCGACCCAGCGCTGGCAACCGGCGCAGTGCCAGCCGTACCGGCTTGGCTCAGCTGGCCGCGCGGCCCTTCATCAGTGCCACCGCACGCCAGAGCGCACGACATCAACGAAATGCACCAAGCGGCCTTCATACGCTTGGCTATAGCATCCACATCTCGACGTCGTTTGGAGCGAACCTCTTCGCTGCATGTTCAGATTTGTTCGCGCGCCATGACCGGTCAGGTGAGTGCTTGTCACGGCGACGGGCCACGCTCCTCGGGTGAAAGCGCGCGCGCTACCGTGATGCCCAGCGCGAGCGCGAGCACCACGGTAACGGCCAGCCCCGTACGCGCGAAGTCACGCGCGGTGCCGCCGAGCTCGCCGAGCAAGTGCGTCATCGTTGCAGCTCCGCGACGAGGTCTTCGAGGCGGTCGTAGCTGATCGCGGCGCCATGCTCCATGCCGGTCGCGATGACCATGTCACGCACTTCTTGGGTCGGATACGCGACCGTCGCGATCAACCGCGTCTTGCCGTTCTCCTCGAGCAGCTCCGAGGTGACGACCGAGACCACGTCGGGAAAGTCGGCGAAAATCTCCGTAAAGACGCAGCGGCTGGGCGGGACGAGCTCGCGGTACTCGCCGTAGAAGGTGACCTCACCCTTGGGGTGCTTGTGGACGAACTTCCATTTGCCGCCAACACGCAAGTCAATCTCACACACCGGTACGGAGTAGCCCTCCCCCAGACATCCCCACCAGCGCCGCACGTGCTCCGGCTTCGTCATGACTTCGTAGACCAGCGCGCGGGGCGCGTTGAACAGGCGCGTCATGCGTACCTCGCACGCTGAGGGCTTGCTGACTTCGAAACTACTTTTGTTTGCGGCGGTGCCTAGCATTGGATTTTTCCTTGGAGGGGTCTTTCGGTTTCGATTGAAGCTCGGTCAGGTAGTCTTCCAGGCGGTCGAAGCGCTGTTCCCACAGCTGCCGGTAGTGGTCCGCCCAATCCACGACTTGCTTGATGGGCGCGGCCTCGATGCGACACGGCCTGCGCTGCGCCTCGCGTCGCTGCGCGATGAGCCCCGCTCGCTCCAGCACCCGCAGGTGCTTGGACACCGCCGGCAGGCTCATGTCGAACGGCTCCGCCAGCTCGTTCACGGAGCATTCGCCTTGGGCCAGACGGGCGAGAATGGCTCTCCGCGTAGGGTCCGCTAGGGCAGAAAAAGTCGTGCTTAGCGCGTCCATTGCCATATTTAACCGCCGGGTTACTTAACCCAGAGGTTAACTAGCGCCCCAAGCCAAGACTGTCAAGCCGTCGGCTGCGCGCGCGGCTACTGCTTCAAGATGTGGCAGGCGCGGCGGTCGGCGTACTTGCAGCCAAGCGTGTAGTACTCCTTGGCTTTCGCGGCGTCCTTCGTCACGCCGCGGCCCTCGGCGTAGATGTCGCCGAGCTCCTTGCAGGCGCCGCCGCGGTATTGCTGGGCGCGACCCTGGTCGCCTTCGTCGAGCCCCGTGCGCGTGTCTTTGCCTTCGCAGCCGTGCTTGGCGAGCTTCAGCGCTTCGGCCGTCTTGCCAGCCTTGGTCAACAGCTCCGACGAGAAGCCGCAGTTTTCGATGTTCAGCTCGCAGGAGCGGCGCGTCAGGCGCTCACCTCGCGGCAGGTCTTTGGTCACGCCGTCCATGCCGGTGATGAGGCGCATGGCGAGCTGGTTGCAGACGAAGCCGTCGCCGCCGTCACAACCGCGCTCGTACAGCGCCATGCCTTTTGCCTTGTCGACGCTCATGTGGAGCAGGCCTGCCGTGTTGCAGGCGTCCGGGTGACCCAGCTTGCAAGAGCGCTCGAAATAGCCGAGCGACGCTTTGATATCCGTGAAGGGTTGGCCTTCGTAGACCGCGCCCAAATAGGTGCCCAAATCGAAGCACGCCATGCCGACGCCGGCTTCACACGCCTTCTTGTCGAGCGCGAGTAGCGGCTTGGCTTCCGCCAGCTTGCCTTTGATGTCCTTCTCGCTCGGAAACGTGGTGCGTACGTAGCCGGCGCAGCCGACCAGGTCGTCCGCGTCACACGCCTTCTTGAAGAACGGGCGAGCGTCTTCGCGCGCTTTGGCCCAGGTAATCTTCCAGTAAGTGTTCGCGATCAACGCGCCCACGTTGGCGCAAGAACCGGCGTTGCCCTTCTCGCATTGCTCGCGGCATTCTTGCTCGTTCTTTGGGTCGCACAAGAACGCCGTATCGAGCTTGTTGGTGCAAACACCTTCGACCACCTTGAAGCCCTCGGGGCAGGCGTTTTGCTGCACTTCGACGCCCGCGCCTTGCACGGGTGGCGGCGGAGCCGCGGCTGCGGCGGCTTCGCGGATCGGGATCAGCTCGACGCGAATTGGTGTGCGGCACTGGGACGGCGGCTTGTCCGAGTCAGGATCCGAGGTGCGGCAGGCTTCGAGCGAGCCATCGGTGCTGGTCGAGCTGCGCTCTTCGCTGCTGGAGCCGGACGCGCTCTTGCCGAACATGTCGGCCACACCCGCCACCTTGCCGTTCGAGCCCGTAGCCAGCGAGAAGGCGCCGATCGACGCCTTCTGCAGGTAATGCGTGGCGCCTTCGCAGCCGCCCGTCAGCTCCGAGCGCTCCAGCGACGACAACGTGGTGGAGCGACGGCCCACGCTGACCAACGCTAGGTCGATGGTGCGGCCCGCTTGAACCTCGCTGCTCAGCTTGGCAGCGCCGAGCGGCAAGTTGACCTTCAATTCGTCCAGACCCTTCATCTGAACGACTTCTTCCTTGCGGCTGACGCCTGCGTATTCGTAGCTGCCGTTGGGCGCTTTGCAGGTGCTGAGCACCCGCAGGTTCACGCAATCGTAGGCGACGACGATGACGCCCGAGCCGAGGGAAGCTTCGAGATCACCGCGCGTATCGGAATCCAAATCGATGGTCAGCGGGCGCGCAAACTTCGCGGCACCCGTGCACGTTGCGCCAGCGCCCAGCGCGTCGGCACCCTTGAAGTCCTTGGGACGTACGACGCCACCAGCGCCGCCTCCGCAAGAGAGCAACAATCCCGCCAACGGCAACCACGCGAACAGTGACCCTCTCAGCATGGCGCGCGCGACTACACCGCCCGACCGGGAGGCAGACAATGCCGTATTGCGCCTAACGGTGCGACGAGCGGCGCTGTGCGCTACGGCGACCAGCGAGCACTAGTCCCAACGTCCAAGCCAAGAGCGCGGCCGTGGGCGTCGAGCTCGAGCGTGGCACTGAACAGCCGCAGCCCGAGCTTTCGAGCGGTGGCGGAGTAGGTCGCGCGCTTCCCCCCGCACCAGCGGCGCTGCTCGTTCCAGCAACACTGCTCTCACCAGCCGTGCTCGAAGCGCCACCCAAACCACCAGCAGCGGCGCCGCCACCGCCGCCCCCGCCCAGCGCGCCCCCCGCACCGCCGCCACCGGCACCACCACCGCCGCCGCCAGGCATCTCCGCCGGACAGTCGCTCTTTGTGACCGACACCGTCCACGTGAACTCGTCTTTCAAGATGCCGTCCGGATCGCTGCGAACGAGCGCCGTGGCGTCTTCGACCGTGACGACGACTTGGTGGTCGCCTTGCTTCAATGCGCCGGGCAACAGCGAAATCTCGTTCGTGGTTTCGGTTTGCGGCTGACCGTCGACGCTCCACGTGTATCGGTAGGTGGACGGCGTAATGGGCGGCGATTTCACGCTCAGCTCCACCGCGTCACAGCTCACGCTCTGCACGGTGGCTCGAGCCGGCGTCGTCTGCTCGATCATCTTGATGTTCTCGGCGGTCCAGATGGAGCGCACGAACTGCTCGGTGCAGACCGAGCAATAGTCGGCGCCCAAGTCGCGCATTTTGCAGTTCAGCTGCGGTCGATAAACGCCCAGAGGCGTGTAGCGCGTGCCCTCGAACAAGCCGGTAATCTTGCCGTATTGATCGGTGGCTGGCGTCGGCAAGGGCGTGCCCTGCTCGATCCAGTCCTTCCATTTGATCTGATCGAGCGACGTGCGCAGCGTCGCGTTGGCCTCGCGGCAATCTGCTTGTTGGCTGCAGGGTGGCTGGTTGCCTTCGTAGCTGTACTCGTCGGCCAAGTGGGCCAAGCTGTGGCCAATCTCGTGCGCCAAGACTTCGAACGACTGCTCGTTCGACGACGACGCGCACACGGGTCCGCCCGAGCCGCCATATTTCGGATCGTTCACGATCACGATCGCAAAATTGTACTCCGGGACGTCTTGCGCCGCGGCCACCGCCGCCGCCCCGTCGTCGATGCACAACAAGCGATCGATGTTGTCGCAGTTGAAGTGAGCGCCGAGCGCGGTGTCGCGCGTGGCGGTGTTACCGTTGTCGGCGCCGTTCTCGTTCGAAATCACGTGCACCAACTTCACGTTGAAGAACGCAGCGTACTGCTTGAGCGGCGGCACGCTGAACAGGTAGTCGATGATGCCCTGCGCGTCGGTTTTCAGCTTGGTTTGGTCCTCGGCGCGGTACCCGTCTCCGAGCACCGCGATGTTGAAGCGATCGGCAGCCGGACCCGACATGCGCAAGCTCTCCACCTCCGCAGCGCCCGCCGACGCGGCAGCCAGCCAGGCGACCGCGAGCGCAGCCCCCGCGACGGCGCGCCTCACGGCTGCACCTTGGGGTACCCCACACGCCCCAGCTCGGTGTCACCACTTTCACCCGTACTCACGACCCGCACGTCCGTCGCGCCGTCCAATACGGGTAAGCGCAATGTCACCGCCGCAACGCGCTTTTGGACGGTCTTGCCGCGAAGCTGGCCGTTGGCATCGGGAAATTCAGCGCGCACGCTGGCAGCGTCTTCCAACGGCGCCGAGTACAAGACAGCGCCTTGCGCGCCCAGTACGTCCACGCGCCACGGGCCCTTTTGCGCGGGGCCCCGCCGTCGCGGCAGCGGCAAGTCGACCGCGCGCGCAGTCAAGGTGCGAGCCGCGTGGGTCTGCGGCTCGAGCTCCATCACCATCAACAGGTGTCGAGGCTGCTCGGGTCGTGCAGGCTCGACGTTGACGGGACCGGCCGCCGGCTGCTGCACGGGGGCGGCGTCTCCACCGGTGCCGCTACTGCCGCGCTCGGTCTTGCCCGAGCAAGCCATGAACGACGTTGCCAGCGCCAGCGTCACACCTATCGCGAGTCGCACCATCCTGCCTCCAAGGAAACGCCCCGAGCGCGCGCCCATCAATGCCAGTTGTGCTCAAAGATGGCTCAAAAGGCGCCGCGCGCGTAGAGCCATCGCACCGTCCTGGAAACTTCTGCTGCCCGCGGCTGGAGGGCGCTGGTAGCTTGGATGTAGGTGAGCGGCGGCACGTTGGCAGCGCTTGGGCGAAGTCGGACGGGCTTGGGAACCAAGCTGGCGCTCGGCCTCGGCGCGTGCGGCGGCTGCGCGTCGCCCAACCTTTACACGACGCCGCGCGCGACGCCGGTCGGCAAGTTCAACAGCGTGGTCGCGCCGCAGCTGGTGCGCCGACTAGACCCCCGCACGGATGGCTTCTCGGTTCTGCTTGGTGCTCGCCTCGGCTTGGCCAAGCGCCTCGACATGGGCCTGCGCACGAACTTGGCGTCCGTTGGTGGGGACATCAAATGGAACGCGGTGCGCACCGACTTCTTCGATCTGGCGCTCGACGGCGGCGTGCAGCTCTTGCCCGAGACGCTCTACGTCGACATGCCAATCCTGGCCGGCTTCAACCTGAGCGAAGACATCTCGCTCTTGGCCAGCACCGGCATCACGCTCGGCAATGGCGAGGAGCCCTCGATGAACAGCCGCGAGACCTTCGACGACGGCATCCGCAACCACCCGCCCGCCGGGCGCGTGCTGATCCGCGGCGGGCTCGGCGCTCAATTTCGCTTCACGCCGCGCTTCGCGGTCGTGCCGGAGTTTACCTATTTGGGCCCGGTAGACGGCGGCCGCACCGGCACGTCCGAGTTCATCAACGTCGGTTTGGGCTTCTGCTTCGGCACGCACCCGTATTGAGCGCAGACAGCAGGCAACCAGCGCAGCCCCCCTCGGCTGCCGCGCCGCGCGTCGCTCGGTGTTCAGCTCTGAACGAGCTGCGTCTCGAGGCTGAGCTTGACCTTCTTGCCGACGAGCACGCCGCCAGCTTCCAGGGCTTGGTTCCAGCCAAGGCCCCACTGCTCGCGCTCGATTTCGCCGGTGAGGCTGAAGCCGACGCGGGTGTTGCCCCACGGATCCTTACCAGGGCCCGTGACCTCGCCCTTGAGCGTGATCGGGTGCTCTTGGTCCTTGATCTTGAGGTTGCCGACCACTTCCACGTCGTCGCCCTTGCGCGTCACCTTGGTGCTGGTGAACGTCAGTGTGGGAAAGTTGGCGGCGTCGAAGAAGTCCGCCGAGCGCAGGTGACCGTCGCGCTTCTCTTCGGCGGTGTCGATGCTGGCGGCTTCGATGCGAGCCGTCACCTTGGCTTCCTCCAGCTTCGCAGGGTCGAGCGAGACGTCGGCCTCGAACTTCGTGAACTTACCGCGCACCGTGCTGATCATCATGTGACGAACCGCAAAGCCGACTTCCGAGTGTGAGCGATCGATATTCCAGGCCATGTGCAATCTCCGTGAACAGGTTTCCGTGTGACACCTGAAACCTGCTCAGTGCGAGGCCCTGCGACTAGGTAGACCAATCGGCAAACATCGTTCCCCCAGCAGCAACAATCCATCAAGCATGGAGAATTGTTGATCTATTCATACCCGCTGGCCGGCCACCGCGAGCGGCGTAAGGTTCGATGCCATGTCCATGAGCGAAACGCAGCCTTGGGCATCGAGGCCGCCGCTGGGGGGGCCCAGCGCGCACGCCTCAGCAGCTGCGCTCGAGTTGTTTCACCCGGCGGTGCGCACTTGGTTCGAGCGACGCTTTCCGCACGGGCCGACCGAGGCGCAAGCGCAAGGCTGGCCCGCCATCGCGCGCGGTGAAGACACGCTGATCGCCGCTCCCACCGGCTCTGGCAAGACGCTGTCCGCGTTCTTGCTGTGCATCGATCGCTTGTATCGCGCCGCAGACGCGGGCCAGCTGCTGGAGAGCGGCGTCGAGGTCGTCTACGTCTCACCGCTGAAGGCGCTGGTCGTCGACATTCGTCAAAACCTGGAAGAGCCGCTCGAGCAAATTGCCGAGGTCGCGCGTGAGCTCGGGTTCGAGCCGCCCGAGATTCGCGTTGGCTCGCGCAGCGGTGATACGCCAGCTTCGGCGCGCGTCGCGCTGCTGAAGCACCCGCCGCATTTTCTGATCACGACGCCCGAGTCGCTGTACCTGATGGTCACGGCGGGCAAGAGCCGCGAAATCTTGCGCACGGTACGCAGCATCATCGTCGACGAGATCCACGCGGTGGCGCGCGACAAGCGCGGCTCGCACTTAGCGCTGACGCTCGAGCGACTGACCCACGTTGCTGCACAGCGGCCGGTGCGGGTTGGGCTGTCGGCGACGCAAAAACCGCTGGAAAAAGTGGCACGGCTGCTGGTTGGCGCCGCCCCCGCGAGAGTGACGAGCGAGGGAAAGCCGCGCTGCACGGTGGTCGACGTCGGGCATCGCCGCAAGCTGGACTTGAGCATCGAGCTGCCCCTGCGCGAGCTGTCGGCGGTAGCTTCGAACGAGCAGCTGGGCGAGGTGCTGGACCAAATCGCCGAGCAGGTGCAGCAGCGCCGTACGACCCTGCTATTCGTCAACACGCGGCGCATGTCCGAGCGTCTGGCGCACCTGCTCGCGGAGCGCGTCGGCGCCGAGAACGTGGCCGCGCATCACGGCAGCTTGTCGAAGGATCGCCGGGCGCGGGTCGAGCAACTGCTGCGCGAAGGCTCGCTGAAGGTGCTGGTCGCTACCGCGTCGCTCGAGCTGGGCATCGACATTGGCCCGGTCGAGCTGGTGTGCCAAGTGGGCTCGCCACGCAGCATCGCGACCTTCTTGCAGCGCGTCGGACGTTCGGGTCACACCCGCTTTGCGACTCCGGTCGGCAAGCTGTACCCGTTGACGCGCGACGAGCTGATCGAATGCACGGCACTGCTGCGCGCCGTGCACGGCGGCCGCCTCGACGTGCTGCACCCACCGGTCGCGCCGCTGGATATTTTGGCGCAGCAAATCGTGGCGGAGTGCTCGGCCGAGGAGTGGGACGACACCGAGCTGTTCGACTTGATGCGCGGGGCAGCGCCGTACGCGGCCCTGTCCCGCGAGAGCTTCGACGAAATCCTGGATTTGATGGCCGAGGGCATCACCACCGGGCGGGGCAAACGCGCGGCGTTCTTGCATCGTGACCGCATCAACGGGCGCAGCAAGGGCCGCCGCGGCGCGCGCCTGGCAGCGCTCACTTCGGGCGGCGCGATTCCGGACAACGCCGACTATCGCGTCGTGGCGGAGCCGAACGACACCTTCGTCGGCACCATCAACGAAGACTTTGCGATCGAGAGCATGGCAGGCGATGTCTTTCTGCTCGGCAGCACGTCGTGGCGCATCCGTCGTGTCGAGAGCGGCACGGTGCGAGTGATCGACGCCGAGGGCGCAGCGCCCACGATTCCATTTTGGCTCGGCGAAGCCCCGGCTCGCACTGCTGAGCTTTCGGAAGAAGTGTCGGCGCTACGCGCTGGCGTCGAAAGCGAGCTGAAGCGCGGCGGCATTTCGGCGGCCTCGGATTGGCTGCGGAGCGAAGCGCAGGTGTCGCCCAGTGTCGCGGACGCAGCCGTGCAGTACCTGCGAGCGTCGCAGATTGCGCTCGGCGTCTTGCCGACGCACCAAGATTTGGTGTTCGAGCGTTTCTTCGACGACTCGGGCGGCATGCAGCTGGTGCTGCACTCGCCGTACGGCGGGCGCGTCAATCGCGGACTGGGCCTGCTCTTGCGCAAGCGCTTCTGTCGCTCGTTCGATTTCGAGCTGCAGGCAGCCGCCAGCGACGACTCGATCGTGCTTTCGCTAGGGCTTTCGCACGCTTTTCCGCTGAGCGACATGAACGACTTCTTGGTGCCGCGCGGCATCGCAACGGCGCTGACGCACGCGGTGCTGGTCACGCCCATGTTCGGGGTGCGCTGGCGTTGGAACTTGAATCGCTCGCTGGTGGTACTCCGCTACCGCGGTGGCCGGCGCAATCCGCCGCCGATTCAGCGCATGGAGACCGACGACATCACGGCGGCGGTGTTTCCGTCGCTGGCCGCCTGCCAAGACAACGCCACGGGTCCACGTGAAATTCCGGAGCACCCGCTCGTGCGCCAAACGCTGCACGACTGCATGACCGAGGCCATGGACCTGAGCGGCCTGCAGCAGCTGCTCGACGCCATCGCCGAAGGCTCCGTGCGCGTGCATTTCCGCGACACCACCGAGCCATCGCCGTTGTCGCACGAGATCTTGAGCGCGCGCCCCTACACCTTCTTGGACGACGCGCCGCTGGAAGAGCGCCGCACGCGCGCCGTACAGGTGCCGCGCGGCTTGCCGCTCGAAGCGCGCGACCTTTCGGCGCTGGACCCGGAGGCCATCGCGCGGGTCCGCGAAGAGGCGCGACCGGCTCCGCGGAACGCCGAAGAGCTGCACGATTTGCTGCTCGCGCTCTTGGCGTTGCGCGAAAACGCCGCTTGGGAGCCTTGGTTCGAAGCGCTGCTGGCGGCTGGACGAGCGGTAAGGCTCGAAACGGCTGCCGGCAAGTTTTGGTGCGCGCTCGAGCTGCGCGGTACCGCCCAAGCGCTGTTCCCCGACGCGCGCTTCGTTCCCGACTTGCAGCCGCCAGCTCAGCTTGCCGTGCGCCCCGTGCCAGCTCGCGAAGAGCTGGCCGCACGCGCCGTACGGAGCCAGCTCGAGCTGTCCGGGCCCGCGTCGGCCAGCAGCTTGGCGAGCGCCACCGGCATCGACGCCGCGACCGTCACGCTCGCGTTGGCGCAGCTGCGTCACGAAGGCTTCGCTCTGTCCGGCTTCTTCGAGCTCTCGTGCACCGAGGAGCAATATTGCGCGCGCCGCCTGCTGGATCGCATCCATCGCTACACGCGCGATCGGCTGCGGCGCGAGATTGAGCCTGTCTCGCCGCAAGACTACATGCGCTTTCTGCTGCGCTGGCAGGGCGTGACGGGCGACACCAAGCGCGCTGGGCAGCGCGGCTTGTCCGCTGCCATCGAGCAGCTGCAAGGCTTCGAAGCTGCCGTCGCCAGCTGGGAGGCGGACGTTTTGCCCGCGCGCGTCACCGGCTACCGCCCCGAGTGGCTGGATGCGTTGTGCTTTTCGGGCGAAGTGATGTGGGGACGCTTGAGCGAGCGTAGCGCACCCGCGCATGCCCAGCGCAGCGCCACCATCTCTCGCGCGACGCCGGTCACGCTGGCGTTCCGCGCGGATTTGGCTTGGTTGCAGCAATCGCTGCGCAGCCCCGCCGCCAGCGAAGAAGAGCTGCCCCGGGGCGCCAGCGCCCTCTTGGCATGTTTGCAGCAGCGCGGCGCGTTGTTCTCGAGCGAGCTGATGAGCGAGCTCGGGATGTCGTGGCGCGAGCTGAACGAGGCCTTGTGGGACGCGGTGGCGCGCGGCCGGGTCACGTCTGATGGCTTTGGCGCCCTGCGCAGCTTGCTGCAACGTCGGCTCGAAGAGCCGCGCCAGGCAACGCCCGTTTTCGGGCTGCGGCGCGGCGGCAAACGTGAGCTATCGCGCGAGGGTCGCTGGTCGCTCTTGCCTCGAGCGCGCGCGGCCCACGACGCCGACGCGCTGGCAGAAGCCGTCGCGGAGCAGCTCCTGGCGCGCTGGGGTGTGGTGTTCGCCGACGTGGTGGCGCGCGAGAACTTGGCGCTGCCGTACCGCGAGCTGAGCTGGGCGCTGCGACGCTTGGAAGCGCGCGGCGTCGTGCGGGGCGGTCGCTTCGTGAACGGCTTCGTCGGTGAGCAGTACGCCTTGCCCGACGCGGTCGAGCAGCTGCGCGCCGTGCGGCGCCTGCCCCACAGCGGCGAAACCGTAACGCTTTCCGCCTGCGACCCGCTCAACCTGATCGGCAGTATCGCGCCTGGCGCGAAGGTACCCGTACAGCGCGGCCGCAGCTTCACGCTGGTAGACGGCGCGCTCTTGCCGGCGGAGGGCGCGTCGGCACCCGACCCTTGCCTGGCTTAGCCCCGCGCGACTTGCAGCTGCTTGGCACGCGCGGCAACGACCGCGCGTGTCGGCACGTCACCCTTGCCCTTCAGCTCGCGCACTTTGACCGGACCAAGCTCGTGCGTGGAGGCGAGCAGCGGCGATAGCTCGTCGGCAATCAGAATCTCACCGGGCGCTGCGGCGGTTTCCAGCCGACTGGCCATATTGACGCTGTCGCCCCACAAGTCGTAGAGCAAACGTTCGCGGCCGAGCACGCCGGCCACCGCCACGCCGCGCGCAATGCCGACCCGCAAGGACAGCGTGCGGTTGCGACGGCGCGCCACCGCTAACACGGCTCGTTGCAGCGCCAGGCCCGCGTCGGCAGCTGCGCTCACGTCGTCTGCGCTGGGGTGATGCAGACCACGCACGGCCAGGTAGGCGTCACCCACGGTCTTGATCTTCTCGAGCTCGTATTGCGCGGCGATCTCGTCGAAGCGCGAGAACAGCTCGTTCAAGATCTCGACCATCTCGGTCGGCGGCAGCTCGGCTGCCAAGTGCGTAAAGCCAGTCAAATCCGAGAAAACGATGGTCAGCTCGGGGTGCAGGTCGGCGATGGGGCTCTCGCCTTGGCGCAAGCGCTCGGCGATACGTGGCGGCAAGACCGCGTACAGCACGCGCTCGGAGCGCGCGCGCTCTTCTTCCAGCCAGCGGTGCGCCTTCTCCAGCTCAGTGTGCTGGCGCGCGATGGTGCTGCGCTGCGTGAAGTCGCGCGCCTTGGTGCCGTACAGCATGCGCGAAAATAGCCAACACGTGATCACTAGCGCCGTGCCGTTGACCAGTTGGCTGAAGGCCAAGCTGGCGCGCGGCGCAAACCACAGCTGACCGAACACGAAGGCGGCGTAGCCCGCGGCAAAAGCCTGTGCGGTCGCGGCGCGGCCGAAGGTCACGAACACCGCCGACGACAGGTTCATGATCATGAACAACGTGATGCCAGCGCCAATCAGCTGATCCGCGCCCGACACCTGACCGGACCAAACGAGCAAGAACGCCATCATCCAGAACGCCACCCGCGAGCGAGCGCGCGGGCCCTTCAGGCGCGCGAACAGCACCAGCGCGGCGCCCGAAACCAGCGTCATCACGACGTGCAAGCCAAACAGCCACCGCGTCCACAAAAGCTCCGCCGCCGGAAGCCCAGCGGTGCTCAACGTCAGGTCGCGCCCCAGCAACACCACGTGCAAAACGAACAGCAGCCAGCAGAAGCCGTTCATCCGCTCGGCGGAGGCAAGCTGCAGCTCTGCGTGAAACGCCGCGCGATCCTCGGGCGCGACCGTAATACCGCGCAGCACCGCCGCCGCGCGCTGGAACGGGCGGCGCCAGGGGCTGGGAGTCGAGCCGGAGCTCATCTGCGGCCAAGTATGCCCGCAGAGCACGCCCACGCTCCCCCAATTGCTGGCATTTCGGTGACCCCGAAACCTCCAGGATTCAATTGGCTGGGCAAACTTGCCGCGTGAGTCCTCCGCGTCGCACGGAATCCAGGGACGCGCTGACGGCTGCGAGCACGCAGAGCTGGCGGCTCCAGCCACCTAGTATCTTTTCCTACCTCGACGCGGTCGCGCACCACGGCTCCATCCGCAAGGCGGCCGAGGCGCTGCACATCGCGTCGTCGGCGCTCAATCGGCGCATCCTAGATCTGGAAGCAGACGTCGGGTCTCCGCTGTTCGAGCGCTTGCCGCGCGGCGTGCGCGCGACGGCGGCGGGCGAGCTGTTCTTGGCCTACGTGCGCCGCTCGCTCAAAGAGCTACGGCTCGTCGAAGCGCAAATCGACGGGCTGCGCGGCTTGGTGCATGGCCGCGTGCGCATCGCGGTCGCCGAGTCCGTGACAGGTCGCATGCTGCCTGACGCGATCGCCGAGTACCACCAGCGGCATCCCGGCGTTGGCTTCTCGGTAACGGTGGGCGGCCCCAAGGAGCTGGCGCAGGCTTTGGCGCGCGACAAAGTCGACCTGATCCTCACGCACGAGAAGACGGACGAAGCCGACGTCAACGTGCTCGCCGACGTGCCGCAGCCGCTGTGCGCGCTGGTCGCGCCCGAGCACCCGCTCGCCACCAAGCAGTCGCTGCGCCTACGCGAATGCGTCGCCTACCCGCTGGCAATTCCGGACGAGACGCTCGCCGCGCGCTCACTGATCGACGCCGCGCTCGGCGGCGCCTCGATTCGCTTCGAGCCCGCGCTGCTCTCCAACTCGATCGAAACGACCAAGATGTTCGCCCGCACTGCCGGGGGCGTCTGCTTCTCCTTCAAGATCGGCAAGAAGCCCGACGTTTCCGGCATGATCGCCATCCCGCTCAGCGACCCCGGCTTGTCCGACGCGCGGCTGTGTCTCGCCGGCCGGCGCGGGCGAGTGCTGCCCGTCGCCGCAGCCGCATTCGCGGAGCAGCTGGCGAGCATCTTCGAGGAGCTGTAGCAGATCGGCCACACCCGCCAGTTTTGTCGCCGACCTCTGAACGGTAGCGATGGCGTCTTGGCTTCGTTCGGGCCAATCTGGCGCATGAAACGAGCTTTCGCGTTTGCGTTCGCAGGTCTAGCCGGCTGTGCGTCACACTCTGCGCCGAGCAGCAGCGCTCCGCTCCCCGCGCTGTCCGCCGTGGCCGACGAGACCGAGACCCCGAGCACGGATGCGGCCCCCGGCACCGCCGACAGCACCACGCTCAGCATGGACGAGTGCCGCTCGCGTCCCGGCGAAGTGCTGACCGACAAGGGCGACGGAGCCCTGCATCGCAACGGCTGCCCCGACGGCCGACGAGAGCTCGGCAAGGTGCGCGTCGGCGTCGAGAACGGCTTGTGCTGTGCGCCGGCAGCATCGGCGGCCACGCCGCCACCCGGGCCGCCCGCCGGCAAGCGCGCGCCATGCACCACCGACCAAGCCTGCAACGAAGACGAGTCCGTGTCTTCGCTGTGGGGCAAGTGCACGGCTCTCGGCGTGTGCGAGTGCAAACCCGGGTTCGAGCTCAATCCCAAGGGCCGCTGTCAAAAGCCGGCTCATTGAACCGACGGCGTTCGGAGGCGGGAGTTCCCGCGCGAGGTAGCCGAAGGCGTCTGCGACCTCCAGGCACGCGAGTGTTTCGCGGGCCGAGCCAAGGGCGGAATGGTACCGCGCTGTGCGATTCCCTCCGCGGCTGTACATGCCCTCCGCGAGGTTGAGAGCAACGCTCTCGCGCTGCACCGCCGGAGTTGCCGCGCCAAATCCCTGTCCCGCCGCTCAATGTGCTGCAACACCGGCTGCAAACTCCGCAGAACCTTCAAAACAACCGGATAAATACGCAACATGACGCCCTTTCACGGCGTGCAAAACTGCAAGTCTGCCTCCCGCCTGCACCTGGTTCCGCCCCAGCAGCTTCTGCAATTCAAGCTGCGGCGCGGCAGCCCAACGGACGCAACCGAGCGCATTTCGAGAGCAGGGTGCTCTCGCATTGGCGCTAGTCGGCTGTGAGTGAGAGGCGTACACAAATAACGTAGTGGTTTTTGCGCCCTTCGCGCGCATCACGCTGACAACAAGCTGAAAACGCTTCGAAACATTCGCGAAGCGCGGAGGCGCACGTGCGCCGTGACCGGAGGATTTTCATGACTGAAAGCACGAAACCCAAGCTGTGGACACCCGGAGATTGGAACGCTTACTTCGGGTTTGGCACGAACATCCTCGTCAACCTGTTGGTGTTGACGGGCCTGCTTCGCTTCGTCTTGAAGATGCCAGACGAGATCGTGTTCGGACGCATCTTGCCGGCGACAGGCCTGATGCTGTGCATGAGCACGATTTACTATGCCTGGCTGGCGTACAAGCTCGCCAAGGAGACGGGGCGCAAGGACGTGTGTGCGCTGCCTTCGGGCATCAGTGTGCCGCACATGTTCGTGGTCGTGTTCGTGATCATGCTGCCGATCGCGAGCAAGACCGGAGACCCAATCAAGGGGTGGGAAGCTGGTTTGACCTGGGTGTTCGTGCAGAGCTTCGTGCTGATGGCGGGCGGCTTCATCGCGCCGATCATCCGTAAAATCACGCCGCGCGCCGCGCTGCTGGGAACGCTCGCGGGTGTGTCGGTCTCGTTCATCTCCATGCGCCCGGCGCTGGAGATGTTCATGACGCCGGTCATCGGCTTGATTTGCTTCACCATCATCTTGGCGAGCTGGTTCGGCGGCGTCCGCTACTTCAAGGGCATTCCGGCGGGCCTGGTCGCGATCGCGGCGGGCAGCTTGATCGCTTGGGGCTCCACGGCGCTGGGCTACAACTTTGGCGGCATGTCGGCGGCGAACCTGACGGCTTCGTTCTCGAACTTCGGCTTCTCGGTGCCGCTACCGGCGTTCGGTCACGTGTTCTCGGGCTTCGAGTTCCTGGGCATCATCTTGGTGACCGCGATTCCGTTCGGCATCTACGACCTGGTCGAAGCGCTGGACAACGTGGAGAGCGCGTCGGTTGCTGGTGACGACTTCCCGACGACGCGCGTGCTCACGGCTGACGGCGTGGTCAGCTTGATCGGTTGCTGCATGGGCAATCCGTTCATCAACGCCGTGTACATCGGTCACCCCGGTTGGAAGGCCATGGGCGGCCGCATCGGCTACTCGGCGGCCACGGGCGTGACCGTGATCGTGCTGGCGTGGCTCGGCATCATCTCGGTGATGTCGTCGCTGATTCCGGTCGTCGCCATCTCGCCCATCTTGCTCTACATCGGCATGCTGATCGGCTCGCAAGCCTTTCAAGAGAGTCCGCGCGCGCATGCCCCGGCCATCGTGCTGGCGCTCACTCCCCACTTGGCGGCTTGGGGCAAGCTCTTGATCGACAACTCACTGGGAGCAGCCGGTACCAGCGCTCACGCCTTGGGCTTCGACAAGCTCGGACAAGTGGGCGTGCTGTATCACGGCCTCGAGGTGATGGGCGGCGGCTCGATTTTGGGCGGCTTGATGCTCGGCGCCATCGCGTCGTTCGTCATCGATCGCGCGTTCACCAAGGCGGCGGCGTTCGCGGCGGTGGCAGCTGGCATGACGTTCTTTGGTTTCATGCACGGTGAAGCGATCGGCATCGGGCAATCGCCGCTGGTGACGATTGCCTACCTGGGCGTTGCAGGCGTGCTGTTCGGCTGCGCCAAGTTTGCGACGATTACCGCCGCAGCGCCGGAAGAGCACCACCACGAGCACGCCGAGCCCGTCGCCGCCGAGTAGCGGCGCCGAGCACGGCCAGCAGCAGTACACTTACGGCGCCTGCGCTCTTTCGAGAGCCGGGCGCCGTGCTGCATCCGCCGTCGTCCGTCGCTTCGGCGTTGCCCGGTGTGAAGCCGCTAGCGGTGCCGGCGGTCGTCGCGCTCCCCGCCGTACCAACGCCGGTCGTGCCAGCCGTCGTGGTGGGCGCGCCGCCAGAGCCACCCGCGTCCGCACCGCCCGTCGCCGCGCCTGCGCTACCGGCCGCGCCCGCGCTACCTGCAGCGCCGCTACCGGCGCCGCCACCCGCGCCGGTCCCGCCCGTGCCGGCGTTCGGGTTACGCGGATCCACGAAGGGGCTGCCGTCGAGCGACTGCTGCAAGAGCCAGTCGTACTGCACCGTCTTTTGCGCATCGAGCGTGGGGCAATACACACCGTAGGCGGCGTGCCACACGTCGTGGCCAATGTTCTCGTAGCTGCCGAAGACGTGCTTCTTGGTCAGCGTCTCTTTGGGCACGACGTCTTTGTATTCGTCGGCAAACGCGTAGGTGTACTTGTAGAACGCTTCGGCGCCCGACGCTTCGAGCTCGGTCGTGCGCGTCAGGTTGGCGTTGTACTCGTTGTCTTTCACGCCCAAAAAGAACCAGATGGGCTTGTCGATGATCTTGGCGCGGTTGGCCCAGTTGGCCACGCTGCCACCCGGCGTCACGGGCATGAGCGCAGCGATGCGGTCCGCAAGCTCGATGCCGACCGCCAGCGTGCCGACACCCCCATAGCTCAAGCCGGTGAGGTACTCGCGATTCGGATCGCCTCCGAACTCGGCTTCGACGCGGTCGAGCGCCGCGGCGATCTCGGTCGCGTGGTTGACCCAGCCGTCGTTGTTGATCTGCGGGGAGATCACGATGAACGGGTAGTTGAACATCGGATCTTCGACCATGCGCGGCAGCGAATGCTTCGTGAGCAGGTTGAGCATGTTGCCCTGCGCGTTCACCTCGCCGATGCCGTGCATGAACACGACCACGGGCCATTTCTTGGTTTTGTCGTGGCCCTTGGGCAGCGACAGCAAGTAGTGCAGGTTGCCAGTCGCTTCGTCGGTCTCTTTGCGACCGCCGCCCAGCGGCTGCGCGTCGACCATACGCATGTTGTCGAAGTAGCACTCGGAGCTGGACGCTTGGGCGCCCGCGGCAGCGCTGAAGCTACCGACGCCGAGCAAGGCACAAGCCACCAAAACACCACGAAACCAGGGCGATGCGCGACGCTGCATGGGTCGATCCTCGTCTCTGCGATGCGTGTCGAGAGGGGGGTCTCGGGATCACAAAAACCCCCAATATTAGCTAATATTCGCGCAAATCACGGATTCATACGGCTCCGGACATGCACGCTGGAGGGCCGCCAAACCGCGAACTGCAGCCGCGAGAGAATGCGTCGGGCACGGGCGAGCGCAGGGTGCTGCTTAGGCGATTTCGTAAGGCATTCTTACCTAGCTCGTCGCAAGCGAACGCGGACCCCAATGACCCGCGCAAGCTTTGCGGCAGAAGCGCAAGGCCTGCACGGCTGCTCACCGCAAGGCGCACCTGCCCGACGCTACGTTTGCATTCCGCGCCGCGCCTCGCGCTCGCTGCGTTCGGCGGTGATCAGCAAGAGGCGGATGCGTTGGTTGAGCTCGGCAAACAAGTGCTCGTAAGGATGCGGATCCTTGTGCTCCTCGAGGCTCCGCTCCGGATCGACGAACGACCAGTGCATCACGTCTGCTCCCGTGAGGTTGGGTGCTCGTTCGCGCGCGGGGTCAGCGAGACTGACCACGTAGTCGAACGACTGACTCTCGAACACCCCGAGACCCTTCGGGGTCAGCCCATCCACCGGGATGCCGCGCTCCTCCAAAATTGAAAGGGCATGCGCATCGATGGCGTCAGCCGGCTTCACCCCAGCGCTGTACGCGGCAAAGTGACGTCCCCCCAGGGATCGCAGGATGGCTTCGGCCATTTGACTCCGCGCCGAGTTGTCCCAGCACAGAAACAGCACCCGAATCGGCGCGGCGGACGCTCCGCCGTCGCGCTTAGCCTCCGAATCATTACTTAGCGAGCGCGTCGTCATTTCAGGTGCAGTTTGCATGTCCCGTGCCGCGTCCCCCTTCACCATCGTCATCCGTGCCCCGAACTCGGCCAGCATTGGAGGTGCGGATGTTCAGCTTTCACCTCGCGAAGACGTCGCTCGACGCGACCATGAGCGCGCTATTCGAGCCACCGACGACGGCCAGCGTACGGGGGCTCTGCCAGATCGAGTGCATGACGGCCATGACGCTCGGATCGCCCATCGTGTCGACTGCACGCAAGGACGCCGCGACATCGTCCCCAACGCGACTTAGGCGTCACCCGCTTACCAAGACGGCTCGGGCAATTGACGGAAGGCGCTTCGTACTCCTTCGCTCCAAGCCGAGCGCAGCTCGGTAAAGTACGGGTCACCTTGATCGAGGCGCTTTCGGCGAGTGACCTTCAGGCTGTCGGCTTCGTAGCTCAACAAGTCGATGGGCAGACCGACGGACAGGTTGCTGCGCATGGTGGAGTCGAACGAGATGAGGACGCACTTGGTCGCGTCCGCTAAGCTCGTGCTGGGCGTGATGACGCGGTCGAGGATCGGCTTGCCGTACTTGGTTTCGCCCGTCTGCAAGAACGGGCTGTCGGTTTCGGCCTCGATGAAGTTCGTCTCGGCGTAAGTGCGAAACAGGCGCGGCGCTTCGCCGGCAATCTGCCCGCCGAAGATGAACGAGGCGTTGAAGAGCAAGGCGGCGCTTTTGGCGTGCGCTGCGTCGCGACGCTCGACGTCGCGGGTTGCGTCGGAGACCAGGTGCGCGACGTCGAACATCGTGCGCGCCGTCCAGATGTTGGGCGCGCCGTCGTTCAGCTCGGCGCGCTGCTTGAGCACGCTGATGATGGCTTGCGTGCCGGCCAAGCCGCCCGAGCTCAGCAGGACGATCACACGATCGCCCGGCCGCTCGAACACCGTCATCTTGCAGAACTGCGAAAAATTGTCGACACCCGCGTTGGTGCGGGAATCCGAAGCGAAGATGATGCCGTGCTTCAGCAGCAGGCCGACGCAGTACGTCACTGGGCCGCGACTTCTTCCGCGATCACCGCGAACGAGTCGAGCTTGTTGGGACCGAACGTGGTGTTGATGGCCACGTCTGCGGCGTCCCGCCCGCGCGCGATCAGCACGCGGCCGATGCGTGGCGTATTGTTGCGCGGGTCGAACGTGAACCAGGCGCCCCCCAGGTACGCCTCGAACCAGCCGGCAAAATCCATCGGCGCGGCCATGGGTGGAATGCCGATGTCGCCCAAGTAGCCCGTGCAATAGCGCGCGGGAATGTTCATGCAGCGACAGAGCGTGATGGCCAGGTGCGCGTAGTCTCTGCACACCCCGCGTCCCTCGTTGTAGGCGCCAAAGGCAGTCTTGGAGGGGCTCGCGAACTCGTAGCCGAACTTGATGTGGCGATGCACGAAGTCGCAAATGGCCTGCACGCGGCCCCAACCCTGCGGCGCGCGCTCGAACAGCTTCCATGCCAGCTCCGAGAGCTGATCCGTTTCGCAGTAGCGACTGCCGAGCAGGTAGACCAACGTTTCTTCGGGTAGCAAGTCGACGGGAACCTGCTGGGCCGCGGGAGCGGTGACGTCCGGCAGCCCGTTGTCGTTAATCAGGGCCTCGCTCCAGATGCGCACTTGCCCGGCTGGCGCGACGAGGCGCGTGCACCAATTGCCGAAGCCATCGCGGTAGGCCCTGGTCGGAATACCCGGATCAGTGTGCAAGCGGTCGGGCATGAGCAGGTCTGCGGCCCGCGAGTGGTGAATATTCAGCGTCAAAATGACGGGGGTCTGCTGCGTAAAAGTGTACTTGAGCTCGTAGCCAAGTCGGATCTGCACGTTGCACCTCGTATCGGCTGCTTCGTGCGCCGCTTTCGCAGCCACCTTAACACGTAGCGGCACGCGACGTTGGGCCGCGCGCCGAGTCGTCGACAAACACCGTCAGTCGATCGCGCATGAAACCCGCTCGACTCATGCCCGCGTCACTTTCGTTCGAACGCGCCGACTCGTGGCAGTGTCGTAGTACAAAGAAGTCCCATGAAGTCCGAGCTCGAGAAGATGGTCGCCGGCGAGATGTACGACCCCGCGGACGCGGAGTTGGTGCGGCGACGGGAGCGGGCGCGCGATTTATGTTGGGCGCTCAATGCTACGGCCGAGTCGGCGCAGGCGGAGCGGCGCAAGTTGCTCGAGCAGCTGCTGGGCAGCGGCGGAAACGCGGCTTGGATTCAGCCGCCGTTCTTCTGTGACTACGGCTCCAACATTCACTTGGGGCAGCGCGTGTACTTCAACTTCAACTGTGTCGTGCTCGACGTGTGTGAAGTGAGGATCGGCGAATTTACGATGTTCGGTCCGGCGGTGCAGATCTACACCGCGACGCACCCGCTCAATGCGGCCCAGCGGCGTCGCGAGGAGTTTGCGAAGCCGATCGAAATTGGCAGCGACTGCTGGGTTGGTGGAGGCGCCATCATTTTGCCCGGCGTGAAGATCGGCGACAAAAGCGTGATTGGGGCGGGCAGCGTGGTGACGCGCGACGTGCCGGGTGGGGTCGTGGCGGCTGGCAACCCCTGCCGCGTGCTGCGCGAAATCAGCGAGTAAGGGGAGGGGCCCTTTTCTCGGGCCCCGTGATGCACAATACTGGCCGGAGCGACGTCTAAGTGCGGAGGGCTCGATGCGAAGAACGACTTGGTGCGGAGTGGGCGCGATTCTGGTGGGCATTGCCGGCGGCTGCAGCGGCGAGGACACCGGGCCCGGCTCCGAGATTGAGCAGACCAAGGCAGGCAGCGGCGGAAGCGGCGGAAGCGCGGGTTCAATCAGCCTCGATCTGCCGGGCGGCAAGGGAGGCGGCGGCGGCATGGGCGGCGCCTCAGCGGGTTCGACCGCGGCCGGTACGAGCCAAGGCGGCACCGCCACGGCCGGCACCGCGAGCCACGCCGGTACTAGCAGCGGCGGTGGCAGCGGCGGCGCCAAGCCTGCCGGCATGTGCAAGCGCGTGGCCGGCAGCGACGCCGATTGCCTCGACTTCTACCCGGCTGAGCCTCCCGATCCGGCTCGCCCCCAGGCCTACGCCTGTGACGACACGGGCGCGTTCATCACCCTCAATGGGACCAAAGGGGGTAAGTGCGCCAGCGTGAATTTCGTCACCGGCTCGCGCTACGGCGCCTGTTGCCCGCAGTAACGGGGCCGACGCGGCAAATCTGCAAGAAAATGCCCGGGCCGTGCAAGATGCCTGGCCGGGTACGCGCGTAGCCTCGGGGAATGAGCCGGCTGTCGCGCGCCTGGATGCTAAGCGCCGTGTGCGCCCTTGCCTGCGATCCCGAGGTCACGCCGAGCGACACGGGCGGAGGCGCGGGGAGCGCCGGCACGAACAGTGCGGCTGGCACCACGGGTTCGGGCAGTAATGCAGGTGGCAGCGCCAACCCCAGCGGCGGCAGCGCGAGCTCGGCGGGCAGCGCCGGCCAAAACCTTGGTGGCTCGAGCGCGGGTGGAAGCAACGCCGGCACGGGCGGCAGCGCTTCCGGTGCGTCGCAGGGCGGCAGCGCTGGCAACAACGGCGGCATGGCCGGTAGCGGCGGCGCGACCAATCCGTCGCTCCCCAAGCGCGTGCTCTTGTACAGCTTCAGCACGCTCGTCATCGACAGCGTGCCACAGCAGCTCACGCTGCTGGAGACGCAGCTCAAAGCCTGGGGCTACGAGGTCGAGCGCAGCGTCAAGCCCGACGACCTGAGCACCACCAACTTGGCGCGCTTCGGCGGCGTCGGCATGATCAACACCTGCTTCGAGCCGTTCGGCAAAGGCAGCATGGGCGACGCACAAACGGCCGCGTTGAAGGCGTTCGTCGAAGGTGGTGGCGGCCTCTTTGGCACGCACTGCGCGAGCGTGACGTTTCAATCCGCAGAGCCTCCGCATCCTTACAACAGCGTGATCGGCGGCCGCGGTGGGCACGGCTACTTCAACGGCCTCAGCGCCTGCCGCACCATGGAAGCGCACGCCACGACGGACATGCTGCCAGCGACCTTCGACTACACCGGCGACCTCGACAACGCCGACTTCGTGGCGGAAGACTCGAAGGTGCTGGTGAAGTGCAAATGGTCGGGCGGCGACAAGAAGGACACCGCCGTCTCGTGGTACCGCACGCCGGGCAAGGGGCGCGTCTTCTTCACGAGCTTCGCCAAGGTCGACGCCGACCTGAGCGATCCAGTCGTGGGCCAAAAGCACATCATGCTCGGCCTGGGGTGGACGCTGGGTCGTTGATTCCGCAAGCGCCCGCCCGCGCTTGGGACCATTTTCGAAATCGTCACCCTGGCCGTCACGGAGGGGCTGCCCTGCTGGCACTCACCCTTCGTGGCCCTCCGTGAACCCGCTCGCCGCCTGCTGACTCCACTCCCGGAGTCGCGGCGCGCTCCCATTTCCGGCGTCGCCTTCGCGGTTCCGGGGGTGGAGACAGACGCCATGCTGGTCGACGCGCTACGCGCGCACGACCTCGGCGCAGCAGGACGCCTGTACGACCGCTACGCGCTCAACGTGCGCGGCCTCGTGCACCGCATGCTCGGCGCCGACGCCGAGCTGGACGACGTGGTGCAAGAGGTGTTCGTGGCTGCCATCACCTCCATTCGCAAGCTGCGCGAGCCCGCCCTGCTCAAGAGCTGGCTGCTCGGCATCACGGTCGGTAAGGTGCGCGCCAACCTGCGCTCGCGCTGGCGGCGGCGTTGGCTCACCTTCCACCCCGCCGAAGAGCTGCCCGAGGTCCCGGCACCTTCGATGGAGACGCAGGCCGACGTCGCCAAAGAGGTCTTGGGCATCCTGAACCGCTTGCCACCGGAGGAACGCATCGCGCTCTTGCTCCACCGCCTGGAGGGCTTGTCCGTCGAAGAAGCCGCCAAGGCATGTGACATGGCCATCTCCACCTTCAAGCGACGGCTCGCTCGGGGCGAAGCAAAGTTCATCTTGCGCGCCAGCTACCGCCCGGCGCTCGTCGAGTGGCGCGCCAGCCGCGGCTGAACACTCACGGCACCAAAAACGATGTCGCTCGGCATGTTCTAGCCGCTACGGCTGCCAGGCAAAGTCGATGCCGATGGCGCTCGATACGCCCAACGCCACGGGCGTCGACGCGGCCGCACCGTCGATGCGGGCGAGCCGTTGTTGGTGCAAGCCATCGGCGATCGCGATGAACTGACCGTTCGGCGACCAAGCCCAGGCAGGCGGATCGGCTGCCGCCTGATCGGTTTGAATCTCGATCGGTGTTTTCTGCGGCGCGCCGAGATCCATTGGCTAGACTGGCCCCGTGCCCCTCAAGCTTCCGATTTGGCAGGTCGATGCCTTTAGCGGGCGTCGCTTTGGTGGCAACCCAGCAGCCGTCGTGCCGCTCGACGCGTGGCTGCCCGACGAGACGCTGCTGGCGATTGCCGCCGAAAACAACCTCGCCGAAACCGCGTTCATCGTGCGCGAAGAAGCCGAGTTTCGCATTCGCTGGTTCACACCGACCGAAGAAGTGCCGCTGTGCGGACACGCCACCTTGGCGTCCGCGTGGGTGGTGTTCCATCGCCTGGAGCCCGCTCGCAAGCGCGTGGTGTTTCAGTCGCTCAGCGGGCCTTTGACAGTCACGCGTGCCGCCGAGCGCCTAGTCATGGACTTTCCCGTCAACACGCTCGAGCCCAACGCGCAAAACCCCGAGCTACTCGCCGCGCTCGGCGGCAGCGCGCCGCGCGAGCTGTATTCGGGTTGGCAGTGGCTCGCGCGCTACGAAACCGAAGCCGAGGTGCGCGCGCTGCGGCCCGACATGGCCGGCATCGTCGCCACCGGCATTCACGGCATCATCTGCACCGCGCCCGGCACCGACTGCGACTTCGTGTCGCGCTTCTTCGCACCGGGCGCCGGCGTGCCCGAAGATCACGTCACTGGCTCCTCGCACACACGCCTGGTGCCCTATTGGGCCGCCAAGCTCGGCAAGACGCAGCTCTTCGCGCGTCAAGTTTCGGCGCGCGGCGGCGAGCTGTGGTGCGAGCTCCAAGCCACCACGAATCGCGTCAGCATCGCCGGCCATGCCGCGCTGTACCTGGAAGGGTTCATCGACGTCTAAAGCGCCTCCGCGCATGCCACAGCCCCCGTAAACGTGCACGTGCGCCCCAGCCAATTCAGGGACACTCGCGCTGTGGTAGTAAGGCTTTGCGATGCCCGAGATCCGGCGCGCCGTGCACAAAAAAAGGCCGGGCGTCTGTTACGCGGTGACGAACGATGGGCTCGAGCTGCCCGTCGTGGACGTAACGCACCCGGCGTTCGCTTGTGCGCTGACTGACGAGAAGCAGCAAGCGCTGAAGCTGCACTTCTTGGAGGAGCAGCGCCGCTTTGCGCAGCTGCCGCGCTGGCTACGGGCGGTCATGCTGCGCTTCTTCATGCGCGGCTCACGCATTGGGCAAGGGCTGCGCCGCGCGGAGGGTGGCTTTCTGGACGGCATGACCACCTACTTGTTCAAGATCGGCCCCAAGAACCTGGGCTCGTACGCGGTGCCGGTCGATCGCCGCATCTTGATGAGCTTGCCGGCAATCTCGGTGCGGCTGCGCTTGTCGGACATGGCGCGGCTGCTGGCGGATGGTTTGGCGCCGCGCCTGGCAAAGGACGCGCAGCGACCGCTTCAGTTCGTGAACATCGCCGGCGGTCCGGCCATGGATAGCTTGAACGCGCTGCTGTTGTTGAAGCGCGAACAGCCCGAGCTGTTGGCTGAACGGCACATCACACTGCACGTGCTCGACGGCGACGAAAACGGGCCCGCCTTCGGCCAACGCGCGCTCGCAGCGCTGCAAGCGCCGGGCGCGCCGCTCAGCGGGCTCGACGTAGAGTTTCGGCACGCGCGCTACGATTGGGGCCGCGCCTCGGAGCTGACTCCGTTCCTCGAACGAGCCCGCCAAGACGGCGCGCTGCTCGTAGCGTCGTCCGAAGGCGGGCTATTCGAGTACGGCAGCGACCGTGACATCGTCGAAAACTTGAAAGCGCTGCCGCACGGCTCCGACGCTTTCGTGGTCGGCTCCGTCACCCGCGACGACGAAGTCATCCGCACTTTGAAGCTCACCAGCACGGCAGCCACCAAACCGCGCGGTTTGCCGGTGTTCGCGGCGCTCGCCGAGCAGGCCGGCTGGAACATCACACGCAGCATTGCTCGCCCGCTGAGCGACCAAGTCTTGCTCGAGCCGGCCACGGGCGCGAACCAGCCTTCGCCAAGCTGAGTGGCACGTGAGTTCTGGCATCAAAAAAAGATAGCTTTACGAAGCACGCCAACTGAACCAGGCTTCGTCAGGGAGAGTGAAGATGCGTTGGTTGGTTGGGTCGATCTTGCTTACGAGCTCATGGGTTTCGGCAATGGCGTTCGCGCAAGCGCCAAAGCCCGCGCCAGCGCCTACGGCTGCTTTCCCGGCAGCGCCAACGCCCGCGCCGGCGCCAACGCCCGCGCCGGCGCCAACGCCCGCGCCAGCGCCCGCCGTTGCGCCAACACCTGCGCCGGTTCCCACGCCCGAACCCGCGCCGGTCGCTCCGCCGCCCGCCGCCGATGGCGCGCCGCTACCGCCGCCACCTCCCGCAGCGGCTCCTCCGCCAGCGGCTGTACCTCCTCCAGGCTCGCCGCTACCGCCCACGTACACAGAGCCTCCGCAGCCCCCCCCACGTGATCTCGACGCGCGTCCCATCCGGCTGCGCCGTCCGTTCATCATCGGTGGTGAGCTTGGCTGGAATGGGCTCGCGGGGCTGGGCGTCATCTTCAGCTATCACCCAATTCCGCAGCTCGCGCTCGACAGCGGGCTCGGCTTGTCCCTCACGGGTTGGCGCATTGGCGGGCGTGTCCGCTACAACTTCCTCACCGGCGATTGGACGCCGTTCCTGGGCGCGGGCGCGGCGTTCGCCAGCGGCTTCGCCGACCAAGAGATCGATGCGCAGTACGGCACCGACAAAGCCAAGATGAAAGTCGCGGCATCGCCGTTTGCGCAGCTGGCAGGCGGCGTGAACTACACCGGTACCGAAGGCTTCGTCTTCACCGCCGCCGCTGGCTACTCGTTCCTGCTCAAAGACAAAAACACCACGTACGTCTCGGGCTCCACGGACGCCTACAACTACGTGAAGGGCATCTACGACGGCGGCATCATCCTGTCGGTGGCGTTCGGCTACGCTTTCTGAGCTCGCGCCATCAGGCCCGCGTCTCGACGACCTGACTAGTGCAGCGCAAGCGAGGTAGCAGCAACTTGGAAACCGGCGCTGCACTAGGCGGACGCGAAGCGGACGCGGGATCCGGGGCGAAGCCCCAGCGAGAAAGACACTAGCGCAGCGCACGCCGCGCAGCGGACAATCGCTTCGCGATTGTTGACCGCAGGTCGAATGCGCTGCGCTAGCCAGCCTTGGGCGACAGCACGGCGCACAGCGCGCGCCACGACGCTCGCACGGTCGTGAAGCGCTCTTCTCGCTCGATGGCGAGCGCGGCCTTGACCCAGTCGTCAATCGCGGGCGGCAGGTCGGGGCGCAGCGCGTGCAGGCTGGGGCGCGGCGCGCTGCAGCACTGGCGCATGATCTGAATCACGCCGTCGCCCACGAACGGCGGACGCCCGGCCAGCACCCGAAACACCACGGCGCTCATGCCGTACACGTCGATGCGCTGGTCGAGCGCCTCGGTCGTCTCCTTCCAGCACTCGGGCGCGATGTAGCTGGGAGAGCCTGCGATGTGCCCGGCCAAGGTGACGCTGCGCATGCGCAAGAACTTGGCAAAGCCGAAGTCGAGCAAGCGCACGCTGCCGTCGTGCTGCACGAAGATGTTTCCGGGCTTCAAATCGCGGTGAAGAATGCCCGCGGCGTGCGCGGTCTCGAGCGTGCTGACCACCGGTTCCATGATCGGCTTCAAGTCCGCGAAGCCCAGCGTCTGCCCGTGCTCTTTGGCTTTGTCGAGGCACGTCTCCAGGTTGGCGCCGTGCAAAAGCTCCATGATGAGAAACAGCGTGCCGTCGTCACCCCAAACCTGGTGGTAGACGCGCACGGCGGCGGTGCCGGCCAGCACCGTGAGCGCGTGCACCTCGCGCAGCATTCGCTCGCGCCACGAGGCGTCCGCCTTCTTGGGCGGCACCAGCACCTTGACCGCGACTTCGTCACCCATGCGCAGGTCGACCGCGCGGTACACGGCGGCTTGCCCACCGCGATCGAGCACGCTCAGCAGCCGGTAACGGTCGCCGACGATTTCCTGGCTGCGATCGCGCAGCGGTGAATCGGACGGAAACTGGCTATTCATGCGGCGGAGCGCAGCCGATGCTGCTGACCGCAGGCTAGCGCAGCGCACGCTAACTGCGGTCAACAATCGCGCGCAACGGTCCGCTGCGCGGCGTGCGCCGCACTCGTCTTTCTCGCTGGGGCTTCGCCCCAGGCCTCGCGTCCACTTCGCGTCCGCATACTGCGGCGCCATTCCCAAAGTTGCTGCTATCTCACTTGCGCCGCACTAGCTCACGCCCGGCGAAATCGGGCGCTGTCGCAGCATCTCCAGCAGCAACTGTTGGAAGGCCGAAACCTTGGGCGGCAAATGACGCTGCGGTGGGTGCACCAGCAACACCTGGGCGCTGATCGCCACCCAGTCCGGCAAAACCCGCACCAAAACGCCGTTCGCGACGTCGGCGTCGGCTACGAAGGAGGGCAAAGGCCCGAGCCCGCAGCCGGCCCGGAGCGCTTCTCGCTGAAACATCATGTCGTTGCCCATCACCCGCGCGCTGGGCACGACGACGCGCTTGTTGCCGCGTGTGTGAGTCAACGTGAAGGGTCGCGAATCGTAGGTAACCCACTCATGTTCGCTCACCTCCTCGAGCGAGCGCGGTGCCGGCCGGCGCGCCAAGTAGGCCGGCGACGCATACAGCTGAAACAGCACGTGCCCCACCTTGCGCGCAATCAAAGACGAGCTCTTCTGCCGCTTGGGCGACACGCGCAACGCCAAATCGAAGCCTTCGCGCACCATGTCTACCACGCGCGCCGTCAGGTCCACCTCGACCTGCGTTCCGGGGTAGCGACGCAAGTAGCGCGCAATGACCTCGGTGAGCACCATGATACCGAGGTCGACCGTGGCGGTGACGCGCAGCGTGCCCGAAGGCGCGTCGGTCTGCTGCGGCAGATCGAAGAGCGCGCCTGTCAAGCTGTCGAGCTGAGGCGCCACACGCTCGAACAGCGACACGCCGACGGGCGTGGTCGTCACCTTGCGGGTCGTGCGTTGGAACAAGGGCTGCTTCAGCCGCTCTTCGAGCGCCGCCACCGCGCGGCTGACGGTGGAGCGAGGCACGCCAAGCGTGGCCGCGGCTGCTGAAAAGCTGCCGGCGGCGTGCACGGCCGCAAACGCCCGCAAAAGGTTCAGGTCGATTGGTGCATTCACGCAACACAGATTCCCATTCTTGGCTAATTGTAGCAATTGGGAAACAACCGCAAGCTCCGCTCTCAAGCAAGGAGCAACAGCGATGTCTGGTTCGATTTTGGTCACGGGCGCGTCGGGTCAGTTGGGCAAGCGGGTGGTCGAGCTACTGCTCGAGCGCGGTGGCGGCGCGCGCGTCATCGCGGCGACGCGCAAGCCGGAGGGCTTGGCCGAGCTGAAGGCGCGCGGCGCGGAGGTGCGACACGCCGACTTCAACGACCAAGCTAGTCTCGCAACCGCCTTTCAAGGCGTGGAGCGCGCGCTCCTGATCAGCACCGACTCGCTCGACGAGCCGGGCAAGCGCCAGCGACAGCACAGCGCTGCCATCAAAGCCTTCAAGGCTGCCGGTGTGCAGCACGTGGCGTACACGTCGATCATCAATCCGGCCCCCTCGCGCATCCTGATCTCGGCGGATCACGCCGCCACGGAGGCGGAGCTCGAAGCGTCCGGCCTGCAGTTCACGGTGCTGCGCAACAACATGTACAGCAACATGCTGCTAGTAGGCACGCTTCAACGCGCCATCGCGGCCGGCAAGCTCGTGAACGCGAGCGGCGCGGGCAAGGTCGGGTACGTCACGCGCGAAGACTGTGCGCGCATTGCTGCAGCCGTGATGACCGAGCCGCCCGCCGGAAACCAGAAGCTCGACGTCACCGGGCCCGAAACCCTGAGCGGCGCCGATGTGGCGGCGCTCGTCAGTGAGATCAGCGGCAAGAAGGTCGAGTACTTGTCGATCCCGCTCGGGGCGTTGATCGATGGCATGGTGCAGCACGGCTTGCCGCGGCCGCTGGCCGAAGTTTACGCCTCGTTCGACGCCGGCACGGCTGCCGGCGAGCTGGACGTGAAGAGCGATAGCGTGGAGCGCTTCACCGGCAAGAAGCCGCAAGCATTGGGCGACTTCTTGCGCGCCAACAAAGCCGCCTGGCTCGGCAGCTGAGCCGTTGCTCGGCACCCTCGCACCGCGCGTGCGCGCTATGGCGCGTGCGCGCAGCGAATGCCGACGTTGTACCAAGCGCTGTCGGCAGGATCCGACACCCGCCGAGTCGAGGACTGGTAGCTCGCGTCTTCCGGCCAGCTGCCGCCGCGGATGGAGCGGTAGTTCGAGACGCCGAGGCTTGCGCAGTCGGTACAAGGCTGCGCAGGGGGGAGCTTGCTGTCGTTGGGGCTGTCCAAGAGCCACTCCCAGACTGAACCAATCAAGTCGAGGTGCCCCCACTTGCCGGCGCCGGCAGGCTTGGAGCCAACCTCCAAGATGCTGGATAGGTCGCAGGTCGCCGACACGCCGTTGCCGCAAGAGCCATACAGCGCATGCTCGGTGTCGAGCGTCGTGCCGGCCCAGGCGTACATGCGATTTTCGCGGCCGCCCGTTGCCGCGGCTTGCCAGTCGAGCTCCGAAGGCAAGAACCCGCCGTCCCACGCGCAGAACGCGAAGGCTTCGTACCAGGTCAGGCAATTGGCCGGCTTCTGCTCGTTTTCGCCAGGCTCGCTCGTCCAGGTGCGAACGGCGAGCAGCTTGCATTCCCTGAATTCCATGGCGTTAGCGAACGCCGCGGAGCCAGTCGGCATGTTGCCGTTCCAGTCGGCTAGCCAGCCGCTGCTCGCGATTTGGGGGTGAGCGCCGGCGCCGATGGCGGGCGGACCCGTGTACGCCTCGACGAAAGCTCGAAAGCGTCCGACCGTGACTTCGTATTTGTCGAGCGCGAGCGGCGAGACCGTGTACTTGCCGTCGGTCCCGTCGCAATCAATGCAACCCGGAGCCGGCAACTTGGTGCAGCAACTCTCGCCTTGGCACGCCGTCTTGCTGAGCGCTGTGCAAGACGGCGCGCTGTCGTCGAGCGGCGCGTTGCCGTCGCCACCCGCGCTGGCGCCTGCGTTGGTGGGCGGCGCGCCGCCGTCGGTCGCGGCGGCGCCGCCAGCGTCCATGCCGGCGTCGGCATGCTGAGCGCCGGCGTTGGCCGAGCTTCCGCCTTTGCCGTTCGAGCTCTTGCCACCAGCAGCCGCTCCCGCCGCGTCCGCTGAGCCAGCGGCACCGGGCAGCTCACGCACCAGCTCGAGGTCGGGCACCAGGCACGACACCACCACCAAGCCCGCCAAACCGAGCACGCTACCCAAACGCCGCATCCAGCCCTTAGTGACATGTTCGCGTGAGCGCCCGCAAGTGTTCCGCCCGAAGGCGCGGTTTCCCGGCCAATTGAGCGGTCTCGAACTGGCACGCCAACCAGCCTTCGGCGTGCGGCAAGCTTCGCGCTAGCGCAGCGCCGCTACCCAAAGTTGCTGCTATCTCAGTTGCGCTGCACTAGCATCTCGTCCATGCGGTCGGGTGCGCGGCTAGTCGTGTGTGGGCTTGCGCTTGCCTTCCCTCTCGAGGGTTGCTCGGGCGGCTACCCGCTACCGCCCACGAAGTGCGACGAGTGGTGCAAAGTCACGCGCGGCGCGCAATGCGAAGATTGGTACAACCCCACCAGCTGCGTCGCGCAGTGCGAGGAATCGAACCTGAGCGTTGCCGAGTGCAGTGCGGAGTTCGAGGCCACGCTTGCCTGCTTTCGCCGCAGCCCCCACGCGCTCCGGCAACGTTGCATTTACGACAACGTGCCCGACGACTGCTCGAACGAGGTCGCGCTGCTGTCGACTTGCAGCGGTGGCACCCTCTACTACTAGCAGCGAGCGGTGGCGGCTGCCCAAGCAGCAACTCGTGCCTACGCTCCGTCAGCGTCGACATCACGGCTGACTTCAGCGTGGTCACGCTGGTGAGCGCGAGCGGCAAAGACGTGTACGTGCTCGCCGCCAAATCTGGCTTGCCGCTGGGCCAAAGCGTGGTCGTCACGCTATCGGGTCCCATTGAAGGAAGCATCGTGTTCAACGTCGATCACGAGTCGCCGCCATTCGCCGAGGCGGCGCTCGATTTCGAAACGCCAGCCAACCCCAACGCCAGCTGCGTCAACGAAATCGACGCGACGGCCTTGCCGCTCGGCTGGACAGGCTTTGGTGACGTCGGCGCCATTCCGGCCACCGGCAGCATGCTGCCCACCTCGGGTACGCGCATGCTGGCGATGAGCACCGGCGCGGTGCTGTGCGGCAGCGCGCTGAACGACACCAGCTCCATGGTGGTAAGCGGGCCGATCCGAGGCTTGGGTGAGAGCCCGGAGCTGAGCTTCGAGTACAACCTGCAGTCGAGCGAGTTCGACGACTTTTGCAACAGCGAGTACGACGACACGCTGATCGGCGTGCTGTCGGGCCCGAACGGCGCCGTCGCGACCGTCATCGACTCCGTGAACCTGATCTGCGAGCGCAACACGCACGTCGCCGGCACGTTCCCGGGCCTGCCTGACGGGGGCGACGAGATCTACAAGGAGACGGGAAACAGCCTATTTTCTCTGAAAGGCGCCGTCGGATCGCCCGCCGTGCTGGCGTTCGTGCTGACGGACGTCGGCGACGAGGCGCTGTCGAGCGCCATCAGCATCGACAACATTCGCGTGCCTTGAAGCGCTCAGCTGCGCCGTTGCCGCCGCACCCAGCTCAAACCGAGTAGGCCCAGCGCGGCGCCAACCCCGAACACGCCTGTCGCACCATCGGGAGCCCCGACGCGACAGGCGCCGCAGCCACGCTTGGGCGCGTTCTCGGGCAAAGACTTGCCAGCGTCCTCAGCGGCAGGCGCGGTGCTTGCCGCTGGCGAAGCGCTGGCGACTGGAGTCGCTGGCTCGCTCGACGCTGCAGGGGCGGCAGCGGAAGCCGACGGCGCAGGCGGGGCGCTCGCAGCTGGCGCGCCCTTGCCATTCTTGCACCACACTTCCTTCCAGGTCGATGCCCCGCGCGTGCGGCACGCCTTGGTGTAGCCATCCGGCTCGAGCTTGGCGGCGCAGGCGTTGGGTGTCTTGTAGTACGAGTCACCGCACAGCACGCACCCTTGCCCAGACGCAGACTGCTTCTCCACCGTGCACGGTTCCACGTAGCCCTCCGGCGGAGGCACGTCGGCCCTTACTGAGGGCGCGGTCACCGCGATTGCACCAGCCAGCAAACTCGAAGCGAGCGAGAAGCGCAGAGTTTTCGACATTGGCTCACGCTAGCCGACTGCCTCGCTAGGACGCTAGTAGGCACCTTCGAACGCGATGCTGGGCACGGTAACTGGGCCGATTTCTTCGTAGACGCAGTCGAAAGCGTTGCAACTACCAGTCAGCTGTTCCTTGTTCAGCGTGGTGTTCAAGACTTCGATATTCAGGCCCCACCAGCGATCGGGGCGCTTGATGTACCAACGCTTCTCGAGCTTGAAGTCCAAACGCCAGAAGGGCGGCGTGCGCGGCGGATGGCGCGCCGCTTCGAGGTACGCCACTTCGGCTGGCACGCCCGTGTAGAACAGCACGCGCCCGCCCAGCCGCCAGTTGCGGCCCAAGTCGTAGGAAGCGGCGACGTTCAGCACGTGATTGCGATCGGTGGTGGCCGGGCCGCTGACGCGCCCGCTGAAGCGCTGCGACCGCGACAACGTGTACGACAAGAAGCCGCCCAACCTGCGCGACAAACTGCGCCGCACCATGAGCTCCAAGCCGTAGGCTTGGCCGTCGGTGCGAAAGTTGTTGATGTCGCTATCGCTGCTGACGCCGTCGCCGCCGTTGACCCCACGATTGGCCGTTTGTTCCAGCTGAATCAGGCTGATCAAATCGGTCATGTTGAAGAACGCGCTTTGAAACAGCGCCACCGAGCTTTGAAAGCCCCACGGCAGCTCGTAGTTCACCCCCGCGCTGTACTGCACGGCCTTCTGCAGCCCGCCTTCCAACGAAGGTTTGAAGCCTGGAACCGGCCCTACGAAGCTGGGCGCTTGGTGCACGAGCGCCAACCCGTGCACCAGCTTCAGCTTCTTGCTCAGCGTGTATTCGGCGGTAATTCGCGGATCCAGCGACAGCGCCGCCCGGCTGCCCGAGACGAACAAATCACCGCGCAAGCCGGGCGTGATCTGCAGCCGCGGCGCCACGTCCCACACGAGATCCGCGTAGAGACCGAGCGAGAAATCTTTGCGAGCAGAGTTGAAGCCAAGGCGCTCGGCGTCCTCTTGGTTGGAGCTGCTGCTGCCAGGCGGCTGGCCCTCGGGCGGGATGGGGGTGGGCATCATACTGCCCGGCATCATCTCGCCGCCGTTCGGCTGCATGACACCTGGATCGGGCGCAGACGTAACCTCGCCGCTGTCGGGCGTTCCGTCCTTGAACTCTTGCTTCAACGACTCGAACAGCACGTCAGCGCCCGCGCGTAGACGCACCTTCGTCTCGAGCTGCCGCCAGTACTCGGAGCGGTAGCCGACCATGTAGTTGTAAACGTTGATCTCACCATCGGCCAAACCAGTGCGGTCGCGCCCCACCATCAGCGCGTTGCGCCAATTGCCCTGATCGAGCCGGTGATCCCAGCGCAAGTCGAGGCGATGAAAGCCGATGTCGACGGCGTCGTGCGTCACGTCTTTGGTGCTGGTGCGACCCTGCGCATCGAAAACCGTCACCTTCTCGGTGACTGTCGTGTAGTCGCCCGAGCCAAAACCAAAGACTTCGACGCTGTCTTTGGGACTCAAATCGTAGCGAACGCGCGCCTGGTAGTCCCAGTAACCAACGCTGACCTCGGGCGCGATGAGTGAGATCATCAGCCCGGTGTACGAGAAGCGACCACCGACCATGGCCGAGCCGCGACCGCCAGCGAACGGCGCTTCGACCATGGCGCCGCTGTCGACGAGCCGTACGTTCCACTCACCGCGAAAGCGATAACCGGGCGGCGCCATCTCACCGGCGACGATCGCGCCGGCAAAGCGCCCGTAGCGCACCGGGAACGCACCCGGATACAAGTCGACGCGATCGATGAACGCGGGATGAAACACGCTGGGCCCCGCCGCAAAGTGATACAAAAACGGCACCGGGATTCCGTCGAAGTAGTAGCCGACGTTGCCGGGCGGCGCGCCGCGCACGTAGAAGTACGGCAGGCCGCTGACGATTGGCACCACGCCGGGCAAGGCTTCAATCGCCCGAAAGGCATCGCCAAACGCGCCCGGCATGCGGCTGATCTCGGTGCGTGCCAGCTGGTGACGGATCGGCGCGCGCTCGCCTACGACCACGATTTCGTAGGGCTCGGGCTCGGCGCGCGGCTTGGAAGCAGCCTGGCTGCCGGGCGTCGCGGGAGTCGCCGGTGCTTCGGGCTCTGGCTCGACCTCGTCACGGGGTGGAACGAAGCGCACCAGGTAGCGAATCTTCGCCGCGATCGGCTTGCCGTCACGAGTTGCGGGCTGAAATTTCCACGTTTTGGCGGCCTCGACCGCGCGCGACGCAAAAGGTTCATCACCTTCGAGCGCGACCGCCTTGGTCACGTCACCAGCCGCCGTTAGCGTGAGCTCCAATGCGACGCTCGCCTCACCTCTGCCGTCAGCCGGGTACTCGAGCGGCGTCGAGCTGGCGGTCGGCATCACGATCACCGGTGCGGGCGCTGGAACGGACGGTTTCGGCGCAGGGGCTGGTGTAGGTGCTTCCGGCGGCTGCGGCTTCTCCTCGATGGAGAGCGACTGCGCAACGGCGCGTCCAGCCAGGCTGGCCTGGCCAACCTGAAGCGACAGCCCCAACAGCGCGGCCAGCGTTCGGGCTGGGGCCCGAACGCCCACGCGACCGAGACCGCCGAGCTTCCTCCACGCCATCCAGCCCCCTCGGTACCACGAGACGCGCAGCCCTCCTATTGCGCCGTAAGTTGCGGGCCGTAGCGCTTACCCGTATGTTTGTTGCAATGTCCGAGGGCTCTGGCCAGTCACTGCTGCGGCGCTTGGGGCGCGCTGTGGGCCTCGCGGCAGGTGCCGTGGGCCTGCTTTGGTCGACGGCGGCCGAAGCCAAGACGCTCTACTTTCCGCACCAAGACGCGCGCTTTCTGTATCGGTTCCAGCGTAACGGTGGCGCTGCGGTGCTGCCCGAAAAGGTCGAGGCCAGCGAGCCGCTGCCGCTCGTAGTCTTTCTCCACGGCACCAATCCGACGTCAGAAACGCACATGTGGTTCGGCGGTGGGGGCCGTGATCTCCGACCGTTGGTCAAACGCCTGATCGACTCGGGTCAGGTCAAGCCATTCGTGCTCGCCGCGCCGAGCCAAACCAAGAACGCTGGGCTGGCCGCAACGGTCTGGCAAGGCTTCGACCTGAACGCCTTCGTCGACGACGTGGTGAAAGCGACTGACGGACGCGCCACCATCGATCGCTCGCGCGTAGTGCTCGCTGGCCACAGCGGCGCCGGCTGCAACCCGAGCGGCGGGTTGGCCGCCGACTTTTGGAGCGCTGGCGTGCCGCTTCCGCTCGCGCTCGTCTCCATCGATCCGTGCCTCGATCGCAAGATGGGCGGCGCCTTCGCACGCCGCCCCACCGAAGTCCCGCTCTTGCTCTGGTGGCAGCCGGCCATCTGGATTCGCCAACCCGCCAAGTTCGAGGCAGCTCTGGCGCGCGACAAACCCGAGCAGCGAGTCGATCGCGTGCGTGAGCTGCCCCCCATGGGCGCCAACCCGCACGAAGCCATCTTGCCGGTAGCGCTCGAAAGCGCGCTGCGCGAGCTGTTCGGCAACACGCCGCCGGATTAGCGATTCTGGCTGCCGATTGCAGCCGAATTACAGCTGCTTTCGTGGCCGTGTTGGCGGTGGTGGGCCGTTCCGCGTGAACAAGACGGAGCCCTTTGCTCAGTGAGAAGCGAAGTCGCATTCGCGACACCCTTTCCCCAATCATTTTTCTGCGTATCGCGTGGGCCAGTCGCAAATCGGACAGCGTCATGCCACGCAGTCGAGCCCTCGATTTCCTTCGGAAATCTTAGTCGCGATTGCGACTAGGAAGTTCGGCGCGAAGGGCGGCCTCGGCCCGAAGAGGTGCCCCGTGGGTGGGGCAAGTATATGCCATCATGCCGGCCCGATGCTGGCCGCCATCACCATCACCAAGATCAAGACCTTCGTGGTCCAACCCACCCGCGAACGGCTCGTGGTCGTGAAGGTCGAGACCTCGGAGCCGGGCCTCTATGGGCTAGGTTGCGCGACGTTCACCCAGCGCGCGTTCGCCGTACAGGCCATGCTCGAGCGTCACCTGGCGCCGCTGCTCGTGGGCCGCGACGTCGCGCGCATCGAGGACATTTGGCAAACGGCGCGCGCCAACGGTTATTGGCGCAACGGCCCGGTGCTGAACAACGCGCTCTCGGGCATCGACCAAGCGTTGTGGGACATCTTGGGCAAGCGCGCTGGGCTACCGGTCTACATGCTGCTCGGCGGCAAGTGTCGCGAAGCCGTGGCCACGTACACACACGCCGACGGCACCACGATTGACGAAGTGCTCGCCAACGCCGAAGCCATTTTGGCGGAGGGTTATCGGCATGTGCGGCTGCAGCTGCGCAACTACGGCGGCGGCGTGCCAGACCAGCCACGCCCCGAAGGCGCGCTGCCCGGCGCCTACTACGACCCGCGCAAGTACACGCGCGAAACGCTGAAGCTGCTGGAGGCGGCGCGCGCGCGTTTGCCAGAAAGCGTCGAGCTTTTGCACGACGTGCACGAGCGCCTGCAGCCGAGCGACGCCGTGCAGTTTGCCAAAGACGTCGAGCAGTTTCGGCTGTTCTTCTTGGAAGACGTGCTTCCGCCAGAGCAGCTCGATTGGCTGCCGCGACTGAGAGCGGTTTGCGCCACGCCGCTCGCGCTGGGAGAGCTCTTCAATCATCCGTTCGAATGGCAGCGACTGATCGAGCAGCGACTGGTCGACTTCATTCGCATGCACGTGAGCCAGATGGGCGGCATCAGCCCGGCGCGCAACGTTGCGGCCATGGCAGCCGCCTACGGCATTCGCACGGCATGGCACGGCCCCGCCGACACCTCGCCTGTCGGGCACATGGCCAACCTGCACCTCGAGCTGAGCTCGCCGAATTTCGGCGTTCACGAGTGGTGCCGCTTTCCCGACCACGTTTACGACTTGTTTCCCGGCATGCCCCGCGCTCGCGACGGCTACCTCTACCCGAGCGAAGCGCCCGGCCTCGGCATCGACTTCAACGAGGCGCTGGCCGCCAAGTATCCAGCGCAAGACTACTTGGAAGAGTGGACACAAGCGCGCTTGCCCGACGGCACGCCCGCGCTACCCTGACCCGAGGTTTGGGCGAATGACTGGGAAGGCTCGGGGTATTTGCGTGGGGCCCGCGACCTGCCCTAGTCCCTAGTTGTCTCGAGAAGAGCGTCACCATGAACCGAGCAGGACTTTGGTTGGCAGCCGTCGCGCTGGCTGTGGCGTGTGGTCAGACTGAGCGCTCTCCCGGCCCCACTCCTCAAGCCGGCGGTGAGGCCGGCGAGGGTGGTGGGGGCGGCACCGCCCCCGTCAACGAAGGTGGTTCGGGTGGAGAAGGAGCCGCGCCGCCCATCACCGCAGGCGCGGGTGGCTGCTCTGGCATCGTGCTTCCGCTGCCGTCCAGCGAGCCTCCGCGCACCTGTAAGCCATGCCCCAAGTCGCTGATCTGGCGTCCACAGAATGGCGGCGTGCTTGGCAGCGAGCTGAAATGCGCGAGCTACCGTTTCCAGGAAGCGCCGTGCGCGCTCGAGCTCAAGTGCGAAAGTGACGAGCGCATCGACGTAGCCGAGATCGCGGCGGCGCTTTCCGAACCCGACGTGAACCTCGGGCGTCAAACCTACGGGCGCCAAGAAAACCCGACCGGGGACGAGCCGCTCGTGTGGCAGATTTGGAACTCCGGCGGTCCCATCTTCGTCGGCCCGCCCTGCGACGGGCTCAAAGACTGCGTCGACGCCCCGCAGGCCGTGCTCGACCTCCTCAGCCTGCTCCAAGCGCTCGACGCCCAAGAAGCCTACACGTCGCCGGACTTCTGCACCGCAGAGTGCCCGGCCCTGGTGAATCTAGCGCTGCTCGACGCTGCGTGCGCACGATCCGGGCTGGTTTGTAGCGACGTGCCGGAATGCAGCGGCGGCGCCTTCACGCTCGTGTGCCAAAATGACGCCTGGCGGGTTCGCTAGAGCGGCCTGATAGGGGCCTGGCACTTTTTCTTTCGGGCCATGTCGAGAACGCACCGACGGCTCCGACCTAGGGTCAAAGGCGCTACTCGCGGCGCCATTCACCCAGTTAGGATTGCCCCATGCCCCAGCTCACCGCCTCCAAGATCACTCCGTTTCTGTGGTTCGACAGCCAAGCCGCAGAGGCCGCGGCCATGTACTGCGAGATCTTCGAAAACTCTCGCATTTTAGATACTTCGCGCGCTGGCGAAAAGGTCATGTCGGTCACGTTCGAGCTCTCGGGTCAGCGCATCATGGCCCTCAATGGTGGCCCTCACTACAAGCTGAACCCCGCGTTTTCCCTGTTCGTCTCGGTCGAGACGCAGGCCGAGCTCGACCGCATTTGGGAGGCGCTCTTGGCCGGCGGTGGTGAGCCTACGCGCTGCGGCTGGCTCGTCGATCGCTTCGGCCTGTCTTGGCAGGTCATCCCCACCGCGCTGCCGCGCTTGATGAGCGATCCGGATCCAGCCCGCGCCGGCCGCGCCGTCCAGGCCATGATGGGCATGATCAAGCTCGACATCGCCGGGCTGGAGCGCGCGGCGAACGGAGGCTAGTCTAGCCAAAGCGCGCCATCAGTCGATGGGCTTGCCGTCGAGCAGCGCCAAGAGGCGAGGGACCAAGTTGGCGCGCACGGCGTCGTCACCCTTGATGGAGCCTTCGATGGCGCGACCGCTCGCGTGACCGCTTTGATCGGGGATCGAGAAGAGCGGAATGTATTTGGAGGCGTAGCCGGCGGCACGCAGCTCGGCGGCGTCGCGATCGGCGTCGAACTCGATGAAATGCGTGCCGGCTAGCTCTTGATCGAGCTGGCCGGACTCGAGCGCTTTGTGAAAGCGCTGACACGGCTCACACCACGTGGCGCCGACGTACACGAGCACGCGACGACCGCTCGCGTCGGCCTCTTCGACGTGTTGTTGCACGAACTGCTCGAGCGGCGCGCGCGGCTCGGGGCGACGGGTCAGCTCGGGCTTGGCGCGGCTCTTGGCGCCCGTTACGGCAGGCGCAGCTTCGGCAGCGGCAGGTTTGGCAGCGACTGATTCGTCACGTTTACCGTTACAGGCGCCGAGCGCAAAAATGGCGACGAGCGCGATGAGTCGAGAACCAGGCATCAGGTTGGGATCCTAGCACCGCCCTGCTATGGTTCCCGCGATGCAGCTCTGGATGGCAACAGCGCTGGGACTCTTGGCTTTCCTCGGGCTCGGTCGACCGGGCCGCGCCTCGGCGCAGGAATCAGCCCCGCCAGCGCCGCCGCCGAGCGCGCCAGCCCCAAGCAGCCAGCCCGCCGCCGCCCCTGCGTGTCTTCCGGCCTGCCGGGACGGGTTCACGTGTCTGCAAGGCCAATGCATCTCACTGTGCAATCCCGCGTGCCCGGCTGGGCTCGAGTGCGTCGAAGGTCGCCGCTGCGAGCCGCCGCTCCCGCAGCCTTCTCGCCCGCGCCCGTACGAGCCGCCGCCGCCCCCCGTCAAAGGCTTCGAAGAGCGCAGCCACACGTTGCTCGGCTTTCACCTGGGCCTTCCGGGTAACGTGACCACCGAAGACGGTCAAACCGACGGCATCGCCAAGCGCGAGCAAAACCTCGATACCACGCTCGGATTCAATCTGCGGGCTGACGCGCCGCTCGCCAAGTACGTGTTGCTCGGACCAATGCTGCAGTTCGGCTCCTGGCGGCCCGACACCACGCCCGAAGCGGACCACAACTACTACGTCGACTTGGACTTGGTGCTGCGCTTTCGCGCGCCCATCACGACCTCCAACTTGAACTACCAGCTGTGGCTCGGCATGCCGGTCGGCGTCACGTTCGACGTGGTGGGTGGCGACTCTTCGAACACCAACTTGGGCTTAGGTTGGAATATTGGCGTGCTGTTCGGTGGCGCTGTGCATTTTTCACCCAAATTTGGTCTTTTTAGCGAGGTGGGCTGGCAGCAACATCGCTTTTCCCACTCGCGTGACCCACAGCCCGACCTCGACTTCAAGTTGCAGCAGGCGTGCTTGAACCTCGGTATCGTGGTTCGCAATTGAGCCGCGGCTCTCAGCCCGGGGCTGGTCTGGCCCTTGCAAAGCTGCCCCGCCATGCAGCGAAGTTGGCGGAAGCGTCTGATGTGGACAGCGGCGTTGACGATGGCGGCGACGAGCTACGCCGCCTGCGCGTGGTTGTGGGCGGCCCCGTATCGAAGCGCACCCGCCTTACCCGAAACCTCGAGCGCAGCGCGCGCCGTCAAGGTCGCGCCCGCGGCGCCACCCGTCGCAGCAACGCCCGCTTCTAGCGCCGAAAACGCCGCTCCGACGGCCCCGCCGGTCCCGATCGCGGCAGCGCGCGCCCGCACGCCATCGCTCACCAATACGCGGAATTTCCTCGTGATCGGCCTCGATCGCCGGCCCGACGGCAGCGGCCCCGCGCTGGCCGACACCTTGGTGGTCGTAGTGTTCGACGAGCGCAGTCAGCATGTGGGTTTGGTCAGCATTCCACGCGACCTTTACGTGGATATTCCCGAATCAGGTACCGATCGCATCAACACCGTTTACATGGTCGGCAAGCGCACCAAGCGTGATCCGCTCGAGCTCGTGAGCCGTGTCGTCGAAGACACGTTGAAGTTGCCGATCGAACACGCGTTGGCGCTCGACTTGGGCGTCTTCGAGCGCGCGGTCGACGCCGTGGGCGGCGTGGACGTCGACGTTCCCTGTCCGATCGCGGACAACTTCGTCGACACGCGCGCAGCAGGCGGGCGGCGCCCGCTGGACATCGACGCTGGGCGCAGACACCTGGATGGCGTGACGGCCGCCATGTACGTGCGTTCGCGCCATGGCCGCTCGGATTTTCATCGCGCGCGGCGCCAGCAGGCGGTTTTGTTCGGCGTTCAGCACGCCCTGGCAGGCTTGGGCGTGCTCAAGCTGCCCGAGCTGTTCAGCGCCTTCGAAGCCTCCATCGAAACCGACCTGCGCCGCATCGAGCTGCTCGGACTGGCGCGCCGCGCGCTGGCGGTAGAGCCGTCGCACCTGCACGGCTTGGTGATCGGCCATGAGCACGTCCAAGGCTTCCGCACGCCCGACGGTAAATCGGTGCTGCAACCCGACTACGACGCGATAGACGCTTCGCTGGCCAAGCTCTTTAGTGCCGCAAGCCCCGGTGTGCGACCGGAGCACGCAGTATGCGAGCCCAAAGACGCTGCGCTGGGACCGGCGTAGTCAATCCCGCCACAGGCTGGATTTCACTCCATCCTCACGCCTCAATCCTCTACTTGGCGGGCGCCTTGAACCCGGCGCATGGATCTTCGTCGGAAGCGCGCGGCGTGAACCACACGTAGTCGAACGGGCCTTCTTCGGCCACGTAGGCCTTCGGGTCCGCATCGCCGTGCCGGACTTCGCGAAACACCAAGCTTGCCACGGTGGCGCCCGGCGCTTCGAGCGCCAAGTAGTAGGGCACTCCGCGATCGAGCCGCGCGTGGCCGCCGCCCGCGATCAGCGCAGCGCCGTCTTTCAGACCGGCGCTCGCCAGCACCTTGGCCATTTGCGCGTCGCGCGCGTGCTGCGCCAGCGCCATGGGCGCCAGGTACTTTTCTGGCAATTGCCCGCAGTGCGAAGCGCGCAGCTCGTCCAACAACGTGGCTTCGAGCGCGGCCGGAAAGGCTTGCTCGAGCCTGAGCTCTCGAACCCGCTCTGCGGGCAACGCCGCCAGGCCCTGCTTCACGAGCGCTTTGGCGTCTGCCTGCGCCAGGTTGCCGGCGTGCAGGCTCAGCTTGGCCGCGAAGGCGGCCTCGAAGATGGGCTGGTACTGGCTGAACGGCGGCCAGCTGGTCTTTTCCCAGCCCAGCGCCGCGCCAACTCCGGACGCTTGCGCGTCCGCGCGCGCTAGGTACTCGGTGAGCGTAGCCTGCTGCGGTACCTCCAACATTTCGAGCACCACCGCAGGCTGCCGACCGGTTTTAACCAGCTGCTCGAGCACGCGCGCTTGCAAGCGATGATGATCCGGATTGTCGTGCCGCTCGCCCAGCAGCACGAAGCGCGCGAGCGCAAGCTTCTTCGACGCAGCGCCCTCTTCGATGAACGCGCCCGCCTTCACGTCCCAAACCTTGCCCACCAGCGGGTTGTCACGATCGAGCTGGGTGAGCCAAGCGTCGGTGCTTGGCGCAGCCGTGACGGGCGCGGCGGCCGCGCTTGGGGCGGGTGCCTGTGCGACAGGCGTTGCGCTGGTCTGCACGCCCGCGCACGCACTAACACCCAAGCCCCAAATTGCCGCCAAGCGGAGCACGCGCGAAGCCTTGTTGGCACTCATAGAGCCTCGGGTATCAGATACCCGGTCCGTCGACCACTCTGCCAGGTACTGCGCTGCGTGCGCGCCTTGCCTGGACGAACGGCGCGGTCGCGGCTAAACGTACGCGCATGCGCTTTGACGTCGTTCGGTTCGGTAAAGTAGCGATCACGTGCTCATGGTTCGCGGCGTGTACGCCAGCCACACCGCCCGCGCAGGAGCCAACGACGCTTCCGCCGGCAGCCGGCGGTTCCGGAGCGAGCGCTGGTAGTGACTCGGGGGCCCCGGCGACAGCCGGCACCGCAACGAACGGCGGCGCGTCGAGCGCGGGCGGCGCGCCGGGCGCGCCCCCCAAGATGTGCGGCGGCATCGCCGGCGTGCAGTGCGGCCCCAAGCAATACTGTTCGTTCCCGCCAGAGGCGCACTGCGGCGCTGCCGACATGTCCGGCACCTGCGCGCAGATGCCCGACGCCTGCATCCAGATGGTCGACGAAGTATGCGGCTGCGACGACAAGACCTACAGCAACGGCTGTATGGCAGCCCAAGCGGGCGTGTCGGTGCTGGCCAAGGGCGCGTGCAAGCCGCCTGAAACCACGCCCGAGGGCGGCCTATGCGGCACACGCGGTCATGCGCAGGACTGCGCGCCCGGCCTGTATTGCAAGTACAAGCCCGACTGCGGCACCACCGACGCTGGCGGCGTTTGCACCAAGAAGACCACGATTTGCACCAAGATCTACAAACCGGTCTGCGGCTGCGACGGCAAGACCTACGGCAGCGCCTGCACGGCCGCCGCCGAAGGCATGAGCATCGTCAAAGACGGTCCCTGCTCCAAGTAGTGCCCTCGCAACGCCGTTCAATGTGGCGGGGCTGCGCCCAACCACACCGCGAGAGCTCGCGCTGCGGGTTGCCGTCAGGGGCCGATGCAGAAGCCGCCGGCGTCCGGGGCGCTGCAAGCTTCCATGGCGATGACGCGGATGGTGAAGTCAGTGGCGGGTGGCTCGACGATATCCAGGCTTTCGTTGCGCAGGTCGCCGACGGTAGACGCGCCCAGATCACCGTGTTGGGCGATGGCTGCGCTCACATGGTACTCGAGGTCGATGGCGGGGTCGGAGGGGAGCACGCCGGTGATGCAGTACTCGAAGGGCAGCGCCGGAGCGGGAGCGAGTCGTTGTTCGGCAACCAAGGTGGACGTGCCGTCGCCGCCGAGGGCACGTCCGGAGAAGAGACGGACGACGGCGAGCGAGTCGCTGCCGAGCGAGACTTCTCCCTGGTATTGGTGAGCGCTGTCGCGATCGCGTTCGACGTGCCCACTGACCAGGACCTCCCCTGGAGCGCACGCGCCGGGCCGTGTGGCGGAGCCGTCCCCGCTCTTGGTGCTGGCGCCGCAAGCCGCAAGCCACAGTGTCGCCATTGCCGTCACTGCCATTTGGATTCTCGACATCTGGACCCTCCGCTCCTCAACCACCGAAACTTAGTCCATCCTCACACAACCCCTCGGTGTTAGTGCTGCCGAGCGCTTGGATCTTCCCGTGGCGGCGCGCGTGGGCGTCGAAATATGTTTGCGCAAAGACTGCGTTCGTCGTGTTGTCCCTGCGTGAGCATGCATTGGGGTCAAAAACTCGGCCATGGGTTCGGTCTCGGGGTCATCGCGGTCATGGCGCTTGCCTGCGCGGGCAACTCGTTCAAGAGCGCGCCGGACCCGGGAGGAAGCGGTGCGTCGCAGGGCGGCGTGAGCCACGCCGGCGAAGCAGCAGAAGGCGGCGTGGGCAACGCGAGCCCCACGGGCGGAGTAAGCGCGACCGGTGGAGGCAAGCTCGGTTTCGAAGCGCAACCGCGACCGCGCGCGCCGCTCGGTGGCGCTGCTGCAGGCGGGCAGACGGGTGCCGGCATGGCTGGTAGCGCGACTGCCGACGGTGGTGGCGGTGACGCAGTGCAGCCGCCCGAAGAAGGCAGCGCGGGAGAGCCGAACATTCCCGAGCCGCCGGGGGAGCCAGACTGCACGACGCCGCTGGCCGACGACTGGACGGCCGCGCTGGGCTCTGCGGGCAGCGAATGGCGGGTCGAGTTCGGTGACCCGCGCGTCGATGCGGAGCAGCATCGCCTGGTGGTGAGCTTCGACGACGTCGCCGGGCGCGCGACAGCGTATCAGGGCGGCTACTACGTCACGGCCGAGGTCACGCTCGAAGGCGGCACGGTCTTGACCCCCTACCCCTACTCGAACGAAATGCGCTGGCCGTCGCTGCGCCGCAGCGGCAGCGGCGTCGAGCTAGGCGCCGCCAAGTACGGCAGCGGTGAGCCTTGGACTACCAGCGATTGGCCTGGCTTCTCGGGCGTCGTCATCGCCGGCACCAAGAGCGTCACGCTGACGACCTACGTGAAGGCGAGCTCCAAAGCGGTGGCCGTCAAGGTAAGCTACGGCGGCCACGACTACCGCTCGGGTTGGGTATCCGGGTTCACGTGGCCTCAAACCAACCTAGGCGTCATGCGCTATGTCGGCCAGAACAACTCGCGCGTCTACAGCGGGGACGCGGTCTACGTCGGGCCCCTGCGCGGCTGCCAAAAGCTCACCGACGCAGCCGTGGAAGCCGCGTTTCAAGACTGAGGCAGAGTCACTCGACGCGCACCGTCCAGCACTTCGCGCACTCGGGCGGAGAGCGATTCGGGAGTGAAGGGCTTTTGCAGAAAGGCCATTTCGCCCTCGAGCACGCCGTGACGAACGACGCTGTCGTCAGTGTAGCCAGACGTGTAGAGGACCTTGGTCTCAGGGCGCATTTGGGCGATGCGCTTGGCAAGCTCCGTGCCGCTGAGCCAAGGCATGACGACGTCTGTCAGCAAGAGGTCAATCTTTCCTTGGTGCTGCTCGCACAGCATGAGCGCATCGCCGGGGCTAGGCGCGACGATCACCCGATAGCCGCTGCGCTCGAGGATGGCGCGTGCGATGGCCCGTACGCGATCTTGGTCTTCCACCAGTAGAATGGTCTCGTTACCTTGCAGCCTGCGCGTGGACGTGGCTGGTCGCGGCGAGTCCGCGTCGCTCTCGACGCGAGGAAGATAGACCTTGAACGTCGTG
>DATAKF010000048.1:0-3926 GCA_036261775.1 Polyangiaceae bacterium | reverse complement strand
TTTTTCTCGTATCCGCGCATGGCGCCGATCCTATCCATCTCGGATCTCGATGTCGATCCATCGGCTACCCCTCCCTGAGCGCGCTCCGCGCGCGATTTGGGAGGGGTCGGCCGCGCGCAGGCCGCAGGCCGAGCACGGACGTGGGTGGGCATCCCCATCACTTGGGTCCCGGTGTAAGATCAGGCCTCGCCGACCTTTTTCACCACCCTGCTAGTTCGACTAACCCCTAACCCCTCGCCCCTCACCCCTCAGTCCGTCACGGCTCCGTGAGTCCTCACGACTTGGCGGCGGCTGCGAGCGAGCCCAGCAACGGCTCCGGATCGTCGGCGCGCATCAGCGCTTCGCCGACCAGGGCGGCGTCTGCGCCACTTTGGCGGATGCGCGTCACGTCCTCAGGGGTCTTCAGTCCGGACAGGTGCACTCGCACCACATGCTCGGGGATTGCGGCCAGCACGCGCGCGGCGCGCTCGGCGTCCATGATCAGCGTGTCCAGATCGCGCGCGTTCACGCCGATCAGGTCCGCGCCAGCGTCGAGCGCGATCTTCAGCTCGTCTTCGGTTGCGACCTCGACGAAGGGCACGAGCTGGCGCGCGCGCGCCGCCGCCACCAGCTCGTGCGTGCGGGCCGCCGTGACGCAGCGCACGATGAGCAAGACCGCGTCGGCACCGTAGGCGCGCGCGACGTCGAGCTGCACCTCGTCGATCACGAACTCTTTGCACAAGAGCGGCAACCTCACGGCCTCGCGAGCTTCCTGCAGGTGCCGGTAGTCGCCGTCGAAAAAATGCGTGTCGCACAGGACGCTCAGCATCGACGAGCCCGCGCGCTCGTAGGCGCGAGCTCGGTCGCCGACACCGAGAACCGTGGATAGCTTGCCGGCCGACGGCGAGCGTCGCTTGATCTCGGTGATCAGGCTGAGCCGCCCGGCGTTGCTGGCGCGGCTGAGCGATACCTCACGCCGCGCGGGCGGCGCCGGGAGCGTGCGAATGCGCAGCGACTCGAGCTCACTCTGCTTTTGCGCCAGAATCTTGGCTAGATTGCCGGCCATGCTCAGCCTTTCGATTGCCGGCGTTGCTGCGCCGCCGAGGTCCAGGTGCCAAGAGTCTTCATGGCCTTGCCGCTTGCCAAGATCTCGCGAGCCTGGGCGCCAGCTTCGCGCTCACTCATGCCGTGAAAAAGCGCCAGGGCGGCCGCGGCGTTGAGCGCAACCGCGTCGGCCGCGGGGTGCTTTTCGCCGCTCAGAATGGCCCTGAGCGCGGCCGCGTTCTCAGCCGGTTCTCCGCCCGCGATCGCGCCCGGGGGGCTCGGCGCAAAGCCGAAGCTCTCGGGCGTGATCAGGTGCTGCGACAGCTTGCCCTGATCGACGATGGTCACGCGCGTCTCGGCGAAGGGGCTCACTTCGTCCAGGCCGTCCACGCTGCGCACGACCCAGGCGCGCTCGACACCGAGCCGCAGCAGCGCCTCGGCCAGCAGCTGCCGCGTTGCGTCGTCGGGAGCGCCCAGCAGGTGGTGGGTGACGCCAGCGGGATTGGAGAGGGGCCCGAGCAGGTTGAAAAGCGTCCGGATGCCGAGCTCGCGCCGTACGGGCATGGCGTGGCGCATCGCCGGGTGGTGCGCTTGCGCGAACAAGAAGGCGATGCCGGCTTCGCCCAGCACTTCGCCCTGCAAGCTGGGCGGTACGTCCAGCGGAATGCCCAGGCTTTCCAGCACGTCGGCGCTGCCCGAGCGGCTGGTGGCGGCGCGGTTGCCGTGCTTGGCGACCTTCACTCCGGCTGCGGCGGCGACGAGCGCCGCGCCCGTCGACAAGTTCAAGCTACCAGAGCCATCGCCGCCCGTGCCGCAGGTGTCGAGCAGCTTCGGGAAAGCGTGCGGCACCGTGAGCATGGCGCCGCGCATCGCGCGCGCCGCTCCGGCGATGATCTCGGGCGTCTCGCCGCGTTGACGCACGGCCACCAAGAACCCGCCGATCTGCGAAGGCGTCCAAGCGCCAGCAAAGATGGCATCGAACACCGCGCGGGTCGTCTGCTCGCTCAAGCCGCGCTCGCTCATCAGCTCGGCATACACGTCGCCGAACTTGGGAGCGGCGGGAGGGGTGGGGTCGGTCGTCATGGGCGTCATAGGGACGAGAGCCAGTTTTGCACGAGCGCGGCTCCGTGCTCGGTCAGGATTGATTCCGGGTGAAATTGCACGCCTTCGAGCCGAAGCTCGGGCTGCCGCAGCCCCATGACTTCGCCCTCGGCGGTGTTGGCACTCTGCTCGAAGCCCGCGGGCAAGCTGCCGGGGGCGACCACCAATGAATGGTAGCGGGTGGCGCTGAAGGGACTCGGCAAGCCGCGAAATAGGCCGCGTCCGTCGTGGGTCACGGGCGAGGTCTTGCCGTGTACCGGCGTGGGGGCCCGTTCGATGCGCGCTCCGAATGCTTGAGCGAGCGCCTGGTGGCCCAGGCAAACCCCGAACAAGGGCACCGAGCCGGCGAGCGCGCGGATCAGCTCCAGCGTCACGCCAGCGTCGCTCGGCGCGCCGGGCCCAGGCGAAATGAGGACGCCGTCCGGCTTGGCGGAGGTCACGTCGCTCACGCTGGTCGCGTCGTTGTGGCGCACCTCGCAGCGCGCACCCAGCCCGAGCAAGCACTGCACGAGGTTGTACGTGAACGAGTCGTAGTTATCGACGACCAGAACGTGGGGATGGCGCCCGGTCTTTGTCATCGAGACAGCGCAGGCTTGCACCCGACTCAAGCTTTGGTCAAAGGCAGGACGAGGTCGCGGGTTGGGTCAGTTAGCTCTGTTGACCCAACGGCACGGAATGAATCGGACTGCTGACCGGCCTGGCGTCTTCACGCTGGAAGCGGAATTTCAATCTTGCGAGGGCGGTACGCTGCCTGTAGTGTCCCGGCCCGTCGCCCACCAGGCCAGCGCCCAGTTCGCGCTCTGACTGCACACCGGCGAGATACCCAGTAATGTCCGAGGACAAGAAGCCCAAGATCGATTTAAAGGCCCGGCTCGGTAAGAAAACGGTCAGCGCCCCGGCCACTGGTCCGGGCGGCTCGATCCCGCCTCCAGCGGGCATTCCGAAGCCGAGCGGCGTTGGCGTTGGTATCCCCGCGCCGCCGTTCCAGTCGCCTTCTCAGACCTCGCGGCCCGCGCCGATGGTCGACGCCTCCAACCCCTACGGGGCCATGGAGCCGGCTGCGGCACCCCGGGCAGAGCCCGCGGCCATCCGCATCGAGATGAGCGACGACGTCATGCGTGCCCAGAAGGGCGGCAGGACGAAGGTGATGGTGCTGGCGGCCATCACGTGCGCCATCGGCATCGGCATCGGTTTCACCCTGGGCGGCGCCTCCGAGCGCGGCAAGGGCACCGACGCGGCCATGGAAGGCGCCAAGGAGCTCACCAAGGACATCGAGGCGACGAACGCCAAGATCGAGGAGCTCGCCAACGTGCTGAAGAGCGCGAAGGAGAAGCTCGGTAAGGCGCAGTTCCCCGAGGAAGAGGTGTCCAAGCTGGGCGCCCTCACCATTCCGTTCAACGGCACCAACCTGAGCGGCAAGGGTATCGGGCGCTTCAAGTCCGACGTGCTCAACGGCCTGGTTACGTTCGCCACGGCTTCGGCCGAAGCGAACGACCAGAAAGAGAAGATTCAGAGCGTTCTCAGCCGCAACAAGAAGGGCGTGCTCGAGTTCCTGGACGGCCAGAAGAACCCGGTCGTGCGTTGGTCCATCATCGTTGGCGGTTCGCCGCTCGGACCCATCGCGTCGATGCAGCCCGTGCCCACTCCGTTCCTGATCCAGAGCCCCGACAAGAAGGCCTGGCCGGAGTCGTTCGAGCTGATGGAAGACAAGAAGAAGATCACCGTGAAGCGCTACCTCAAGGGTGACGCAGCCACGGAAGATCCGACCTTCATTCCGGTCGATCCCAGCACGCAGACGCTCG
>DATAKF010000047.1:0-4593 GCA_036261775.1 Polyangiaceae bacterium | reverse complement strand
GACGCCATCGCCCACCCAGACGCAGCGAGCGTCGCCCTGCGAGCCCACCAGCGCCGACAGCAGCTGCTCCGGCGAGCCATCGTGGCCACCGACGACGAGCAGGTTGACCCGCCCGACCAAGCAATGCCGAAAGAACGTCGCCATGGCGCGCGAGATGACTCCACGGCGCACGAGCTCGTCGAGCGTGAGCGCCAAGCGCTCTGCCTTGCGCAACAAAAGCGAAGCGGGCCTGCCGTTGGTGCCGATGTCGACCGAGATGCGAGCACCGCCAGACAGGCGGAACTCCCGGTCGCTGCCGCCTTCGATCGAGTCGAAGCGCAGCCGCGACAACGCCCAGCCGAGCGAACGCTCCGAGCTGAAGCCCGGCTCGACCGCCACGGACCGCCCAGCGCGCGCCGCCACGACTTGGTCGAAGCGCACCACGCCGATCTCGGTCACCGACGCGTCTGCCAGCAAGTCGCCCAGGGGTCCGAGCTCCAGCAGCTCGTCGCGAGCTAGCTCGAGCAGCCGCTCTTGCGACAAGCTCATGGGCGCGTCCTTCCCGCTCGAAACGCGGCCGGCGAGCTCACGCAGCACCGGCTCGACCCGCTCGCTCAGGTCGGTTGCCAGCGGCGGATTGAAGGCTTCCGCGCCGACCCGCTCGACCACTGCGTCGACCACCGAGCGCAGCACCAGCACCAGAGCGTTGCGCTCGTGGCTCGGTGAATCGTCTTGCGTCGTGCGGCCGACATGGTGCGTGCCGGTGGTCTCGTTGACCGGAAAGCTGCCAGCGCGCAGCGGCGGCTCCGAACCTGCCGCGCTGGAAGGCGGACGGGGCGGAGGCTCGAGCGTGCGCGCAGGTCCTGGGATGCGCGTCTGCTCGTCCTCGTCCTCCGTAGCCGGGCGCATGCTAGCGGCGAGCCCTTCTGCGCCTAGGCTCGGGCCGGTGGTCGATACTTCGTCCGGCGCCGACACCAGCTCGGGGCGCGCGTCAGGGCTGCTGGCCGCGCCCTCTCCACCAGGCAGCTCGATGCGCAGCACGAAATCACCGACGTAGATGCGGTCACCCTCGCGCACGATGGTGGCTTGGGTGATGCGCCGACGGTTTACGTACGTGCCGTTGGTGCTGTTCAGATCAGTCACGATGAAGCGACCGTCGCGATACAGCAGGCGCGCATGGCGCTTCGATACGTTGCCCTTGGGCAACATCAATTCGTTCCCCTGCACACGCCCGACCGTCAGCTCGGCTGTTTCGAACTGCTCGCGACGCTCGGCTCCGCCCTTTTCGTGAATAACCACCGCGAACACGGGAGCTTGGGCGGTGGAGGTCGGGGAGATCACGAGGCTAAAGGATTGCCGATCAAGCACCCCTCGTGTCAATCCGAAGTGTTATCTTCGGGCGTTTCTGTTTGCGCCCTGCTCGGCGTCAGCCGGCGGTGGCGTTCAACGCCTTCAGTGGGGCCGCAATTGGCGCGCGTGGGCCGTCGGGGCAAGCCCCTCCTCGGTCTCATGGGCCGTCGGGCAAGCCCTCCTCAGCCCGCTGTTCGCGGCCGCCACGCCGGCGGGCGCCTGACTCAGCCGCAGCGGGGGCTTTGCTACGGGGAGCGCGCTGCGTCAGCCGTTGTCGTGCTGGCGGCTCTTCACGTCGGTCGTGACCAGGGACAAGAGCTCACCGGCCAGGGCCATCACGTCTCGCTCGCTGAAGCCACCAGCGCGAAACTCGCGGTAGATGTTCTTGGCGAGGATTGCGACGGCGCGGGGGTCTTGCGAAGGTTGGGTAACAGGTTGCGCCATGGTTCGGATTTCCCTCAGAGGCGGCCGCCTGTATCCAAGAATGATGCCGACGACTCCGCCCGAGGTACCAGGCCGGATTCTCGGGAAAACCCGAGCTTCCGGCCGCCGAGTGCGAACCCAGCTACGCACTCGGGCCGCGCAAACCCGAACATGAAGCGCAGAGGATTACGCGCAGACTGAAACTGGTCAGACCAGCTGGAGGCCTCCTGGCGCTCGCCTTCGGCTCGGTCGTCAGCAGCTAGCGGGAGCAGGAGACTCGGGCGTCAGGCGCCAATGCTGGTTTTGGCGTAGTTGGCGATCACGTCGCGGGTGGGCCGCTCGAGACCGCAGACCGCGCTCGTGATGAGCTCTCGCCCGTCATCGGCAAAGTACAGGGCCTCGCCTACGCTGGGGCGATCGCAAACCGGAACGGCGGCGCCGTTCTTGTGAAAGTGCACGCCCCCCGACAGCCGGCGACCGATGGCCAAGTGCGACGGGAGCCACTTGCTGGAACGGCGGTCCCGCACTGCGACGCACTGCTCACCCCGGAAGTGGTACTCGGTGTTTTTTGTCACAAAAACACGATTTTTGCGACGTTCCGGCCCTGCGTAGCTGGTTTCAGCCTTCATTCCACCAATTAGAGAAGATGCGGCAGCGGCCGGACAAATTCGAGGCCGCCCGTCGACGCTCTTCCCGAAGGGCTTCGCTATGCGGGCGGGGCTTTTGGACGGCAGACGAGGCCGCGTTTGGCGGAGAACTTTACTGAGCGCTGCTCCCCCGTCGTACGATCTGCGGGTGAAGTCACGAGCGCGAGGCCCGGGTCTGAAGAAGACACACGCGCTACCGCTTTTCAGCACGCGGAAAGTGGAGCTCTGGCAAGCGTCGGACTACCGCTGGCGCGAGCTGTTCGAGGCAGCTGACGTGATGAGCGAGGGCGCTACCCGCGACGAGCCCGATGGGCGCATGTACTACGGCTCGACCAGCATCGTGCTCCCGTTCTCGTCGCGCGGCGGGTTGGTGCCCGACGACCAAGCCGAACCCATCGCACGCGTCCTCACTCGCGACCCGCATGCCCGGCTGCGCGCGACGCGCATCGCCCGACTCGAGGCGCAGGTGCGCTCCGCTGCCCCGATCGGTCGCGTGCGCGCCGAGCTGGGTGTCAGCGTGGTCGTGCAAGGCATTCAGGTCAGCGTCGAGGTCGAGGCCCGGGTGCATCGCGAGCGAGAGCTGCACGAGCACCCACCGCGCAAGACGAGCGGCGGCCCCACGCGCGCCAAGCGCGGCGCGCACGCTTGAGCAACACGACTCGAAAGCACGCGCAAGCGAGCGCGAACGCGCGTTCCAACGAGACGGCGAGTCAAGGAATAATTTCAGTTGTGACTTTCCGCGCGCAGCTTGCCGCGCGCTGCGCGCAACAAGCCGTGACGCAGCGTTCAATCGAGCTAAGATCGTGGCTCAAGGCGCGAGAGCTTGACAGGAGGCGCCGCGCAGAAAATTGTTCTGCTTTGCTTTCGCAAGGCACCCAGAGGGAACTACGTTTTTGGTCTCGGACAGCGTGATGAGCCGGAAGAAGCAGCGCGATGACAAGGTCATTCACGTCGTATTCGGCCCTGGTGGGGGCCGAGTCGAACGTCATGACCCCAAAGCCATCGACGCGACGGCCGAGCCGCAAAGCGGCCGCGAGCCGCTGACCGACCTATTTAGCGGCACGGAAATCGCCCGTTTGTTGGACGTGACGCCGGCGCGCCTGCGCACGCTGGATCGCGCGGGCGTAGTGTCGCCTACGGGCCGCCGCAAAGGTCGCCGTGCCTACACGTTCTCGGATTTGATTGCCCTGCGCACCGCGCAAACGCTGCTCGCCCAGCGCGTGCGCCTACGCGACGTCACTCGCGCCGTCAGCGCGCTCAAGCGCTCGCTGCCCAAGGTCACTCGGCCGCTGCAAGAGCTGCGCATCGTGTCCGATGGTCAGCGCGTGGTCGTACACACCCAAGACGGCGCGTTCGAGCCGCTCACCGGGCAGATGGTGCTCGACTTCGAAGTGAAGTCGCTGCGCGATGACGTGGTGCGCGTGCTGCGACCCTCCGCTGGGCGTGAGCGAGCCCGCACCGCCTACGAGCTATACCTGCGCGCCAGCCAACTGGACGAAGATCCCGCAACCATGGACGACGCGGAGCGCCTGTACGGCGAAGCCATCCAGCTCGATCCTTGGCTAGCGATCGCTTACACCAACCTCGGCAACATCCGCTTCCGCCGGCACGACGCAGAAGGCGCCGAGACGCTGTACCGGCGCGCGCTCGAGATCGACGGCCGCCAGCCCGAAGCCCAATACAACCTGGGCTACGTGATGCTCGAGCGCGGCGAACCCGAATCGAGTATCCCGCTCTTCCACGGCGCCATCGAAGCCGACCCCAAGTTCTCCGACGCCTACTTCAACCTCGCCATGGCCTACGAACAGGTCGGCGAGACGCAGAAGGCCAGGCCGTTCTGGAAGAACTACATCAGCCTGGAGCCGTCAGGCACCTGGACCGAAATCGCGCGACGGCACTTGTAGCCCTCGTGCGATCGCAGGAAGGCGGGAAGGCGGGAAGGGTTTGTTGGGCGCCACCGAGCAACGGTGCTCGCGTCGCGCTGCGTCCCGCCTGTACCAACCTTACGACTCGAGTCGACGCACAAACTCAGGCCAGATTGCGCAGATAAGACGCTTGAACGGTCTCACGCGAGCGCCCCCCGACAAACCCTTCCCGCCTTCCCGCCTTCCTGCCAACCGGGTCCGCTACGACTTCGCCAAGCCCAGTTTACGGTGCTTCAAGCTTGGCAGATTGCGGCGGATGGACTCGAGGC
>DATAKF010000483.1:0-13137 GCA_036261775.1 Polyangiaceae bacterium | reverse complement strand
GCTCATGGTCGGCTTGTTGGTATCTGCGCTCGGCGTGCTGTTTGGCGTCGTCGCGCTCAAGCAGATCAAGGCGCTGCCCGTCCACAAGTCGATGGCCGACGTCTCGCAGATCATCTGGGAGACGTGCAAGACGTACCTGTTCCAACAGGGCAAGTTCATCCTGATGCTCGAGGTGCTGATCGGCAGCATCATCGTGCTGTACTTCGGAGTGCTGCAGGAGCTCGGCGCAGCACGCGTCTTGATGATCCTGGCCTTCAGCTTGATCGGCATCGCCGGCAGCTACGGCGTGGCCTGGTTCGGCATCCGCATCAACACCTACGCCAACTCGCGCACGGCGTTCGCCAGCCTCGAAGGCAAGCCGTACCCGGTGTACGCGATTCCGTTGAAGGCCGGCATGAGCATCGGCATGCTCTTGATCAGCGTCGAGCTGGTCTTGATGCTGGCCATCTTGCTGTTCATCCCGGGCGAGTTCGCGGGTTCCTGCTTCATCGGCTTCGCCATCGGCGAGTCGCTTGGCGCCTCGGCCCTGCGCATCGCCGGCGGCATCTTCACGAAGATCGCCGACATTGGCTCCGACCTGATGAAGATCGTCTTCAAGGTCAAAGAGGACGACGCGCGTAACCCCGGCGTCATCGCCGACTGCGTGGGGGACAACGCCGGCGACTCGGTGGGCCCCAGCGCCGACGGCTTCGAGACCTACGGCGTGACCGGCGTCGCGTTGATCTCGTTCATCTTGGTCGCCGTCAAAGAGCCGGCCGTCCAGGTCCAGCTGCTCGTCTGGATCTTCGCCATGCGCATCGTCATGGTGGTGGTCAGCGCCTTCTCGTACTGGATCAACGAGGCCGTGCAGAAGGGCGTCATCGCCAGGGCCGCCAAGGTCAACTTCGAGGCGCCCCTCACCTGGCTGGTATGGATCACGTCGCTGGCCTCGCTCGCGCTGACCTTCGTCGTCTCCAACCTGCTGATCAAGGACTTGGGCGACGGCACGCTGTGGTGGAAGCTCTCGGCCATCATCAGCTGCGGCACCCTGGCCGGCGCAATCATCCCCGAGCTGATCAAGGTGTTCACCTCCACGACCTCGGGTCACGTGGCCGAGGTCGTCACCTCGTCGCGCGAAGGTGGTGCGTCCTTGAACGTGTTGTCCGGCTTGGTTGCCGGTAACTTCAGCGCGTTCTGGATGGGCGTGGTCGTGACCATCTTGATGGGCATCGCCTACTACTTCTCTGGTGAAGGCGTGGGCGCGCTGATGATCGCGCCTGCAGTGTTCGCCTTCGGCTTGGTGGCGTTCGGCTTCTTGGGCATGGGCCCGGTCACGATCGCCGTCGACTCGTACGGGCCGGTCACGGACAACGCCCAGTCGGTCTTCGAGCTCTCGCTGATCACCGAGATCCCGGGCGTCGCGGACGAGATCCAGAAGAGCCACGGCTTCAAGATCGACTTCGAGAAGGCCAAGCACCTGCTCGAAGAGAACGACGGCGCCGGTAACACCTTCAAGGCGACGGCCAAGCCGGTGCTGATCGGCACGGCGGTCGTAGGCGCCACGACGATGATCTTCTCGATCGTCGTCTTGCTCACGCACGGCCTGACCGACAACATCGAGAACCTGTCGATCCTGCACCCGCCGTTCTTGCTGGGCGTGATCATGGGCGGTGCGGTGATCTTCTGGTTCACCGGCGCGTCGATCCAAGCGGTCGTGGCCGGCGCCTACCGCGCGGTCGAGTTCATCAAGCGCAACATGAAGCTCGACGGCGGCGCCGCCTCGATCGAAGACAGCAAGAAGGTGGTGCAAATCTGCACGCAATACGCGCAGAAGGGCATGATCAACATCTTCTTGGTCATCTTCTTCGGCACGCTGGCGTTCGCCTGCCTCGATCCGTTCTTGTTCATCGGCTACCTGATCGGCCTCGCCGTGTTCGGCCTGTTCCAGGCCCTGTTCCTGGCCAACGCCGGCGGAGCTTGGGACAACGCCAAGAAGGTCGTCGAGGTCGAGCTCAAGGAGAAGGGCACGCCGCTTCACGACGCGTCCATCGTCGGCGACACCGTTGGTGACCCTTTCAAGGACACCTCGTCGGTGGCCATGAACCCGATCATCAAGTTTGCCACCCTGTTCGGTCTGCTCGCGGTCGAGCTGGCGGTGAACCTCAAAGAGACCGGGCACGAGAGCTTGCTCGTAGGCCTCGCCATCGCGTTCGGCCTGGCGATGCTGTTCTTCGTGTGGCGCTCGTTCTACGGCATGCGCATCACGGGTGGTGAAGCGGTGGCGGCAAGCAGCGCGGTTTCTTCGCCTGCGGAGTGAGGTTGCTGCATGACCAGAACCCCCGCCTCGACAGGCGGGGGTTGGGTCTTGAGGGACCGACGGCTTTGGTAGCGTCGACGGCTTCGCGCGGCGCTACGAATCCTTGCGACTGCCCTTCGCCTTAGGCGCCACTTTCTTGGGCGCCGCTTTTTTGGCTACCGCTGGCGTGGGTACTGCCTTCTTCGGCTCAGCTTTCTTCGCGGCCTTCTTGGCTTCGACCTGAACCTTCTTGGCGGCTTTGCGTTGCTTGGGGGGCGCGGCCTGGGCGGGTGTTGCAACGGGCAACACTGGCGTCTCGCCACGGAACAGCTGCTGCAGTCCTTGGGCATAGGCGGGGCCGAGCACTTCGTGCTTCAGGTACACGTACGCGGCCTGCCATGGCTGCGCCGCGATGCGCTCGTGCCACGCACGCAGACCAGCCAAATCGTAGCTTGCGGCGCGCAGCCGCAGGTAGCCATAGCTCGTCGTCGCGATCAGCGGCAACGGCTCACCTTCGTCCGGATCACCGGCGACGAGCGCCGCACCTTTGTCGGCCAATAGCGTCGTGACTTCGTCGTCGAACCACGACGCGTGTCGAAACTCGAAGGCGGGCTGCGTGCCTTCAGGCAACTGCGCCAAAAATTCACGCAGCACGCCGACGTCCTTGCGAAAGAACGGCGGCAGCTGAAACAAGATCGGGCCAAGGCGTGGACCCAGCGTCGCCGCGACCTTCAAGAAATGCGCAGTTCCGTCTGCGGCATCCTTCAAGCGCGCAATGTGGGTGATGCTCTTCGGGGCTTTCAGCGCGAACCGAAAATCCCCGGTCACCTTCTTGTTCCAGCCCTCCAGCAAAGGCGGTTGAGGCATTCGATAGAAGGTGTTGTTGATCTCGACGCTGGGCAGCCGCTCGGCATAGCTCGTCAGCATCTCGGCGTCCGGCAGGCCCGCCGGATAAAAATTGCCCTTCCACTCCACATACGAGAAGCCGCTAGTCCCAACGAAGAGCTGCATGCAGTCCCAGCCTAATCGCGAAGCCAGCAGGCCGGCTGCCCCAAGGCGACACCTTACGGCGTGGGCTTCAGCACGCGACACTGAGCGGCGGGCCCCAAACGCCCCACGAGACAGCGAGCAAGGCCCTTGGGCCGAGCCGGCCATTGAGGTTCCTTTACGACTGGAAAGGAGCCAAATGGCGGCCAACGATCAACCAGCTAGTAAGCCGTGCTAAAGATTTTCGCTTAGAGGAACGGGCTCGCTAAGCTGTCGAGCTCGGTAGTCATTGGTCACCAGCGTCTCCCCCGGTGAGGTCCTAGAGTCGAAGTATCGCGTCGATGCAGCCATCGATGGCGCTGCGGACGCGTTCGCCGGCAGCACGGTCGACGGCAACACATCGGTCGTCATCTTCTCGCTCAGCTCCGCCGCCGCCAGCGCCATCGAGCGCGCCAAAACGGTCGAGCACATGCACCTGGCGAAGCTGCTCGACGTGCTCGACGTTGGCGGACAAAAAGTCGCCGTCGCCGAGCGCTTGCCCGGGCTGAGCCTGGCCGAGCGCCTCGAAGACATTGGCAAGAAAGAGCCGGTGGACGCCGTCCGCTACGCGCTCCGCATCGCTGACGCACTCTCCTCACTCCACGAGGCTGGCGCCTGCCACGGCTCAGTCCACCCTCGCGGTATTCTGATCCAGGTTGAAGGCCACGCACCGCCGGTGCTCGGCTACTTCCCCTCGAACGACACCAGCTACCGCTCGTCCGAGCGCGGAAACGAAGATCCGCCGACGGAGTCTGACGATGCGTGGGCCGCCGCAGCGCTGCTGCACAAGATGCTGCTCGGCACCGCACCGCCACGCGAAGGCTACGGCTCCGAGACAGAATTGCGCGACGCTGGTGTGACGGACTCCGCGCTGTGCGCGGCCATGGCGCACGCCATGAACAAGGATCCCGAGCAGCGCAGTCGTGACGTACGACCGCTCAAACGCGAGCTGGCGCGCTGGTTCGTCGAGCACGCCGGCGAAGAGCCCGTCGCGCCCGGTCCGCACTCGTCCTCGCCTCCGCCCCTGCCCGCCAGCCAGCGCACGCTCGGCGGCACCACGACCTCGTCCATGGCACCGGCACCGAGCCGGCCGCCTGCCGAGCCCCCCAAGAGCGCCGCTCGGCGCATCGCGCCGCTGGCCGTGGGCGGCATCGTGGTGGGGTTGCTCGGCGGCTGGGTGTTCAACGCCCTGCGTCCCAAGCCGCCGGCAGTCGTGGCCACCGCCGTCAGCAGCGCACCGGCCGCCCCCGCCAGCGACAAGCCCATCGATCTTGGCGAGGTGCCGGTCACGGGCGAGAGCGAAAAGGCCGTCGCCGCAACGGACAAAGTCAGCTCGTGCGTCATGGGCTACCTGCCCAAGAGCGCTTTCGGCTCGCCCCCCGACTTTTCGGGCATCTGCGAGCAGGTGGATCCGCGCGCCGGCGCCGACAAGCTGCGAGTCGCCATCGTAGCCAGCGCGCCCAAGACAGGCGGTGCCACCGACGCGATGAAGATCTTCGCGCGCGTTGGTTGGTACGACATGGCAGCGTTCGCGGTAGTGCGCGCCGGCTGTTGCCCCGACGCAAAGCCGCTCGAGCTACCCGAACCCAGCAAGACCTGCAGCAGCATGGCCGAAGCGCTGCAAGAGGTCGGCAAAGAAGTGGTCGCCAACCACCCCGCCGAAGAGCCGCTGAAGAAGTACACGGCCGCCATTCACTGCGAGCTCAACGTCGGTCGCGGTCAAGTCTTCCGCAAAGCCGAACGCCCCGCCGGCGGTGAAGACAGCGCGTTCTTGGAACTCGTGAAGGCGATTCAAACGCCGTAGGTTTTTGTTCTCCTCCGCGCCCTGAGTAGATCGCGTGGCGATCCTCTCTACCTGCAGCGCGGTCGGCGCTCGGCCTCGCCGAGTTTTGTTCACTCCGGTCTTCCGTGGCTGATCGAGATCTGATCGTGCCAAGGTCGGTTGGGGTGCTTCTGGCTCGCGCTTTGCGCGAGCTCGCGCTGTAGCAGAGCGCTCCGCTTTGCAGTCTTCTGAGAGAGAATGGAACTGGGCGGACCGACGGAACTGGGCGGACCGACGGAACTGGACGGACCGACGGAACTGGACGGACCGACGAAACTGGGCGGACCGACGGAACTGGACGGACCGACGGAACTGCACCGCCCTCGCTGCTTCCCTCCAGGAGATTATTTTTTGTTCGGTCCCCCGAACAAAAAATGCGCTTCCTCTCGCCTCCCCGCCTCCCTGTTCTCTCATGCTCGAGCCGCGCAGGTTCGAACAGCGCCTTTCCAGGGAGGCCCGGTTTCGTTTGGGGCGGCGCCGCCCAGCTGGGCGGCGGGTGACAAGGCCTACCCCAACCTGCGTTTTTTCGTATGCTCCGCGGCGTGGGCGAAGTCCTGCTGTACGCCTTGAGCTTTGCGCTCAGCATTGCGGTGCCCGCGACCATCGTGCGTTGGGATTTGGGGCGCCTCACGGGAGAGCGGCTGGCGCGGGCTTGGCCGGACAGCAGTGTGTGGTCGGCGGTGGTGGTGTTTGGACCGCTGTGCCTACCGGTACATTTCATTCGCACGCGGCGTACCTGGGCCGGCATAGGGCTGGGGGTGCTGGCGCTGGTCGCCGCCGTGCTGCTGATCAGCCTGCCGGTCGAGGGTTTGGCGCGGCTTTTCGGGATCGCCGAGTGAGTAGCCCGGAATAACCGCGGCAAGTTCATTGTCTCGGGCACGAATTGCGCGTAATTACGCGCCGGAAAAAGCCATGGATGTACGAGCACTAAACGACGTCGTCGCCAAGGAAAGCGCCTTCATCGACGACCTGACGGCCGAGATCGGCAAGGTCATCGTTGGCCAAAGCTACATGATCGAGCGTGTGCTGGTCGGCCTCTTGGCCGGCGGGCACGTGCTACTCGAAGGCGTTCCGGGTCTGGCCAAGACCCTGACGGTCCGCACGCTGTGCGACGTCATCTCGGCCAAGTTCTCGCGTATCCAATTCACGCCCGACCTACTACCGGCGGATCTGATCGGCACCGTGATCTACGACCAACGCACCGGTCAGTTCACGAGCAAGCTTGGTCCGGTATTCGCGAACCTGGTGTTGGCCGACGAGATCAACCGCGCCCCCGCCAAGGTGCAGAGCGCGCTGCTCGAGGCCATGCAAGAGCACCAGGTCACGCTGGGCGACACCACGTACCCGCTGCCCGATCCGTTCGTAGTCATGGCTACCCAGAACCCGATCGAGCAAGAGGGCACCTACCCGCTGCCCGAAGCGCAGATCGATCGCTTCATGCTCATGATCAAGGTCGGTTACCCGACACGCGAGGAAGAGCGCGCGGTCATGGATCGCATGACGGGCGTCTTGCCGAGCAAAGCGACGGCGCGCTGTACGCCAGAGCAGCTGCTGACCGCGCGCAAGGTCGTGCGCGACGTGTACGTCGACGACCGCGTGAAAGATTACATCGTGGACGTGGTGTTCGCCACGCGCGAGCCGCAGAAAAAGGGCATGAAAGAGCTGGCGCCGCTGATCGAGTACGGCGCCAGCCCGCGCGCCAGCATCGCGCTCAATTTGGCGGCCCGCGCGCACGCTTTCTTGCGCCACCGCGGCTACGTCACGCCGGAAGACGTCAAGGCCATCGGCCCGGACGTGCTGCGGCACCGCGTCGTGTTGTCGTACGAGGCCGAGGCCGAAGAAGTGACGGCCGAGGACATCGTGCGGCGCGTGTTCGAGGTCGTCGAAGTTCCCTGAGGGCCTGAATTTTCGAGGCGTAGAACCGCTTGGTCCGCAAAGAGCTACTCAAAGCGCTGCGGCGCATCCAGATCACGACCAACAGGCTGGCGACCCAGCAGCTGTCGGGCAACTACGCGTCCGTCTTCAAGGGCCAGGGCCTGTCGTTCCGCGAGGTACGCGAGTACCAGCCGGGCGACGACGTGCGCGCCATCGACTGGAACGTCAGCGCGCGCATGGACCAGGCCTTCGTCAAGGTCTTCGTCGAAGAGCGCGAGATGACCGTGATGCTGGTGGTCGATCTTTCGGCTAGCCAGCGCTTCGGTACCCAGGGCGGCAGCAAGGTCAAGCTCGCTACGGAAGTCGCCGCGCTGTGCGCGTTCAGCGCCATCAAGCACAACGACCGCGTCGGGCTCATCATGTCGACCGACCAAGTCGAAAAGATCGTGCCGCCCAAGAAGGGCCAAAAGCACGTGATGCGCGTGGTGCGCGAGATCATGGGCGCCGCTCCTGAGCGCGCCGGAACGGATCTAGTCGTCGCGCTGGAGACGCTGATGCACGTCGCGCGTCGGCGCAGCGTGGCCTTCTTGATCAGCGACTTTTACGCCCCGGACTACGGTCGCGCGCTGTCCTTGGCCGCGGCGCGCCACGACATCATCCCGGTGATGCTGGTCGATCCGCGCGACCTGGAGCTGCCGGACGTAGGCCTGGCCAGCTTCGAAGACTTCGAGACCGGCGAGAGCGTGATCGTCGACACCGGCAGCGCCGAGGTGCGGGCGCACTACGCCAAGCAGATGCGCCGCCAGCAGCAAGAGACGGTGCAGCTCTTCAACAAGCTGGCACTCGACCATTGCGTGGTGCGCACCGATCAACCTTACATCAAGCCGCTGCGCGACCTGTTCGCGCGACGCGCGCGCAGGATCCGCCGGTGAAGCGCGCCTGGCTTTTGCTCTTGTTCGCCGGAAGCGCGCAGGCGCAGGCACAGCCGACAGCGTCGTCGAGCCAGCCAGCGCAGGCAGCCGCGCCGTCGGCGTCGGGTTCCGCCGCACCCGCGCCGTCGGCTGGCGCGCCCAGTCCTGCCGCAGGCTGCGTCGAGCGCATCCCGACCGGCAAGGCTCGACCAGCCATGAGCGAGGGTTTCCCCGCGCGTGGGCTGAGCGGCCATGCGCTGCCGCTGGTGCTCACCCTCGTGCACGGCCCCGCCGAGACCGTGCTGCCCACTGGCTTTCGGTTTCAAGCCGACGCCCCCGAAGCCAAGGCCTTGAAAGAGGCCGGCTTCGTGGTGCCGAACCCCGAAGGAGGCGCGGGTCCTCAGGTCAAACGCGAAGACGGCGAAAAGACGAAGAGCACCGTGACCCTGTCGTTCGTCGCCCTGCCCAAGAAGCCGGGACGGCACGAGCTGACGTTGCCCTCGGTACCGATCACGATCGCGCGCGCGAGCGGTGAGCTCGTCACGCTGTGCACGGCCCCGCACACCATCGTCGTCGAAGATCCGACCTCGAACACGCCGAACGCCAAGCCCAAGCCCAATCCTCCGCCCAGGCAGCAGCGCGAAGAGTGGACGGCGCTCAAGCAGGCCGTGTCCATCGGCGCCATCGCGCTGGTGGTGGGCGCGGTGTTGGCGTACTTGATTGGGCGCTGGCTCAAGCGACCGCGCCCCGTGCCGCCGCCGCCGCCGCCGCGTCCACCGTGGGAAGTGGCGCTCGAGTCGCTGCACGACCTGCGCCACGCCGGGCTCACCCGCGAGGGGCGCTTCGCCGAGCATTTCGATCGCGTGTCCGACATTTTGCGCCGCTACCTGGGCGACCGCTACGGCTTCGACGGGCTCGAGAGCACCACGCGCGAGATGCTGGGCGAGCTACGCCGCGCCACGCCACGCATCCCCGTGCTCGACGAAATCGAGCGTTTTCTGCGCCAGGCAGACCTGGTGAAGTTCGCGCGCCTGACGCCAACGGAGGTCGAGTGCTCGACGGCCTTGGGCGAGGCCGAGCAGATCGTCGAACGCACGGTGCCGCCGCCGATGCCGGTCGGTGCACCGCCGCCGCCCCAGTCACCGCCCGCCGCGCCTGGCAGCGAGGAGGAGCAGGATGGCTGAGCCGATGACGTCCAAGCCCGCCAGCAACGAGGCCGCCACGCCGCCCCTGGCCTCCGAGCAGGTCGAGGCCAAGCCTGCGCCGAGCCCGGCCAAGAAGGCGCGAGCGCAGTCGAGCAAGTTGCGCGGGTGGCTGCGCGCGCTGTCGCTCGTCGGTTTCACGCTGGTCGCGCTCTTGCTGGGCCTCGCCTACCCCCTGCTCGCGCGTGGCACGGAGTTGGTCTACGCCGACTTTCAGCAGCGCTGGTGGCTCTTGCTCTTACTGTTGGTGCCTGCGATCTTCTATCGCGGCACGTTGGGTGAAGACCGCCGGTTGCCGCGCGCGCGCCTCGGCACGTTGGCGCCGTTGCGGGTCGGCCCCTCGGGTCCGCGCGTTTGGCTGCGAGACTTCCCGGGCGTGCTCCGCTCGGTGGCGCTCATTTTCGGCATCTTGGCGTTGGCGCGGCCCGTCAACACGCTGCGCCCCGACATCCAGGACGAAGAAGGCATCGACATCATCTTGGTGCTCGACCTTTCCGGCTCGATGCGGGCGGCGCTCGACAACCTGCCGCCCGACTTGGAAAGCTTCGTCCCGCGCCGCCCGAACGGCGTGCGCCCCACCCGCCTCGACGCCGCGCGCGCCGTGATTCGCGACTTCATCGCCCAGCGCAAGACCGATCGCATCGGCGTGGTGGTGTTCGGCTCGGACGCTTACGTGCTGTCGCCACCCACGCTGGACTATCACTTGCTCGACGGCCTAGTCGCCAAGATGGCGCTCGACCTGATCGACGGCAACGGCACCGCCATCGGCGACGCGCTCGGCGTGGCGTCGGCGCGCCTCCGCCGCAGCACCGCGCGCAGCAAGGCCATCGTGCTGCTCACCGACGGCGACAACAACGGTGGCAAGCTGGCGCCGCAGTACGCCGCGCACCTGGTCAACACCGTTGGGGCGCGTCTGTATACGGTCCAAATCGGTCAGGGTGAAATGGCCGAGGTGCTGGACGGCGTCGACCTGTTCGGACAACCGCACTACACGACCCGCTCTTACCCCGTAAACCCGAAGCTACTGAAGGATTTGGCGGAACAAACCGGTGGCTCCATGTACGTTGCTACCGACGCCACGGCGCTCCGCGCAGGCTTTCACGACGTGCTGAACAAGCTCGAGAAGACCAAGTTCGAGTCCAGCGTGGCCACCTACGAGGAGCTGTTCCGCTTCTTGCTCTTGCCGGCCGTGCTGCTGCTGGCGCTGGACGCGCTGCTGCGCGCCGTTTGGCTACGGAGGTTCCCGTGAGGTTCGCGGCGCCGCTTTGGCTCTTCGGCACGGCTTTGGCGCTGGCGGTGGCGGCCCTGCTGATCGCAGGTTCCGTGCTGCGCTCGCGCAACCTGAGAAAGTTCGGGGACGAGGTCCTGGTCGGTGGCCTACTCACGGCGCAGGCCGGTGGGCGTCGCGCGTTGAAGGGCGTCTTGTGCGTGCTGGCCGTCGCGCTGGCGTTCGTAGCGGCCGCGCAGCCTCAGTACGGCCGCGGCACGCGCATCATCCCCGCCACCAACCTCGATCTGGTCGTGGTGCTCGACTATTCGAAGAGCATGTACGCGCGCGACATCGCGCCGTCGCGCACGCAGCGCGCCAAGAGCGAGGTCGCGCGCTTGATCAGCAGCTTGCCGGGCGCGCGCTTCGGCGCGGTAGCCTTCGCGGGCGAGCCCATTTCGTTCCCGCTAACCAGCGACGGGCCCGCTATTTCGCAGTTTTTCCAGCAAATGACGCCCAACGACATGCCGGTGGGCGGCACCGCCATCGCGCGGGCACTGCAAGCCGGCCAAGAGCTGCTCGCCCGCGATCCGCTGTCCAAGAGCCACAAGCGCGTGATGCTGCTGGTGACCGACGGCGAAGACTTGGAAGGCGATCCGGTCAGCGTCGCGACCGCAGCCGCGCAAGAGGACATCACGATCTCGGTCGTGCAAATCGGCGGGCGCACGCCCGAGCCCATTCCCCAGGTCACCGAGACCGGCGAGGTGCGGGGCATGCGCACCGACGAAGAAGGCAAGCCGCTCACCACCTCGCTCTCGGCCGACGGCGAAGCGCAGTTGGCGGGCATCGCCAGCAAGACCGGCGGCGTGGTGGTGCGCAGCGAGTCTGGCCAGACCGGCATCAGCGAGATCGAACGCCGGCTGAAGCAGCTCATGACCGAAGAGCTGTCGGAGAAGGTCGAGACCATCTACGCGGACGTCTATTTCTACCCGCTGGGATTGGCGTTGCTGCTCGTGCTCTTGGAAACGTTCGTGCCCGAAGCCAAGGCGCGCAAGCCCAGCCGCGTGCCTCCGCCCAAGAAGCGCCGTCCCAAGCGGCGCGCGTCGCGCGCGGTCACCGCCGCCCTGATGCTGGCTTTTGCGTTCGCCTGGCTGATGGTGGGCTGCGCCAAACAACGCAACGAGCTGTGGATGCGCAACGCGCCCGCGGTCGACGAAGCCATCGCTGCGCTGGACGCCGGTGACGCCGGCGCCGCCGTTGGCCTACTGGAAGACTACTTGGCGACCGGCAAGTGCGAGCAAAGCAACATCGGCGCCCCCGAGAGCGTGCGCAGCCGGCCGAGCGCCACGTTCGATCTGGGCCTTGGCCTGTTCAAGCTCGGCGAGCAGTACGGCCTGCGCTTTGGTGAGGAAGCGCCGCCCAGCGACAAGGACAAGAAGAGCCCCGAGGAAGAAGCCGCCCACGAGAAGCGCAGCTCCGAGGTCGAGTGCGCGCTGCGCATCGTGCGCATCATCGCGGCCGATCAGAGCGTGCCCATCGACCTGCGGGCTCGCGCCTTCTACCTCGCGGGCAACCTCGAGTTTCTGCGCGGCGACTACGAGTCCGCGGTCAAAGGCTACGACGCCTCGCTGGAGCTGATCCCGGGTCTGCCGGTGGACGGCGGCGACGGCATTGGTCGTGACGCGGCCTTCAACCGCAGCATCGCGCTCGGCCGCATCGAAGACCAAAAGAAGGACGCCGGCCCCGACTCGCCCCCCGACGCCGCGCCCGACTCCGGTGAGCCCGACTCCGGACAGCCCGATGGCGGGCAAGATCCCGACGCCGGCAAGCCGGACAAAGACGACAAAAACCAGCAAGACGGCGGCCCGCCCGACGCTGGCAAGCAGGACCCGGCGCCAGAGCCAGATGGCGGAGCGCCCGACGGCGGCAAGAAGCCCGAAGAGCGGCAGCAGCCCGAGCAGCAGCCCGAGCAGCCGAAGAACCAAGACGAGCGCATGCTCGACATGCTCGAGCGCGCGCCCAGCGTGCAGCGCCAGGACGCGAAGAATCGCTCCCTCAGCAATCGGCCACGGACGGAGGACAAGTGAACGCTGCGCGCGCGGCAGCCATAGCCAGCGCGTGCCTGGTGCTGGGCGTCACGCAGGCGGCGGTGGCCGACGTGAAGCTGCGCACGGAGGTGAGCCCGCGTCAGGTCGAGATCGGCGCTCAGTTCTCGGTGCGCTTGTCGATCACGAGCGATGGCCGCGACAGCGTCAGCGAGCCCGAGCTCAAGGTGCCGAGCGGCGTGCGCATCTTCGGCACCAGCGTGCAGCAGGGCTCGAGCGTTTCGATCACCTGGATGCTGATGGCCAGCCGCGCGGGCAAGTTCAAGCTCGGCCCCGCCAGCGTCACGACCTCGAAGGGCCGCCGGAGCGACAAGACCGTGACGGTCGAGGTAGTGCCGCAAGGCACGCTATCTCCGGGCAACACGCCACCGCTCGCCGGCCAGCAGTCTCCGTTCAGCATCTTGCGCGGCTTTGGCGGCGGTAATTTCCCCGGGTTGCCCGGCTTTCCCGGCTTCGACCAGCCCGAAGCCCCGCCCGAGCTGCCGCCGCTGCCCGAGGGCTACGCGGTCGAGCGGGCGCAAGATCCGATCGCGTTTTTGCGCGCCACCGCAGAGCCACGCCAGGTCGTGGTCGGCGAGCAGGTCACGCTGTCGGCGTACGCCTACGCGGGGCGCGGCGATTTCGGCGCCGCGTTCTTCACCGAGGGCACGCGCGACGACTTCTTGGCCGTTCCGATCGACGAAGATGGCGAGACAGTCAAGCGGCCCTTCGACC
>DATAKF010000475.1:0-5718 GCA_036261775.1 Polyangiaceae bacterium | reverse complement strand
CCTGGAGTGTGACAAGCCGGCGTTCGGACCGCTCGAGGTCAACGCCGGTGAGCCGCAAGACTTCCTGGTCAAGCCCGGCTTTGCTGGCTACTTCGACATCAAGAACCCCGACACCGTCGACGGACTTCTGTTCTTGGGGCGCCCGGTGAGAGAAGACACCGCCGGCTGGGCCATCACCATGCCCACGCCGCAGCTCGTCGCGGGGCTGGGTCTGGCGACGGGCGAGGTGCTCGATCCCGAGAAGGGCTTCATCTTGGCGGTGGCGCGTGACTGCGCCGGCGCGCTGCTCGCCGGCGTGACGGTCCAGAACAGCAAGGGCGGGCTCGGCTACTACTTCTTGATGAACCTCCCCGACACGACCTTGACCGAGACCAAGGTGCAGGGCGCGGCCGGGTTTGCCAACGTACCCATCAACACCACCGTCTTGACCGGCGTACACAACGCGTCTGGGCACGCGCTGGGCCCCGTTTCAGTGCGTGTGAAGGCGGGCACGCTGTCTTTCGCGGAGCTTTGGCCTTGAATAGCGGCCTGCTGCAGCCCAAGCCGTCGACGACGCTGGGCCGCTACCGGCTTTTGCTGGAGCTCGGGCACGGCGGCATGGCCCACGTCTACCTGGCGCTGGTCAGCGGTATCGCCGGCTTCAGCAAGCTGGTGGTGCTCAAGGTCATGCGCGACGAGCTGCGCGAGCACCCAGCGTCGCTCAACATGTTCTTGGGTGAAGCGCGCCTGGCCGCGCGCATGAACCACCCGAACGTGGTGCAAACCTCCGAGGTCGGTGAAGACACCGGTCGCTACTTCATCTGCATGGAGTACCTCGAGGGGCAGACGCTGAGCCGCCTGCTCAAAAAGACGATCGACGAGGCCCTGCCGCTCGGCGCGCGCCTCGAGATCATGTGTCAAATGCTGGAGGGGCTGTCGTACCTGCACGGCTTCTCCGATCTGGACGGCACGCCGCTCGGCTTGGTGCACAGAGACATCAGCCCCAACAACGTGTTCGTCACCTTCGAAGGCAGCGTGAAGGTGCTCGACTTCGGCGTAGCCAAAGCCGCGGGCATCAGCCACGTTACCGAAGCCGGCACCTTCAAGGGCAAGCTCGGCTACGCCGCGCCGGAGCAGATCATCGGCCGCAGCGACCAGCGCTCGGACGTGTTCGCCGCGGGCGTGTTGCTGTGGGAGATTCTCACGTATCGTCGGCTCACGCAGGACCGCACGCAGACCGAGATCGTGCAGGGCCGGATTGGCGGCGCCGAGTCGGAGCTGATGCTGCAGAAGGGCACCGACGTGCCGCGTGAGCTGATGGAGATTTGCTCCAAGGCGGCCGCCAAGGCACCTGAAGAGCGCTTCGCCACCGCCGGTGCGATGCAGAGCGCCATCCGCGCCTACATCGCCCAGCATTCGCTCGAGTTTCCCAGCGAAAAGCTGCGGGATCTACTGCACCGCACGTTCGAGCAAGAGCGCAAAGAGATGCGCAGCACCATCGATCGGCGCATGAAGCAGGCGCAGCTCGAGGACGAGCATCCGTCCGAGGTGAGCAAGGCGCCGTTCGTGCCCAACGCGGCGGCGGTGTTCGGCGGCACCTCCAGCGGCGCCACGCCCACGAGCGCGGCGCCGCCCGTGGGTCGCGGCAAGTTGTTCGCGGCCGCTGCGGTCGTGGCGCTGATCGCCGGTACGGCCGGCGCGCTGGCGATGCGCCCTGGCGCGAAGAACGAACCGGCTGCGGCCTCGGCGACGACAACGCCGTCGAAGAGCGCGGGGACGAGCGCGGCCACGCCTGCTCCAGCTTTGGTCAAGCTGGACCTGTCGGCGAGCCCGCCAGGCGCCGAGCTGCTGCTCGACGGCGCCAAGCTCGACGGCAACCCTTTCACGGGGCAGCTGCCTCGTGACGGCGCGCTGCACCGCTTGGAGGCGCGCGCACCCGGCCGCAAGAGCGAGGCGCGCATGCTGCCGTTCGATCGCGATCTGACCTTGCACTTGGATTTGACGTTCCTCGCCGCTCCGGCGCCCAGCGCTGGCAGCGGGGCAAGCAAGACGCCCGCGACGCGCGACGGCGCCGGCATTCCCACCCCTCCGCCCAACGACTTCGTCCACAGGCCGCGCGACAACAAGCCGGCGCGCCCCATCGACAACTCCGACCCCTACGGACCCTGAGCATGAACCCGCACCACTCGCTTCGTCGCACGGTCTGGCTGTTGGGTTTCGGCCTCACGTCGCTCGGCCCGCTCTCCGCCCACGCTCAAAGCGCTGACACCAAGGCAGAAACGGGCGATGTCGAGCAAGCGCGTAGGCACTTTGGTCAAGGCTTGAAGCTGTACAAAGACGGCGACTTCGACGCGGCCCTCGTGCAGTTCGAGCGCGCCTACGCCGAGAAGCCGAACTTCAAGGTGCTGTACAACATCGCGCAGTGCTACTTCGAGCTGCACCAGTACGTCGAAGCGCGCGACACGCTGGCGCGCTACCTCAAGGAAGGCGCGGGACAAATCGAGGCAGAGCGCCAAATCAAGGTCGAAAGCGACGTGACCGACCTGCAGCGCCGCATCGCGCACATCACGCTGACGGTCAACGTCAGCGGCGCGACCGTCTACATCGACGGCAAGAAGATCGGCGTCACGCCGCTCAGCGCCGCCGTGGACGTCAGCGAGGGCCAGCGCACCATCTCCGTCGAAACGGCCGATCGCGGTAGCAAGCAGCGCGTCGTGCGCGTCGGCGGCGGCGAAGATCAGACCATCGACATCGAGTTTGCGGCCCCCAGCGCTACCCCGCTCGCAGCCGCCGTCCCCTCCTCCAAGACCCAAGCCCCTCGCCAACAGGCTTCGAACGGCCTGGGCGCCGGCTTCTGGGTGAGCGGAGGATTCGCGCTGGCGCTCGGAGCTGGCGCTGGCGTCACCGGCTACCTGGCGCTCAAGGCGCAGGACGAGCGCAAGAAAGATCTCGAGACCTTCGGCGTCACCCCGGGCGAGCTGGACGACACCCGCAAGCGCGCCAAGACATTCGCGCTGACCAGCGACATCCTGGCGGGCGGAGCCATCGTCTGCGCGGGCGTGGCGACCGTACTCTTGATCACGCACGACTCCGGCACCGGCGAGCAGGTGGGCCTGGGCGTAGGTCCCGGCAACGTCACGCTCCGCGGCCGCTTCTGAGTCGGCGGCGCCAAGCTAGGCCTTGCCGCAGTTGCGGGCACGCAGCTGCAGCTGCTCGCGTTGACGCGCGTTCTGTGTGAGCAGCGCCGCGCGTTCGAATTCGGTCTTGGCTTCGTCGAAGCGGCCCAGCTTCTCGAGGAACTCGGCCCGTGCTGCTGGCAGCAGGTGATAGCGCAGCAGGGCCGGCTCGTGCAGTAGGGCGTCGGCGATGGCCAGGCCGGCGGCAGGGCCTTGAGCCATCGACACCGCCACGGCGCGGTTCAGCTCGACGACGGGCGACTTGAGAATTGCCCCCAACTGGGCGTAGAGCTCCGCGATGCGGGGCCAGTCGGTATCGGCGGCGGTGGGGGCGCGCGCGTGCGACGCGGTGATGCCAGCTTGCAGCACGTAAGGACCCGCTGCTTGCCCGAGCCGCTCGGCTCGTTCCAGAGCCGCAAGGCCGCGCCGAATCGCCATTTGGTCCCAGCGACCGCGGTCTTGATTCAAGAGCAACACGGCGTCACCGTCGGCGTTGGTGCGCGCCGCAGCGCGCGAGGCGTTGAGCTCCATCAACGCCAGCAAACCGTGCACCTCGGGCTCTTGCGGGGCCAAGCCGACCAGCACGCGCCCAAGCCGCAGGGCCTCTTCACACAACGCGGGTCGCATGAAGTCGTCACCAGCAGTCGCCGAGTAACCTTCGTTGAAGATCAGGTAGACGACCTCCAACACCGAAGCGAGCCGTGAGCCCAGCTCGCCCCCGCGCGGCACCTCGTAGGGCACCTGCTTTTCGGCCAACGCGCGCTTTGCGCGCACGATGCGCTGCGCGATCGTCGGCTCGGGCACCAGAAAAGCCCGGGCAATCTCGTCGGTGGTCAGCCCGCCCAGCAACCGCAAAGTGAGCGCTACGCGAGCCTCGGTGCTGAGCACGGGATGGCAAGCCGTGAAGATCAGCCGCAGCAAGTCGTCGCCGACGTCGTCGTCTAGTCCGGCCTCCAGCTGCTCGATCAGCTTCTGCGGCTCGGCCTGCGCTTCCAGCTCGTAGCCCAGCTCGCCGTGCTTGCGCTCGAGCATCTTGCCGCGCCTTAGAGTGTTCAGCGCCCGGTGCTTGGCGGTGGCGGTCAGCCACGCTGCCGGGTTGTCGGGGATGCCCTCGGTTGGCCACTGCTCGAGCGCGGCGACGAGCGCGTCTTGGGCCAGCTCTTCGGCTAGCCCGACGTCGCGCACCATGCGCGCCAGCGCGGCGATGACGCGCGCCGACTCGATGCTCCAGACCGCGTGAATGGCGCGATGGATCTCGGAGTCCATGTCAGCGCTGGATTGCCGCGTCTGGCGCGCGCGGCAAACAGGCTCAACCTGCGCCGGGGGGGATGTCGGCCGCGTCGAACACCTGGAGCACCTCGGCTTCGCCCTCGCCGGCAATGCTCATGAAGCGCTGACCCAGCTCGATGGCTTCTTGCTTCGAGCCGCAGCGCACCAGCGCGAAGCCATCGATTAGCTCTTTGGTCTCCGGAAACGGGCCGTCCATCACCGTGTGCTTCCCGTCTGCGTACTTGAGCTTGGTGCCGCTCGTTGGCCGCACCAGGCCGCCCTGCATGAGCAGCACGCCCTTGGCGGCCATTTCTTCCCCGAATTTGCCGATCGCGGCCATCTTCTCGGGGGTCGGCGGGACGGACGTATCACCCTGGTAGGTCAGTAGGAACTTCATCGTCGGTTCTTTCTTCAGGGAGCAGCAGCGGCGGTCGGTGCAGTCTTGGCGGCAGCTTCGGCCGCGGTCTTGATGCCAGCGAGGCCCCGCTCGAAGTCGGGGCCGATCATCTTGTCCATGTTCATGACCAGGCTCATGGCCTTGCTGAAGAAGTTGTTGTTGCCGTCCATGGCCCAGGTCGTCTTGTTGCCTTCGGCAGTCTTGCTGAACGTGAAGGTCGCAGTGTTGGTCGCCTCGAAAGGCTTCAGGAACTCGAGCTTGATCGCGATCTTGCCCGGGCTGCTCTCTTCGATGGTCATACGCCCCTCGCCGACGTCTTTGTTGCCGACCCAGGCGTACTTGGCGCCGACTCCGGCCGGAGCGCCATCGAACGTGCGCTTCATCGCCGGGTCCAGTTTCTCCCACGGGGACCACGTGTGCCAGGCGTGAAAGTCATTCACCTGTGCGAACGCCGCTTCGGGGGGCGCGCTCATCGAAATGGAGCGCTCGACATGAAACGTCGCCGGCTGCAGCGAGATCGCAATCAGCAGCAGCGCGAACACGACTCCGAGACCAATCAGGATTTTCTTGAGCATGACTTCGTCTTCTTTCGACCCCGACCAGCGCACGCCGGACGTCCGCGTCCGAGTTACGAGATTTGGGGCTCCGAAGACACGTCAAACGACAGGCGCAGGGATCGACACCGGCCAACGCATTTTCTCGCGCAGCGCCATAAGCATCCGTAATGATTGAATCTTTTACGCCGACCCTCCTCCTTGGGGGCACGCTGCCTGCACCAACCCCGCTGGTGGCGGCAGATGGGCGCTGTGTGGGGGTGGCAGCGGACGCCCCGGCCGACGCGCCGCTCCAGTTGGCGACGTGTAGCGATTCGCCGCTTCAGACATTTCGGCCGTAAAT
>DATAKF010000470.1:0-4025 GCA_036261775.1 Polyangiaceae bacterium | reverse complement strand
CGCTGCAGGACCACCGCGAGCTCGTGCAGTTCAAGAACATCTGGGCCGCTGTCCCCCACTACTGAGCTCCGCTCCCAAGGCACTGCAAAATGGCGCGTGGAATGAGGTCGCCTCTGGCGGCCATGACCGTAGGACTACTCTTGCTCGGCACTCAGCGGGCCAACGCCGAGATTCCGGTCGCGAGCTACGACGGCTGGCGGCTCTCGCTCGACGCGCGCCTCAGCGCGTTTGCGAGCTACGGCATCGGCAAAGGCGTACCCGAAGGCCAAACCGAGAACGCGGGCGCCGGCACGAGCGATACGCAAAGCGCCGACGGCGCCTTGCATTCGTTCCGCATTCGGAACGGCTTCATGATGAGCGTGCTCGGGCTCGACACCGAGAAGCAAGTCAGCCCAAGTCTCAAAGTCAGCACGCGCGTCGCGCTGTGGATGAACGTGAGCGGCAGCCGCGACAAGAACTTCGCTGGCATGGTCGATCCGCGAGAGCTGTGGGCCAAGCTCGAAGGTCCGTGGGGTCAGGTGTTGGGCGGCAGCGCGCTGGCGCTGTTCGGCCGCAGCGGCATCTTGCTCGACTACGCGATCGCCCACGAATACGGGCTCGGCTACCCCTGCTCCATCCGCGTCGCGTCCGGCGGCGCTTGCGGCATGGCCGTATTCGGCGCCACCTTCCCTGGCTACGAGCCAGGCGTCGTGTATTCGACGCCAACGCTCGGCGGCTTCCAGCTTTCGCTCGGCGCCTACGACCCCGTGACCATCGGGCTCGCGCAGCTCGATCGCGCGCCTTTGCCCAGAATCGAAGGCGAGCTCAAGTACGAGTACAAGACCAACGTCCGCGTCTTCGGCAGCGGCTTCTGGCAAGTGCTCGAAGGCACGACGCCGGATACGCGACCCGAGGCGATGGGGCGCCAGAAGAACTTGCAAGCGCACGCTTTCGGCGTCCAAGCCGGGGCGATGGTCGCGGTAGGTCCGGTGCAGGTCGGCGGCGCGGCCATGCAAGGCCGAGGCTTCGGTCCCATCACGTACCTGGAGGGCAGTCCCGTCGCGACCGATCCGACCGGCGTGCTGCGCGACTCGCGCGGCGCCTTTGGGCTCGCGTCAGTGACGTTCGACAGCGCGCATTTGAAGCTCGCTGCCGGCGCTGGCGTCTGGCACGTGGACCGCGCGAAGAACGACAGCGGCCCGCGCAGCGTGATCGGCGCTCCAGCCAACCCACGCTTGATCAAGCAGAATTTCGGCGTAACAGCCGGCGCTTATCACACCCTGGGACCCGTACACTTCGCGCTCGAATACTTCCGTGCGCAGCACAACTGGCACGAGCAAGGCATACCGAGCGCGACGGATCCAAACGTCACCGCCAGCGTGATGAGCGCCCAGCAAGTGGTGCACTTCATCAACGCTGGCTTCACGGTCGCGTGGTGAGGCGCTGAAGGCTTCGGGGGTCGGGGGTCAGGGATCAGGGATCAGGCAGCGGAGGGGTCAGGGATCGAGGGCATCTCCCTGACCCCCTCACTGCGCCCGTGCCTTACAGCGTCTCGCCGGCCGAGGGAGTGCGGAAGCGGAAGGCTTTGGTGCCGACGATCGAGACCAGGAAGTCTTTGACCGAGAAGGGTCGCGACGTGAGGCGATCGGACTGGTACGCGGCTGCCAAGAAGGCGTTCGACATCGCGCCGGCATCAGCGTCGCTGTCCATACGACCGAGCATGAAGCGCGACCAGTGCCGAGACGTGCACCAGCTCACCTCTTCGCTCGCCGACAGGGCGTTGAGCATCTCGATGCCGTTCTTGAACGGGATGATGGCGCCCTTCGGCGTGGTTCCGCCGATCACCTTGTCCGCGCCCTGCGGTAGGCCGGTCACGTCGACGGGCTTGCCCTTCTCTTGCGTGCGGTAGTGACCGATGGAATCGAAGCTTTCGAGCGCAAAACCCCACGGATCGAAGATGGCGTGGCACCCCGTCGCGCAAGCCAGGTCGGCGTGCTTGGCAAAGCGCTCGCGCGTCGTGAGCGTCGAGTCAGGCGTGTCTGCTTCGACCATCGGGATATTTCCAACCGGCAGGGGCACGCTGCCGCAGAGCAGCTGCTTGTATACCGCCAGACCGCGACGCACCGGGGCGGCGTTGCCGTTGGTGCGCAAGAACGGCACCTGCATCAGCACGCCTACGCGCTGTGTCGGATCGAGCTGAACCTGCGTGAAGCCCGAGCCGTTGACGCTGAGGCCGTACTCGGGCGCCGTGGAAGCGTTGGCGAAGGTGTAGGGAGCCGTCAGTAAGCTCTTGAGCGTGCCGTCACCCGCCACGAAGATGGACGCCACGAAGTTCTCCAGCTCTTGACCGAGCGGGACCTCGATGTCGTCGAGCGTGTCCATGTGCAGCCATTGCTTGTGAAAGCTGTACAGAGCGCGGCGCGCTCGCGTGTCGTCCGTGAGCAGCCGCGTGGCCTGGGCTTTGAGGCCGTCGGCCGTCGCCAGTTGGCCGGATTTTGCCGCCATTTGCAGCGCCGAATCCGGCGGAGACTCCCACAGGAAGTACGAGAGCCGCGAAGCCAGCTGGTCCGCCGTGAGCGCGACCAGGGCCGAGTTTTCGGGATCGCGCACCGACGGCTGGTCACCGAGCTCCCAGTGGTACAGCAGGTTGGGCGATTGCAGCATCGCCTCCACCATGGCGGTCACGGATTCTTGGAACGTTGCGCCCGCCGTCTTGGCTGTTTGGAACAGCTTGACCAGGTCGTCGACCTCGCTCTTTACCAGGTCACGACGGTAGGCCTTCGCGCCAAACTCTTTGACCAGGGTGGTGACGCAGGTCGTCTCGGCGGCCGCGTCCGCAGGCGCGGTGCACGGGATGACGATCTTCTTGGCGGTGAGGGCGGCTGCCGCCAACACCTCGGCCGCTTCCATGTAGCCGCGCGCGGTTTCGGTGGCGACGGTGCCAGGCGCCTCGAAGCCACCCGGGCCGGGGCCGTCGGGCTCGAACTTGGAGCCGGCCTTGGTGGTGTCACCCAGGAGCTCGGCCATCGTGTTGGTGAACTCGCGATGGGTGAGTCGCCGCAGCGGCATCACCCCCGCGCTTTCCACGGAGATGACTCCCGGCTTGGGCGGATCCATCACCGCGCCCGTGCTGCCCGCGACTGCCGCGGCGCCACCGCTGGCGTTGGGGCCGCCCCCGTTCACCGCCGTGGAGCTCGAACCTGCGCCAGAAGTTGCGGGATTTCCGCCCTTGTCCGAGCCACAGGCCACGCTGAGCAGAGCGCCAGCCGCCACGAGACTCACCAGACTCGAAAACTTGAGTGTGCTTGCGTTCATGGTGGACCCTCGAGCTAGGCGTTGCGGAGCACGGCGAGCTCGCCGCCGTATTCGGTGCGTCCAAAGGTTTGAGTGGGAACGCCGAGCGCGTTCGCCAGGGCGATCAGAATGCCGTTGGGCGCCGTGTCGTTCGGCAGCTTGATGCTGCGCCCGGTCTTGAAGTAGCCGCCCGCGTTGCCGGCGATCATGGCCGGCACGTTGTTGAACTCGTGCATGCCGTGCCGCATGCTGTTCATGGCCAAGAGCACGCCGCGATCGAGCAGCCCCACGGCTTTCATGCTGGCGATGGTGTAGGCAAGCTGCTCCTGGAACCAGGTGTCGCACTTGTCTTTGTCGGCGCCGTTGGCGTGGGCAATGTTGTGGAAGCCGTTGTCGTCGCCGGTGTTGTCGCCCTTGCCGGCCGCCTTGAAGCCCAGCTTGGTGAAGATCAGGTTGGCGTCGCCTTGATCGCCGAGCTGCAGCACGATCATGCGCGTGGCGTCGGCCGCGAGCGCTGCGACCGAGATGTCGATCATCATCTTGGTCGTGGTCTCGAAGTTGTTGGTCGAAGCGGTGTCGACGCCTTGCTCCAAAACCGGGGGTTTTCCGGCCACGGGCGTCACCGCGCGATCCAGGTCCTTCTCGAGCGAGCGAATCGACTCGAGGTGAGCCTGAATCGCGATCTTGTCCTCCGTGCCGACGCGGCCCTCGAAGCGCGTCAGGTCGGCGATGACGTGCTCGAGCACGCTCTT
>DATAKF010000467.1:0-16195 GCA_036261775.1 Polyangiaceae bacterium | reverse complement strand
GCCCAGCAGCCCAGGCGAGAGCTTCAACGACGCCGGCGCTGTCGCCACCGTGCTGGGCGGCGCCAGGTTGAAGGTTTGGAGCCCGACGAAGCTGGGCGTCCGCGCCGCGCGCAGACCCGACTTGTGAGGCTGCTGCTTGGGCGTGGTCACCGGCGAGAGCAACGCGAGATCCCAGCCGCGATCGCTGTGCACGAGCTTGAGCGGTGTGACGGCGCCGTCGGCGTACCTCGCGCTCAAGAAGTTACCGTTCGTGAGCGGCGACAGCGCGGTCAGGATGCGACCGTCACCGTCGAGCACTACGCCGAGCGCGAGCGGCTTGCCTTGGCGCTCCAGCACGACCACGCCTTGCCGTGATTTCTCGACGCTGTTCGGCGCTGGTGCGGCAGGCGCCACGGGGCCTGGAGCGCCGGGCGCCTGCGTGGTGGGCGGCAGCGCGGCGGCGGGTGGAGCTGCGGGTGGCGTGGTCACGACCTTCTTGGCGGTCGGCACCGTGGCGGGCGGGGGCGCTGCAGCGGGCGGCGTCTGCGCCCACGCGTCGTGCGCGCCCAGGGCAGAGCCACCCAGAGCCAGTGAAACTACCCCGACCGAAGCAAGACGCCGCAACATGGTCGCCAGCTTAACCCCGATTTCGGCGGCGGGCTCGCGTCACGCGTTTTCGCGGACGCTACGGCTGGCGGTGCAGCTCGCGAATGCCTTGCGCGCCCGCCACCACGACGATGTCGGCGCGACCGATGAATAGGCCCGTCTCGACGATGCCGGGCAGCCCGCGCAGCGTGCTGTCGAGCTTGGCCGGGTCGTCTATGGGGCCGGTGGTCAGATCGACGATGTAGTTGCCAGAGTCGCTCATGAGCGGCGCGCCGAGAGCCAGCCGCACGCGGGGTTGACCCAGCGCAGCCAACGCCGCAAGCGTCGTGTTGAGGCCGAACGGCAACACCTCGAGCGGTACCGGTCGCGTTTCGCCGAGGCGGGCGACCAGCTTGCTTTCGTCGACGATGATGACGTTCTTCTTGGCCGCTTGGTTGACGATTTTTTCGCGGGTGTGGGCGCCGCCGCCACCTTTGATCAAGTCGAGCGAGGGCGTGACCTCGTCCGCGCCGTCGACGCACAGCTCGAGCTGCCAGGGACCAGCGTCGTCGAGCAGCGGAATACCGCAGCGCTCCGCCAGGGCTCGGCTGGCGCGGCTGGTCGGTACGCAAGAGAAGCTGCGACCGCCGCGCACGAGCTCTCCTACCGCCTCGATGAAGAAGCGCGTGGTCGAGCCGGTACCCAGACCAATAACGCCCCCGTCAGGCAGGTGGCTCAAGGCAGCCCGGGCGGCTGCGCTTTTCATTTCGTCGGACGACATGGAGGCGCTCTATATACTAAAGTAGCCCTCCTCCGTGGCGAAGCTCGTTCCAGCAACCTGTCCGAAGTGCGGCGCCAACGTGAAGCTCGACCCGGACCGCGAGTTCGTGACCTGCCAATTTTGCGGGGCTAGCTCGTTCGTCCAGACGCAGAAGCGACCAGTAACGCAGTACGTGCACCAGCACCACATGCCGGTCATCCACGTGCCGCACGTGCAGCGTGGCTGCGTGAGTGCCATCGCGGTGGTTGGCGCGCTGCTCGGAGTGGGCGGCGCCATTGCGGGCGGCCTGGTGGCGTATTTCTCGGCCTCGACCGCGGCTGACGTGTCCCAGCTCGTGACTACACCCGCTCCGACCGCCACTCCGGGTGGAGCTGGGGTCGCGGCGCCCGACGAGCCCCAGGGAAGGCTGGTCGAAGAGGACTACTTCGCGGACGCCACGCTCGCGAAGGCCCGTTACGAGGCCAAGCTGGGAAAGCCAATCATGGCCAAGCAGCTGGTCCTGATGCAGTACTACGCGACGCTCGAGGCTCAAGATCCGAAGAACCGCGAGCATGTCGACAGCTACAAGCTGTGGGCAAACAAGGTGGAGCGACCGCAGCCGGTGCGGCTTGGCAGTGACAAGCAGCAGCTGCAGCAGCTTTTGTTTTCGCTCGACAGTGTCGATTTCAAGCTCGTGCCAACGCTCATCAAGAAGGCGCTTGCCGAGCTCAAGCTCGAAGAGAGCAAGGTGTCGAACGTGATCTTGGAGCGTGACGGTTCGAGCCCCCAGCGCGAGCCGATTTGGCGCGTCTATGTGATGGGCAGCCGCGACAACGGCTTCGTCGAGTTTTCAGTCACGGGCGAAAAACGCCGTTCGTTTCCGTGAGCTTCGCGCAGAATCGCCGCGCCAGCGCCAAAAGCTGACCCTCCCCGCCAGCAAGGCGTGGCTGAGGGGGGTGGCACTTAGTTCTGCGTTCCCGGGCCGTCGGTTTCGTTTTCCCCTGCTGGCGCTGCTTGGCGGGCTGTCTAGTGGCTGGTTGGTCGCATGCGCTGCGGCGGAAGATACGGGCGCCGAACCGAGCTTGGGCTACCAGTACGAGCCTTCCGCGGGCGCGGGAGGCACTGGTACGGCGGGCTCGGCGACTGCGGGTAACACCGCCACGGGCACGGCGGGCAAGGGGACGAGCGGTAGTGCGACGGGGGGCAGCTCAGGCAGCAGCTCGCTAGGCGGCGCCAACGGCGCTGGGGGGGCGGCGGGTGGAGCAGGTGGCAGCGGCGGCGCCGCGAGCGCTGCCGGCTCCGGAGGCGGAGGCGGCTCGGGCGGAGTCAACGGCAACGACCTGTGCCCGGACGATCCGGACAAGGTCGCACCAGGCAAGTGCGGCTGCGGTACGCCCGACACCGATTCGGTGAAGGGCGCCAGCTGCGTGCCGCTCCAAACCTCGCTCCTCCATCGCTACAGCTTCGAGGCCGACGCCAAGGACTCGGTCGGCAGCGCGCACGGCATCCTGATGGGCGGCGCTACCATCAGCGCTGGCGCGTTGAACCTGTCCGGCGGCAACAGTGGGCAATACCTAGACTTGCCCAACGCGCTGATCAGCACGCTGACCAGCGCGACCATCGAGGCGTACGTGACCTGGACGGGCGCGGCCGGCGGAGACTGGCAGCGCATCTTCGACTTTGGCTCCAGCAACATGACCGAAGGCACGCAGGGCACCGGCAACAAGTACCTGTTCCTGAGCGCGCGCAAGCTCCGCGCTTGCTACACCAACGCTTCGCCCACCGCCGAGATCTTCACCGACTCGGCGACGGAGCTCACGGCGCAGCCCACTCAGCTCGCGGTGGTAGTCAACGCTACCGCTCACAACTTGACGCTGTACCTCGACGGTACCGCGGTTGGCTCGAGCGTCACGCTCAACGAGCCGTTGTCGTCCATCAACGACGTGAACAACTGGCTCGGCCGCTCGCAGTTCGCCCCCGACGCGTACTTCGCCGGGAAAATCAGCGAATTTAGGATTTATGGCGCCCCGCTTACGGGTCCCGAGCTCAAGACCAGCAAGCGAATGGGCGAAAACACCACGTACCTGAAGCCGTGAGCCTGCCTCGCCGGCGCCGATCCAAGTACAATCGGCGTGTGCTGCGCATCTTACCGTCACGGGCCTTTTGGCTGACGTGGCTCACGCTGCTCGTCATGCTGGTCGCGTCGTGCGACGGCAGCTTGCGGCTCGAGGTGGTGGACCAGGGTGCCGAGAGCAACCTGGCGTTGGCGGGCAAGGGCGCGGCCGCCGGCATGCCAGGCGTGATTCCGTCGGGCGGCACTGTCGAAGGCGGCGGCACGAGCGCCGAGGCAGGCAGCGTGAGCGAAGGCGGAACCGTCGACCCGGCACAAGGCGGTGGCGCTGGCTCGAGCGAAGGGGGCGGGGGCGGCATGCCCGAGGTGCCCGCCTGGGATGCACCGCCGCGCTACACGGCTTCATTCGTGCCGTTCAGCTTTCCGGAGCAATACGTGTGTCATCAGGACATGGCAGGCTTCATCGCCGCGCTCGATACGTCGCAGGCTGCCGACAAGGAGTCGGCGAGCTTTCAGATGATTCCCGGCTTGTCCGACAGCAAGTGCGTCTCGTTTCGGGCTGCCAACAAGCTGGGCATGTTCTTTCGCCACGCGAACTCGCGCATTTTCCTGCACGCCAGCGACGAAACGCCCCTGTTCTATGCGGACGCGACCTTTTGCCAAGTGCGCGGGCTTGCCGACGAGCAGGCCATCACGTTTCGCTCCTTCAACTACCCGCAGCGTGTCATCCACCTGCGCAACGTGAACGAGCTCTGGATCGACGACGTGCCGGAGCCGATGACACCCGAGTTTGCCGCCGAGGCGACGTTTTATCGCACCACCGCGTTGAACGAAGGGCCGTCGCCTTGAGCCCAGCCGCGGCGCGCCGCTAGCGTAAATCCGGCCGCAGCTCGAGGCCGATGCCGAAGAACAAAGCCGGCCTGCCCCAAACGGCTGCCACTTCGTGATCGATCACGATCTCGACCGGCAACGCCGATACCGTCACACCTGCTTGCGCGGTGACGTTCAAGATGGGCGCGATTTGCAGCGCCGCGCGGCCCCCGCCCGCGCCCACGAATAGCCAGCGCGAGAGCTGGCGCGTGAGCGCTTCCTTGCCCGGCGCCGAGAAGCCCAGCGCCGACACGTGGGCGCCGCCCAGGCCGCCGAACGCGTCGAGGCGCAACGCTGGTGTGGGATTGAAGCCTAGCGCGAGACCGCCCACGGCGATGACCGTCTGCACCTCGGCGGTCGCGCCCCCCAGGGAGGTCTGCGAGCTGGCGGCGGGTAAGCGCAGCAGCGCGCGCACGGAGAGGGGCCTCGCCAACTGAAAGTCGGCGCTCACCTGGTAGCTGGAGCCAAAGCTGAACTTCGACCCTGCTTTGTCCAGACCCACGACGGTTCCGACGGTCAGCGGGCGGTACTCGGGCTCGACTGGCGGCGGCGGAGGTGATGGCGGCGGAGGCGATGTTGGCGGACGTTCTGGCTCGGCTGGCCGGCGCGTCAGGAGGCGCACGCGCAGCAGCTCCACGGTGCCAACCACCACCGACTCGGAGCGCAGATCGGCGGAGCCGCTCTCGGCCTGCACCACACGCTTGAGCTTTTCTCCTTGGCCAGCTTGGCTGAACCAAATGGTCGCGACGCGGCCATCGCTCGACAACAGCACCAGCGCCTCGCCGCCGAACGTCTGCGCCAGCTCGGCCATGCGCGGCTCGTCGGGATCGACGGGCTCGTCGGTTTGCGCAACGTGGACGGCCAGATCGAGCTTCGAGACCTCGGCCTTCAGGCGGCGTGACGTGGGTGTTTCACGCGCCGGCAGCAAGAGCACGACATAGTCGCGCTCCTCGCCCCAGCTGGTGGCCGGTCCAAGGGCGCCTAGTGCAACGAGTGCCGCCGCTAGGAGCCGATTCACTCAGCGTATTGTCACCTGTGGAGCGCTTCGCGCGCTAGCGTTGCGTGCGGACCGTCCGGGTAGCTCTTGAGGTAGCGCTCGGCCGCAGATCGACTCGACACGCGATCCCCAGCGGCTTGGTAGGCTTCGATCAGGCGTCCCAGCGCTTCGCGAGCCAGCGCGCCGCCAGGTTGCTCTTTCAGGTAGGCCGAGAACCACTGCGCGGCCTGCGCGCCGTTGGCCGAGCGACCGAGCAGGAAGGCAGACATGGCAGCTTGCGGGGAGCCTGCGAAGCGCGCCCTGCAAGCCATGAGCGCGTCTCGCGCCACGTCCATACGGCCCGCGAACCGGGCGGCGCGCGCCAACGCGAGCAGGTCGTCGGCGGCGCCGGCTTGGTAGATGCCGGAGAGGCCCTTTCGCTCAGCGGCCTTCACCGAGTCGGCGTACTTGCCGCTGTCTTCGAGCTCGCGCCAGGACCGCTCACGCACCGCGTGCGGTGAGTTAGAGCTCGTCTCTCCGGGCAGCTCGGCGGCCACTTCGGGCGAGAGGCTGTCGACCGAGACCGGGACAGGCGCGGGTGCCACGACTGGCTCGGAGCTGGGCGCGCCTTCCGGTGAAGTGACCTCGACCATTTGATGGGCCGACACGAAGCGGGTGCCGCGGAAAGCCGGACCGCGCACCGCCACCGTGCCTTCGGTCACGCTCACGCGCAGCGGTTTGTCTCGACTGGCGACCCAGTCGACCGTGAACTCGGTGCCGATGGCTTCGACCTCGTACGGGCCCGCTGCCACGCGCCACGTCGAGCCGTCGCGGTGATGCACCTTCAGCTTCACCGCGCCGCGATCCAAATGCACGAGCCCGCCCTTCTCGAGCACGAACTGCACACGTGCGCTGGACTCGCCCTCGAGCCGCAAGGACGAGCCGTCGTCGAACTTGCGCTCTTCGGCCACGCCTTTGGTGGTGGTGACCCAGTCACCCGCCGGCACCGTCGAAGCCGCGCTGGGCGCCGAGCTCTTGCCGAATGTGTAGGCCACGCCGCCCGAAACCAGCGCGAACCCTGCGGCCAGCGCCAGCGCCACCTGCAGCCGCGTGACGCTGCGCTTGCGCGCCAACGAGCGCTCCCGCAGCGTGCTGCGCACGCGCTGCTCGAGCCGGTTGATGTTCGGCGACTCACCGGGCTTGCCCTCGAGTCCTTCGGCGTAAGTTTCCAGCAACCGCGCTACCGGATCGGTCACGATAGCCTCCCCTCTTCGCCCAGCCAGATACGCAGCGTGGTGGAGCGCTTGGCGAGCTTCAGCAAATGGCGCTCACCGCGGCGCAGGCGGCGCTTGAACGTGCTGCTCGAGATACCCATCGCTTGCGAGGCGTCGTCGACCGTGAGGCCGTCGACCCGGTAGAGCAAGACCGCGATTTTGTCTTCGGGTCGGAGCAGATTCAAAATTTCGTGGATGGACGAGAACGCGGCGCGCGCCTCGACGTCAGCCGAAGAGCTGGGGGCCTCTGGCAATACTCCGGTGGGTGATAGTGACAGCCAGCGCCGACGGTACTGCTTCTGCAGCCGACGCTTGGCCGTGATGACGGCAATGCCGGTTACCCAACCAGGCAGGGCCGCTGGCTCGCGCAGCTTGTCGATCGCTTCGAGCGCGTCGACGAACACATCGTGAACCAGGTCTTCCATATCGTCGCAGTGGCCCAAGAGTCGCCTCAGGGTCCGCTCTACCCTGGCCGCGTACAGCTCGAAAAAACGTCGCGTGACCGCGGGGTCCGAACGACGCAGCCCTTCCACCATTGCCGTGACGGCGAGCGTCGTCGTGGCGTCATCCAGGAGCGGCTCGGTGGAGCCGCCCGTGGCGAGGCGAAGCGGACTACTGCGACAAACGGTTTGCTGGGCCAACGAAGTTCATGAGTTGGCGACTTCGAGCGTCGCCGCGTGGGGGGAGGTTCGGCCGAGTTCACGTCGGCCGAGGGGGGCGGTGCGTGCCGCCCCCAACAGAAAGGACCTAGACCGCAGGGGGCTGCAAACTGACGTGCGTTCTAGGTGTGGTGGTCCGTGCTGCCAACATGCGTAGTTTAGGGCAATCCGCTGCGTGAACCGGTAACGAAAAGTGAGGATCTCGTCGTCCTCATGGAAGAAGCCGCGCTCGGGGGCGGGAAGGTTCAGAATTCTTCAGCGGCGCGCGGATTCGAGTGGGGCCAAAACCCACAGTCACGCCGCTATCTGCAACGTGGCAATCGCTCATGGGACGAGCTTCGCATCCACGACGTCCATCTGGAAGAAGTTGCCGTCGAAGGCCTTCGGATACGGCTCGATGCCTTGAACCGTGACGCTGCAGTTGCGGATCTCGCCGCCGTTCAGATCGTCGAAGGCAAAATCGATCTTGGTGCCACCGGCGACGCGCACGGTGAAGTTCTGATCGATCGAGTCGACGCGGTGTGGCGGATGCAGCTTCACCGCGTTCAGGTAGTAAGTGTGCTTCGGCTCCTGAATCGTGAGCTCCCAGACGTTGAACGTCACCTGACCCGCGTTCGCGAAGCCGTCGCAGCCGTCGATGATGCTGATGGTCGCGCCGTTCGGCGAGCCGCCAGGAAGAAACTGGCAGTTCGCAGGGTAGTCCCGCGGTTCGATGGCGCCCCGGATACGCAGCGTGACGTCGTACTGATGGCCAACGACGCCGCCGATGGCGATTTGCTTCTTCTCGGCGAAGCGAACCTTGTTGGAGTTGGGCCAGCAGATCTCACCCGAGTTGCACTGACCATCGGTCAAGGAGTGGCCGTCGACGTGGCCGCACGGGTTTTCGTAGCGCCAGCCCTTGAGGTTCTTCACCGCGTCGTCGATCTCGGCCTGCGGATTCACGCTCATGCCGCCGCTGCCGCTGTTGCCTGGAGCAGTCCCGGCGCTGCTGGTGCCGCCGCCGTTACTGGTACTGCCACCGCTACTGGTACTGCCACCGCTACTGGTGCTGCCAGCGGTGGGTTGCGTGGTGGTGCCAGCGTCGCTGGTGGTGCCAGCGTTGCTGGTGCTGCTGCCACCTTCGGGAATTTCGCTGGTGCCACCGGTCGTGGTCGCGGAGCCCGCGCTACTGCCGCCCGTGGCCCAGTTCTCGGGGAAAGACGGCAAATCAGAGCAGCCGCCCCAGGACAGGGCAGCGCCGCCAAGCACCAGGTATCGCCATGTTTTCATGATTTTCTCCGAGAGCTCCGCTTCACCAAAGGACCGTGAGGCCGGTGTTCACGACGTTGAGCCGCTGCTTGTCGTTGAAGTACCAAGTGTGGTCGGCGTGAAAGTATTCGAGCGCGAGCACCAAATGCTCTCCAACCGCGTAGTTGACGCCGGCCGAGATGCCTTGCTGCGTTTTGATCGGGTCGAAGTTGTTCATCTTGGCGGCGACGAAGTCGTTGTCCGTCGCGAACACGCGCGTGATGCCGTAGCCGGCGTTCAGGGAGATGGGGTGCAGGTTCAGGCCGAGCACCGCGTAGTAGCCGTCGAACTTGCGCGGCTGGGGCGCCTGGGGCGTATGTGGGTTGCCGTTGATGTCGACGCCCGGATCGCTGTCGAAAACGGCCGGCGTGTTTTCGAAGGCGTTGTTCATGCCCAAGCCCTTGCCCTGGAACATCGAGAAGCCGGCGCGCACGTGGAAGATCTCCGCCCAGAACCCCACGTTCACGCCCCAGGGCGTGGTGCTTTGCGGCTCGTAGGGCATGCGCGGCACGCGATCCGGGTTGCCCTGCTCGCGCATGGTCTGCACCATGCCGTTGGCGAAGGCGTGGAAGTTGCTCTTCACGCCGCTGACCAAGAACTCCGCGTCGTAGTCGAGCTCACCTTCGATGCGGGGCCACGGTGTGGCCTCGTACTTGCCGGGGGCGTTGACTGGATCGAACAAGCCGACCGACAGCTCCAGCCCGCCGACCTTGGGTGTCGTGTAGGTCAGCTGCGGGTTGAAGCCAGCGAAGATCACGCCGTAACCCACCATGCCGCAGGTGGGATCGCTGTTGTCCGAAGCGCAAGGATAGCCGAGGCCGTTGCCGTGCTGGTAGTTGAAGTCCAGGCTGATGGCGCCGCGCATGAAGAGCGCGAGCGAGCGACCCGCCAGCAAGCTGCCCCAAGGCCCCTCGAGCTTGGCGAAGCCTTGGCGAATGTCGGGCGCGTTCACGGCGGCTTTGCTGCGCGACGTGCCGATGGTGTTCCAGATCTCGAAGTGCGTGGTCGCGGTGGTGCGGTCGGCGATCTGCAGCTTGCCGCTGAAGCCGAGCACGTTGCCCAAGAAGCCGCTGCGCAGGCGGAGCGTGGACAGCTTGTTGTCCTCGTCCGTCTGGAACGACTCGAGACCAGCGCCGGCCGCCAGGTTGTGGGTCTGGCCGGGGTTCTTGGCCGGGTAGCCGTCGCCCGTGATGTAGCTGAGGAAGGCGTTGACGCGGCCGTTGGTCGAGACCTCCCACTTGTCGCCCTTGGCGATCATCAGGTCAGCCCGCGCGCTGGGGGCCTGAGCCAGCACGCCCGAGGCAGCACAGGCTGCCGCCAGCAGCCGGCTGGCTCTGAGCCGAAAACGACGGGCAGTGGCGGGGAAGGAGACCGGATCGTTCGCCGACTTCATCAGGGGACTTTTTTCGGTGGTGCGCTGCCGCCGCGGCCCTTGGGCTGGCCGTCGCGGTCGTGGGTTGGAGGGCGGGTTTTTGGGGGGAAACCCGGGGTCCTCGACGTCGCGGCGAGTGACCGGATGGAGAGCCTCGCGTCGCCGCCCGATCGGTCCAATTTCCGCGCCGATAAATGCGATTGCCGCGTCGAGCTGGCCCCGAGTCGCAGGAGGGCTCGTCGCGCGAGCCAGCCTTTGATGTGCTTTTTGCGGAACTAGCGACCAGCCAGGTGAGCGGTTGGGCCGTGACGCCCGCGCTGCGTTCTAGCGGCGGACTACTTCTGACAGGCAGGACAGAAGTGCGAAGAGCGCTGGGCGATGACGACGCGTCGAATTGGCGCGCGGCAAGTGGGGCAGGGCTCGTCTTCGCGTCCGTAGACGCGCCGCTCGTTTTGGTAGCCGCCGTCGGAGCCGTCGGGGTTCACGTAGTCGCTGATGCTGGAGCCGCCGGTTTGGATGGAGCGGCGCATGACTTGCTGCGCCGCGGCGATGATGGCCGCGCACGCCTCGGCGTCGACGCGACGCGCGACGCGCTGGGGGCTCACACCCGCGATGAACAAGGCTTCGTCGGCGTAGATGTTGCCGATGCCGGCGACCACGGCTTGATCGAGCAGCAAAGACTTGATCGGAATCTTCCGCACGCGCGCGGCTTCGAACAGGTGCTCGCCGGTGGCCAGCAGCGCGTCGATGCCCAGCTTTTCGAGGCGCGCGTCGCTGCGCCCGGCCTGCACGAGCAGCACCTTGCCGAATTTGCGCACGTCTCGAAAGAAGACGCGCGGGCCGTCGTCGTCGAACTCGACTTGCAAGTGCGTGTGCTCGTCGGGCGTGAAACCGCGCGGCTTTTCAGTGCCTTTGGACCGGCGATCCGGCGCTCGCAGCAGGCGAATGCTGCGCGCCCCTTCACCGAAGAGCTGGCCCGTCATGCCCAGGTGGAGCAGCAAAGTCGCGCCGGTGTCGAGCCGCGCGAGCAAGTACTTGCCGTGACGGTCGAGCTTTTGCACCGTGCGACCGGCGAGCTCGGCTTGAAGCTTGCGCGGGCTGGTGAGGAAGAAGTAGCTGGGCTTGGTGGTGACCAGCCGGGCAATCTTGCGCCCGACCAGCAGCTTGCCGATGCGCCGCCGAGTGACTTCGACTTCGGGCAGCTCGGGCATCAGGGTGGTGGGGTAGCGGACGGCGCGGGGGTTGCCGACTGCGCCGCGCTGGCGGACGGCGCGGCGTAGTCGCTAGGCGGCGTAAGGCCCGTGTCCTTGCGCATCAGGTAAAAGAAGTCGCGGCGCTGCTTCTTGCGGATGTACTCGTCCGGCGAGTATTCGAAGCCTTCCGAGAGCGCGACCGCCTTGCGCTCCGGGCTGCCTTCGCTCGGCTCGAAGGTCACGAACTTGGGGTAGCTCCAGTTCACGTCCAGCTGCGCCACGTCCACCGCGCCGCAGTGGTGCATGCCGTCCGCCAGCACGCGGGCGGAGGTGTGGTTCGTGATCGAGACGTACAGCACGTCGCGGGCGGCGTTCAGGCCCACCGCGGAGCGACGAATCACGGTGTCGCCGTCGAGCGTCGCGCCCCACTTCAGGCCTTTGCCGCCAACGAGCCCGGGGTGCAGCACGTCGCTCGACCACATGCACTCGGGCGCTTGCCGGAACCAGCGCATGCGCGGCTCGTCCGCGGCAATGTCCTTCCATGGTGCGATACGCACGGAGTCGTCGGAGTAGACGGCCAGGGTGCAGGCGTTGGGCTTCGGCTTTACGAGCGTCACGCCGTCGACCTTCATGCCGTAGCCGCCGTGCTCGGTCATGAAGCCGCCGTTGAAGGCGCCGAGCAGCTCCTCGTCGTGCGCCGTGGGAATCAAGGCCGTGCGCTCGTACTTTTCGCCCTCGGGCGAATCTGCCGCGGGCTCGCGCGTGCCGGCAACGGCGTAGACGCGCACACGCCGCAGATCGACCGCCACCACGAACACCTCCGCCCAAGAGCGGCCGACGTCCGGGTGGAGCAGCGTCTTCATCATGTACGTGGGTTCGCCAGGGCGGCGCGGATCGACCATGGGGACCCACTTGCCGTCGCCCGGCGCCGACCATTGCTTCAGCGCCGGCCCAGGATCTTTCGGTGCAAAGGGCGGCAAGCGCGCGGCCTCGGGCGTCGCCGACGCTGCGGCCGAGGCCACGGGCGCGTTGGACAGCGCTGGCGCGACGGCCGGCACCTGCCAATGCGCCTGCGGCTTCTCATTCTTGCGGGTGAGACGGTTGACGCGATCTTCGGCCGCGTAGACCAGATCTTCGAGGTGAGCGACGTTGTCGACCCCGATGACCGCGCGCAGGCTATTGGCGACCAGCGGGCCAGCCCACTCGAAGCGGTGGACGGCCCAGTAGGTCAGCCCCACCAGCACCACGCCGCTTGCCGCGAGCCATAGCAAAATGCGGCGCCAACGGCCGCGGCGTCGCGCGGAGCGCTCGGTCCCTTTCGACGAGCGGAGCGAGGCCGACGCCTGAACCATCCCCGGCCCATACCACAGTATAAGGGGGCCGATGCACCCCCCTCGAGCGCTCCGCGTGGCCCAGGCCATGGCGCTCGCTTTGTGGCTGCTCGGCGCGGCCACGGCCCTGGGCCAGGTGCGCGTTCCCGAGCTGCGGCCCCCGCCGGACCTATCGGCCCTGTCCGGGCGCCCGCTGACGCGCGTGGAGGTTCAGGTGCGGGGCTCGCGCTGGCTCGGCGAACGACCCAGCGTGCGCGCCGTTGCCGGGCAGCTGCTGTCACCCGAGCTGGTACGCCGGTCGCTGGACGAGCTGCTCGAGAGCGGCAGGTACGGTGACGCGCGCGCCGAGGTCGAAGCCGACGGCGACGGCGTGCGTCTGCGCATCGTGGTCACGCCGCGCCGCCTGGTCGCCGACGTGCGCGTGACGGGCGGCGTGCTGGCCGAAGATCTGCTGCTGCGCGCCGTTGGCGTCCAAGTCGGCAAAGAGCTGACCGAGGACGATCTGGAGCACATTCGTGTGCGGCTCCGCGAAGAGCACGCCAAGCACGGCTTCCCGAGCGCGCGCGCCACGCTGCTCGCCATCGACACCGATGATCCGTTGCGGGTCGCGCTGCGCATCGATCTGGAGCCCGGTCCGCCCCAGCGCATCACCAGCCGCAAGTTCTACGCCTGGCCCGATCCGGACGAGCCGGTGCTGCGCGGCTTGCTGAGCCAGTACGGCCCGAACCGCGGCGACCGCGCCGACGAAGACGAGCTCGAGGCTGCCGACCGCAAGTTCGAGCTCTTGCTGCGAGCGCGCGGCTTTCACAGGGCCGCGGTGGCACACACGCTCGAGACCGACGCCCAGGGCAAGTTGACACTGAAGGTCAACGTGCGCGCTGACCAGCGCATGCGTATCGTGTTCGAAGGCAATCGCCTATTCGACAGCGACGAGCTGCTGGCGGCGCTGTCGCTCGAAGAGACCGACGATCGCTCGCCCGAAAGCCTGGCGGAAAAACTGCGCCAGCAGTACCTGACGCGCGGTCGGCTCGACGTGCAGGTGACGTCCAGCGTGCGGACTCGCCCTGGCTCGCCGGTCAGCGACTTGGTTTTCACGATCCGCGAAGGTGGGCCGCTGCGCGTCGGCCAGCGCCGCTATCCGTGCCTGACGCGCTTCAAGCCCGCGGACGTCGACGCCGAAATCGACAGCTTCTTGGCCGAGCTCCCGGGAGCAGAGCTGCTCGGCCCCGTCGATCCGCGGGTCACCGAGCCCGCCTACGGACCGACGAGCGACACCGGCACGCGCCATGCCCCGCGCGACTTCAGCCCGTACGCCTACTACGTGCCGGACGTCTACGAAAAGGCCATCGACCACCTGCGAGACCTGTACCGCTCGGAGGGTTACCTGTCGGCGAGCGTCGGGCCGCTGGCGCTGGTGCGTCGCTCGTGCGACCGCCGTTCGCCGGTGGGTGAGTGCCTCCCAGACGGCCAGCAGAGCGTGCCCAAAGCGTCGTGCAGCTACGACGAAGCGGGCTTGCCGCTCGAGCTGCCGCCGCCCGACGCGTCGCTGAGCTGCGTGCCCGATCCCAAGCGCGGCAAGCACTGCGCGAACGTCGCTTCGGTTTACTTGCCGATCCGGCTCGGTCCGCGCACCTACCTGTACGACGTCGCCTTCGAGGGCAACAACGCGCTCGTCGAGAAGCGCCTGTTCGAAGCCTCCGAGCTTTTGTTGAACGTGCCCTTGAGCCAAGCCGAGCTCGACCGCGCGCGCCGCCGCATCCTCGACACCTACGCCGAGGAAGGCTTCGCGTTCGCCGACGCCGAGGTCGAGCTCGATCTCTCGCCGGATCACACGCGCGGCCGCGCTCGCTTCGTGATCAGCGAGCGCGAGCAGGTGCGCGTATCGCGGCTGGTGATCCGCGGCGCCAGCGCCACCAGCGAGCGGCTGATCCGCAGCCGCATCGCCTTGGAGCCAGGCGGCGTCTACCGGCGCAGCCTGGTGCGCCGCACCGAAGAGCGGCTGGCTACGCTGGGTGTGTTTGGCAGCATCAGCGTCGGCTTCGAAGATCCGTACGTGCCGGCGCGCGAGAAGGTCGTGATCATCAACGTCGAAGAGCGGCTGGCGCAGTACGTCGACGTGCGCCCCGGCTTGAGCAGCGGCGAGGGTTTCCGCATCTCGTTCGAGTACGGCCACCGCAACCTGGCCGGCGAAGCGATTCAGCTCACCCTGCGCTCGCAGCTCAACTTCTTGCCGCAGCAGTTCATCATCGAGCCCGACGTGCGCGCCAAGCACGAGCCGGTCGAGACGCGCTTCGGGCGGCACAACTCGGCCAGCGTGGCGTTCCCCGAGATCGGGCTCGGTCCGCTGTTCCGCTTCAACGTCGAGGCCATCGACGTGCGCGACAACGCGCGCGACTACAGCTTGGTCAAGGACGCTTTCATCCCGACCTTGATCTTCCGGCCCGAGCGGCGCTTGTCCGCGCAGCTGGGCGGCTCGCTGGAGCTGAACACCGCTACGATCTTGGGCGACACCGGCGGGCTGGTGAAATACATCCGCGACAGCGGGCAGCTAACGACGTTTCGCGTCCCCGAAGGTACGACCTTCGTCATCGCGCAGCGCGCGTCCGCCAGCTGGGACCAGCGCGACGTGCCGCTCGACGCCACTCGCGGCTTCTTGATTTCCGGGTCCATCGAGCACGTGCACGCCAAGCCGGTCGGTGACACCGCCAGCGCCGCCGCGAGCAGCAGCGGCACCGGACCCTTCGATCCGGTGGTCAGCGATTTCATGCAGTACACGTCGCGCGTGGCAGGCTACGTGCCGATCACCAAGCGCGGCATGGCGCTCGCGCTGTCGTTTCGCTGGGGCCTCAACAGCCAGCTGATCGAGCGCTCGCACACCTACCCAGATCGCCTGTTCTTCATGGGCGGCATAGATACCATCCGCGGCTTCTCGCAGGATTCCCTCATCCCCGAAGACATCGCGCAGCAGCTGCTCGACGCGCGCGCCCTGTCCGAGTCCGACCCCGGCGACAACGAGCTGCTGACGGTCGACCGCATCTTGATTCGCGGCGGCGACGTCTTCGTCAATCCACGCGCCGAGCTGCGTATCCCGCTGAGCAGCAGCATCCAAACCGCGCTGTTCCTCGACACCGGCAACCTGTGGAGCTCGCTGCGCGCCTTCCAAGATCTGGGCTTTCGCCTGCGCTACGCGGCCGGCAGCGGCATCCGCATCGCCACCCCCGTCGGCCCCCTAGTGTTCGACTACGGTTTCAATCTCGAACGACTCCTGGACCAAGTCGACTCGTCACGAAAGCGGCAGCGCTTCTGGGAGAGCATCGGCGCGTTCCATTTTAGTATTGGTCTTTTTTAGCCTCCGCACTTCGCTTGGTGCGTCGGTGCGACCCTCTTGACCTAAAGCGCGATCGGCGCTCGGCCTCGCCGAGTTTGTACCGGGCCTTCTCTCGATCGCGGATCGTGATCTGGTGTGGCAAGGTCGGTTGAGGTGGTTCTGGCTCGCGCTTTGCGCGAGCTCACATTGGCCAGCAAACCCACGACTTCAGCAGCAACTGAAAGAGCAACAGCAGCCGAACGCGCAACAGCAGCCGAACGGGAGGCAGCAACCGAACGGGAGACAGCAACCGAACGGGAGACAGCAACCTTTCGGCCGCCCCGCTCGAACAAAGAAATTCTCGATCCTTCCCGCCTTCCCGCCTTCCTCTGAGCATTGGTCTGATCTCACAGCTGCCCGCCCGCTAAGCCTGGTTTCTGGCGAGGCTTTCGCGAGGACCGGAGCGGAGCGTACGTGGGTACGTGAGCACCGGACCGGAGCGAAAACGAAGCCAGAAGCCAGGATCAGCGG
>DATAKF010000463.1:0-18976 GCA_036261775.1 Polyangiaceae bacterium | reverse complement strand
TGCCACGGGCTGGAGCCCTCGAATTCCTTCGGAATTTCCAGTCGCAAACGCGACTAAGAGGCGCGGCGCGAAGAGGGCTTCTCCGACGATCGGGGTTGGCATGCGAAGGAGGGCTCCCGCGCAGAGTTGCGGTGTCGAGCTGCGAGGCGACTCGCAGGTGCGCTCATGGGAAAATATTGCCTTGGAAGCAAGCAGGACAAGCAAACCAACCAATCCGTTGTTGCCCGCGTCCATGGCGCGAAGCGCGCGAGCCCCAAAAATCTCGCTTCGCGCCTTCGCGTCTTCCTGTTGCATTCCTGCTCGAGCGCCTGGCGCCTACTGGGCCTTGCGCTCGAAGTACTGCAGATCGATGAAAATGGCGGCCGCCAGCACCAGCGTGCGCTCGTCCAGGTTCAGCTCCGGGGAGTCGTACGCGACGCGGAAGCGATCGGCGTCGGTGAAAGCTTCTTGCAGCATGCCCGACCATTTCTTCTCCACCCGCGCCAGCTCGCGGTCGTCGCGCTTGAACACGAAGGTCCAGGGGCGCCAAATCGGCGAAGAGACGCTGAGCAGCAAGCGCCCAGTCGGGTCCGTCACGTCGAACTTCTTGAAGAAGAAGGCGAAGCGCTGCTGAATCGCGCCCAGCTCGCGGCCTTGGGCCGTCTGGACCTCCAAACGCTGGAAAAAGAAGCGGAACGGATGCACCGCCCGCAGCGCCAGCTGACGCGCGTTGTCGAAGAAATGTATCTCGAACCGACGCCAGTGCCCGAAGAACATGCGCGCCAGAAATGCCAAGCCGCCCGAGCCTTGCTCGGCCGCGTAGGCCAGCGGCGCGCCGTTGACCTCGATTGCATACTTGTTGCGCGTCTCGAAGCCGATGAGCTCCATCAGCTCGCGCTTCTGGACGACCATCAGCTCGCTCGACTGAGAGAGGACCGCCAACATCTCCGACATTCGCCAACCCTCGCACGATTCGAGGCCGGCTCTGGCCCCAAATTCGCTCCCCGGGGCCGGCGCTTGACGCGATCAGGGGCGGCGGCTACGCCTGAGCGCTACTGCGCGTGTCCTTGGCCTCCTTCATGCCCAATTTGCCCGACAATTTGCGCGCCCGTTCTGAAATTGAGAAGCACTTTCAAATTCAGGGAGTTCGGGCCTGTGGGCTAGCGGTTGCGCTGGCACTCGGCTGCGCGCCGGTCGCGCTTCCGGATGGCGAACGTCGTGTGGCGCTGAAGGGCGCGACCGAGCAAGTCATCTTGCCGACCTACCAAGAGCTGAGCACGCGCTCGGACGAGCTGGCGTCGTTGCTCGAAGAGCTGGTCAGCTCGCCCGGCACCGCCGATCTCGAGGCGACGCGCCAAGCGTACTTGGAGGTACGCGAGCCATTGCAAGAAGCTGGTGCCTTCGGTTTCGGTCCGGCGCAGGAGCTGCATTCGTCGGCGGCGCTCGACCAGTCGCCGCTCGATACGGTGAAGCTCGAAGCCGAGCTGGCTTCCGAGAACGAGCTGACCGTCGCCCAGCTGCGCAAGCTGGGAGCCAACAAGCGCGGGCTGCACGCCATCGAATACCTGTTGTTCCCGGCCGACGACGCGGACGTCGAGGCGGCACTCTTGGCTGATGACCCGAGTGGTGAGCGGCGACGGCAGTTCGCCAGCAGCGCGGCCCAGATCGTGGCCGCCAGCGCGAGCGAGCTCTTGAACGCTTGGGAGCCGGAAGATGGCGGTTTTGCTCGGCGTTTTTCCGAGCCTGGCGCGCCCGATAGCGTCTCGGGCAGCGTGCAGGCAGGGCTCGATACGCTGCTCAACGAAAGCGTCGTGCTGACGGAGCTGATCGCCAACGTGAAGCTGGGCAAGCCGCTCGGCGCGGCCACGGGCGGGAAGATCGATCCAGCCGCCCAGGAGTCGGAGCGCGCGGGCGCGTCGGTGACCGACATGCTGGCCAGCTTGCGCGGTATTCGCAACATCTACTTTGGCTCGCGCGAAGGCGTGGCCGAGCCGAGCCTTTCGACGCTGGTGCACGCCAAGAACGCGGCGGCCGACGTGCACGCGCGCGCGGCGCTGGCCGAGGCCGAGGCCGCGCTGCTCGCCATTCCAGAGCCGTTCACCGAGGCGCTGACCGACTCGCCCGAGACCGCGCAGGCGGCTTACGACTCAGTCAAGGCGCTGAAGCGTGTCTTGGCCACCGAGGTGCTGAGCAGCTTGGGCGCCAGCCTGAAGTTCAGCGACAACGATGGCGACTAACGCACGCCTCCAGCGCCCAGTGGACGCCGCCAGCTTGGCGGCGTTTCGCATCGGCTTCGGCGTGCTCTTGCTCGTCCTGGCGTTGCGCTACTTTGCGCACGGTTGGATCGCCGAATACTTCCTGAAACCGGCCCATTTCTTCAAGTATTGGGGCTTTGGCTGGGTCGTTGCGTGGCCCGGCCTGGGTATGTACGTGCATTTCGGGCTAATGGCCCTGTGCGCGCTCGGCGTCGCGCTTGGCTACCGCTACCGCGCCAGCATCATCGGCTACGGCCTGCTCTTCGGCTACGCCCACCTGATCGACAAGACCAACTACCTCAACCACTACTACTTGGTGGTGTGCGTGTGCGCGCTGATGGCCTGCTTACCGCTTGCGGGCGCGTGGTCGCTCGATGCACGGCGTGACGAGCGGCTACGCAGCGCAACCTTGCCCAGCTGGATGCTGTGGGCATTTCGCGCGCAGTTCGGCCTCGTCTACGTGTTCGGTGGCATCGCCAAGCTGAACGCCGACTGGCTGCTGCGTGCCGAGCCGCTGTCCAGCTGGCTCGCGCGCCACGGCGACTGGCCGCTCGTGGGGGAGCTGCTCGGGGCGCGCTCGACCGCTTTCGCGATGAGCTGGGCCGGAGCGCTCTTCGACTTGTCGATCGTGCCGCTGCTGCTCTGGCGCAAGAGCCGCCGGTTTGCGTTCGCTGCCTTGGTGACGTTTCACTTGCTGACGGCCGCGCTGTTCTCGATCGGCATGTTTCCGTACCTGATGATTGCCGGCGCGACGCTGTTTTTCGAGCCAGATTGGCCGCGCAAGCTGGCGCCCTGGGCGGAGCGACTACTGGCGCAACCGACGGCAAGCGCCGCTCAGGGCGTAGGCTTGCGGACGCCGCGCTGGCTCCAGCCGGCGTTGGTGGCGTATTTCGTGGTGCAGCTGCTCTTACCGGCTCGGCATTGGCTCTATCCCGGCCAGCTGTGTTGGAGCGAGCAGGGGTTTCGCTTTTCGTGGAACGTGATGCTCATGGAGAAGAACGGCGCGGTCGATTTTCGTGTCGTCGAGCCGAGCACGGGCCGAACGTTTCGGGTGTCGCCCAGCGACTACTTCACGCCCTATCAGACGGCCATGATGTCGACGCAGCCAGACATGGTGCTCGAGGCCGCGCGTACCGTGGCCGCTGACTACCGCAAGCGTGGGCTGGTCGAACCAGCCGTCTACGTCGATGCCTTTGCCTCACTCAACGGTCGCGCCATGCAGCGTCTGCTCGACCCCACGGTCGACCTAGCGCGTGAGGTCGACGGACTCTCCAACAAGACCTGGATCTTACCGATGACAACCGAACCTTCGTCTCGCGTCGCCTCGATGGCCGGGAGTTTGCCTTGAACACTTCTCGCAGGCTGGGCCTAGCGCTGGGCCTGATTTTTATGGCGTTTTCTGGCATGGCGGCGGCCAACCCGCACCCGCTGCCGTACTCCTACCCGTACCAAACGCTACCCAAGGGTAAGGTCGAGGTCGAAGAGATCGTCGATCTGATCCCGATGCGGGTCGCCCGCGAGAAAGAGGACGGCACGCGCGATGCGGTCACGTCGGTACGCTCGCGGCTACAGACCGAGCTGGAGCTGGGCATCACGGACCGGCTGGAGCTAGGCCTCTATTTCTCTTTCCACCAGGGCGCTACCGCCGGCACACCCGCGCTGCAGTTCGATGGCTTGAAGCAGCGCTTGCGCTACCGCTTCGCCGAAGAAGGCGACTGGCCGCTCGACATGGGCGTGTATTTCGAGCTGGCCGAGTTCCACAACGAGGTCGAGATCGAAGAAAAACTGCTGCTCTCCAAGCGCTTTGGCTACCTGACCCTGGTCAGCAACTTGTGGGTCGAGCAGGAGTATTACTTCCAAACCCAAGAGTGGAAGCTCATCTACAACCCCACGCTAGGCGGGGTTTACGAGCTCTCGCCCAACCTGATGTTGGGCCTCGAATACTGGGCGCGCGGCAGGTTCAACAAGGACGAGGCGGCGACCGGGGAAGCGACTAGCGACAGCCCGACCGCGCCCCGGCACTACTTGGGCCCCACGCTGCTGCTGCAATCTGGCGAAGCCTGGTGGTCCACAGGCGTTTACGCCCGTTTGGACCACCTGGGTGAAGCCGCACAGGCCGAAGACCCCTATGGCAAGGTCTGGATTCGCACCATGGTCGGTATGGGGTTCTGAGCACCGCGTTTTCCTGACCTGTCGGCACGCCCGCCGTTTAGGGTGGCCGTCAAATGCCCGTGGGAGAGCGAGGCACCGTGGTAGCTTCGTGAGTAACGCCCTGGGAGTAAGCGCGTGAGCAACAACGACACCAAAGACTCAGCCGAGCCGGTCTATGTCATCGAGAGCATCCCGGTAGGGGGCGAACACGGCGTCAGCCCCGGAGAAATCGAGCGCGAAGCCATCCCGACGCCCGAGCACTTGCGGCTGTTCCGCGAGATCGGTCGAGGTGGCATGGGGCGCATCCACCCGGCCACCGATCGTAACCTGCTCCGTCACGTGGCGCTGAAGCGGCTCGACAAAGAGCTGGCCAAGGTGCCCATGTACAAGGACGGCTTCATCGCCGAGGCGCAGATGACCGGGCAGCTGGAGCACCCGAACATCGTGCCGGTGCACGAGCTGAACGTGTCGGAAGCCGGCGTGCCGTACTTCACCATGAAGCTGGTCCAAGGCGTCAATTTCGACGACTGGTTGCGCGAGCCGTCGCGCTCGCCCGGCAGCACCGAGCGGCTCGAGGACGGTCTGGAGATCTTCTTGAAGGTGTGCGACGCCGTCGCGTACGCGCACCACCGCGGCGTCATCCACCGGGACCTCAAGCCAGAGAACGTGATGGTCGCCGACTTCGGTCAGACCTACTTGATGGACTGGGGCTTGGCGCGCTTGACGCGCACCCGGCCTGCGTCGGGCTCACGCGCGCAGATGGAAGCGCCGGGGCCGGTCGGCACGCCCACGCACATGGCGCCCGAGCAAGCGCGCGGTAACCCGCAAGAGATGGACGAGCGCAGCGACGTGTTCGGCCTGGGGGCCATTTTGTACGAGATCGTCAGCGGCAAAATGCCCTACGGCGACGCGCGTGACGTGGACACGGTGCTGAGGCGCGCCGCAGCCGGGCAGGTCGTGCCCATCGACGTGGCTTGCATGGGTATTGGTGTTTCCAAGCGCATTCGCAGCATCGTGGATCGCGCCGTCGCGCCCAAACCGGAAGACCGGTATGCGTCGGTGGTGGAGCTGCAGGCCGACGTCCGCAATTTCTTGCGAGGCGGTTTGCACCTGCCGCGCCGCGTGTTTCCGCCGGGTAGCGTCATCATCCGTGAGGGTGATGTAGGTGACGCTGCGTACATGATCGTCAGCGGGCGCTGCAAGATTTCGAGGCGCGTGGGTAGCGGTCACGAGTCGCTCGGAACCATGAGCGCGGGCGACGTTTTCGGTGAAATGGCACTGCTGCTGGAGGAGCCGCGCGCCGCCACGATAGAAGCGGAAGACAACGTGACAGTGTTGGTTCTCGATCAGAGAACGCTCAGCGCGGGGCTCGGCGCCGATGGTTGGACGGGCGCGCTGGTGCGCGCTTTGGCGCAGCGTTTCCGCGATCTCGAGCAAAAAGTTCGTGAGGCCGGGGTGCGTCGCGGCTGACTTCGTCTGGCCTTGAGGGGGGCATGGCTCAAGGTTACGCTTGGTTGGCCGTTGGAGAGCGTGAGGCTTGGTCAGCTGCACCGCAGCAGCTGCCGTAACAGCCGGGGACGAGCTTGAAGCACAGGGCAGCAGAAACGAGTTTGGAGCTGGAAGAAGGCGTAGCGAGTGACCCGAGCTTGCGGGTCAGCGGCGTTCAGGCGCGTGCAGCGCGGGCCGAGTCGGCCCCTCCGCTGTCGCTGGGGGCGGCGGCGCTGCCGCTCGTGTCCATCGGCTCGCCTGCGGATCCGGCGCTGCTGGAGCCTACCTACGCATACCTTTCAGCCTACACGGGCTTGTGCTTCTCGCCTCGCGTTGCCGAGCGATTGAACGTCGCCATCTACGAGCTGTACGCCAACGCGCTCCGTTACGGCGCGCCTGGTGGTGAGGTGCGGCTCGAGCTCGAGCGCCGTGGTGGGGGCGCCGCCTTGCGGGTTTCCAACCAAGCCGAGCGAGCGCAGCTGGAGCGACTGAAGACCCAGCTGGCGCAGGTGCAAGCCGATGCTGGCGCTGCTTTCGCGATCGAGATGAACCGTTTTGCGGGCGGTAGCCAACCGCCGCCCATGCTGGGCCTGGTGCGCGTCTCGCACGAGGCCGGGCTCCAGCTGGAGCTGAGCCAAAGCGGCGAGCGCGTCGAAGTGTCGCTCGTGTGCGAAGGCTGAGTGAACGCTGCTCGACGTGAGTGCCGCGGCGTCGCGCTACGGCGCTTTGACTTGCTCGCCGCTCACCCGAGCGACCACTTTGACGCCGGACGTGACGGCGCCGTCCGCCGGGATGTAGCCGATGCCACCGGGCGTGCTGGCCACGTGCGCCAACACCGCCGCAGGTGACGTCAGCTTCTTGGGCGGACGTGCTTCTCCGCGCACCTTGCGATCGATCCAGTAGCGCAGCGCGGTCTCGGGATCGAACCCGAGCACGGCCTTGTCGAATGCCTGCCGCTGAGGGGATTTCTCCGGCAGGTTCACCGGCTCGACCAGCGCGCCGTTGTCCCACTTGCGCTTGCTGGTTTGAAAGATGGGGCGCAGCTCGGAGGCGTTGAGTCGCGACACCGAGTTTTGCGAGTTGACGATGACCAGCAGGTCGCTCGAGCCTGCTCGAGAGGCGTGCGTCCACAGCAGCACCACGGCGCCGAGCAAGCCCAGCGCACGCGCTAGCCAGCGCGGGCGGTGCTTGGGGCGGGGGTAGCTCGGACGGGTCATGTTCGTTGGACGGGGCTTGGGCGGATTAGTCGAAAGGACGGGTACAGGCCCAGGGGGCGCCGGCCTGGAAACGGCTTAGATCCGTGCAGGTCCAACCGGCGGGACAGACCTCGGGATCGCTCGCGTCACAATCCTGAACGCTGCAGTAAGCGCTATCGAATGGTGACAGGGGCACGCAATAATTGGTGATTCCCGCGCAGTCGTCAGCGGTCTCGCAGTCGAGACCAAAGTCGGGATCAGTTGCCCCAGTGGCGGGTGCGCCACCCGCGGGTGCACCACCGGCGTCGGCGCCCGAGCCGCCGTCACTGGGAGACGACTTGCCCGCGGTTCCGGCGCTGGTGCCTGCGCTGGCGGGGTGGCAGCCGCCGTCGCGGTAAACGGTGCCTTCGCCGCACGCGTCGTCCTCACTTTGCGTGCATGCCGCCACCCAGGGCAGGGAGGCGAACGCGGTGATGAGCAGGATGCGGTGCAGCATGGGGACCTCGAGCTAGAACGACAGCACGAAGCGGGTATCGATCAGGCGGAAGTTCTTGTCGCTGGCGTCGCCGCCGTCGGCGACCCGATAGAACTTGGTGGCGACGTATTGCGCCTTGAGCTGAGCGTACGGAGAAAAATAGACGTTCAGGCCTAGGCCCGGCAGGTAGCTCATGTCGAAGCTTCCGTCGCGCGGCGACATGTACTTGAGCTCGGTGTACGTGTAGGGCTCGATCCAACCCATGCGGTAGGCGAAGATCGAGTACCAGTAGTACTCGTAGCGATTGGGGTGCGTGGTTCCGGGCTGCGCGAAGGCGACGGGCTCGTGCGGGCTGTCACCGTGGTCGACGCGGTGAACCAAGCCTTCGGTGCGGATGCGCAGGCTCTTCCAGTCGAAGGAGACGTCGCCTCCGAGCGCCCACTCCTTGTAGCGGTAGGCGTCGGAGACCAAGATGCTGGGCTGACCGTTGGCGATGCTCAGCGACTTGACCTTCTCGAGGCTGTCGCCCGCGTAGCCGGATAACCCGAGCTTGAGCAGGCTTTTTTTGCCTGAAATGTTGGCAAACAACCGGACGCCGCCGGCTTTCCCGTCGGTCTGATCTTCGAGGTAGGGGGCGCGGCCGTTGGTGACGTAGGCGGCGTAGCCTAGCTCCGTGTCGCTCATCGTGGTGGAGCCGTAGGCCTGTACGCCGAGCTGCCGCGCCGGCATGGCTTCTTCGACTTGCGAAGCCGGTAGCACGAGCGAGATGAGCGTGGGGGTGCCGTGGTCCACGTTCCAAATGCCATAGGGCGTGAGGAAGTAGCCGACTCGCACGTTGAACAGATCGGTGATGGTGTGCTCGATCTGCGCGCGCTCGAGCACGACGCCGCCCCACACGATGTGGTTGCGACCCGAGGGGCTGCTTGCGTCATAGACGTTGGTCGACGTGCGCGCGAAGCGACCGGTGCTCGGGTCGTAGGTTTCGGCGCCGTGCGGGTAGGTGGTGAGGCGAGCTTCGACCAACGCGCGCCAGCTGGGAGTCGGCTGCGCGTCGAAGTACAAGTTGATGTTGCCGAGGAGAAACGTCAGCTTGCGCTCGATCAAGCCGGCGAAGAACGGGTCCTTCGCGGGGAACGACTTCTTCAGACCAAAATCGACGAAGCCGTAGATCTTGAAGCGCTGGTCGTCTTCTTCGGCGCTGGCGGTGCTCTCGGCCTGCTGCGCTTCCAAGTCGTCGATGCGCTGTTTCAGCGCCGCGATCTCGGTTTCGGTGTTGGTGCTCTCGGCGGTGGGCGCGGCTGCTGCCGGCGGCGCTGCAGCGGCAGGGGGCGGCGCTGGCTCAGCCGCGGCAGGGGCGACCGCAGCAACGCCTGGCCCAGGGGCCGCATCCTGCGCTAGCGCGCTGGCGGACCCGCCAAGCGAGAAGACCAGCGTCGCAGAAAGAGGAAGGAGGCGCATGGAGGCTCGGAACGCGGCTCGGTACCCGCACATGAAGCGGCCGCTGCCGCGGCTGCTTAAGGCGAATGGGCCCTAGTTGAGACATATCCGACCAGCTTATCGGGCCTGTCGTCAAGAGCCCTTGCGCGGCCCCGCCCCGGCGTGACACGCCTCCGTCTCGGCTAGGGCCGCGCCCCGCGGTTTGCCGCTATTCATGCTCGAAATCGTTCCCCGCAGCGTCTGCACTGGTTGCTCTCGGCCCAGCGTCGTTTGCATCTGCGCTTCGCTTCGGCGCATCAGCACGCAGACGCGCGTCGTGATTTTGCAGCACCCGCGCGAGAGCGACGTGGCCATCAATACGGCTCGCCTGGTCGAGCTGCAGTTGGAGAGCGCGGAGCGCCATGTCGCGATCAAGCTGGGCGAGGTGCCGGCCTTGACCGCGCGCTTGAACGACGCTGCAGCTCCGCCCATCTTGCTGTACCCGGGGGCAGACGCGAAGGACCTTGCTACGGAGCCACCGACCGGACCCGTGACGCTGGTCGTGCTCGACGGCACTTGGTGGCAAGCCAAGAAGCTGTTCCAGCAGAACCCGGAGCTGGCGCAGCTGCCGCGCTACTCGCTGTCGCCCAGCTCTCCCAGCCGCTACCGCATTCGGCGCGAGCCCGCGTTGCATTGTATTTCGACCATCGAGGCGATCGGCGAAGCGCTCTCGCTGCTCGAGCCTGCAGGCTTCGATCGCGAAGCCTTGCTGATGCCGTTCGAGGCCATGGTCGAGCACCAGCTGCACTACGCGGAGGTGCGGGGCGCGCGCCGGCATTTGGCGTTCCGCGATCGGCCGAGAAAGCCGCGCGTGCCCAAGCTGCTGCTCGAGCGCGAAACCGACTTGGTGGTGGCGTACGGTGAGGCCAACGCTTGGCCGCGCGGCAGCGAGCTGGGCGGCGACGCAGAGGTCGTGCATTGGGTGGCGGAGCGGGTCGGTAGCGGCGAGCGCTTCGAGGCTTTGATGGCGCCCCGGCGCCCGTTGTCACCTTCCTTCGAGGGCCACGCGCGCGTCGCTTCGGAGCTGGTTTTGGCGGGGGAAAGCTGGGCGTCGTTTCGTGAGCGCTGGGCGGCGTTCGTTCGCCCCGACGACTTGCTCGCCGGTTGGGGATTCTATGCTTCCGAGCGGCTGGTGGCCGAGGGCATGAGCTTGCCGGAGCGCCTTGACTTGCGCACCTTGGCGCGTCGTCAGTTGCGCAAGAAGACCGGTGAAGTTGCGGCTTGTGCGGCGGCGCTGGGCGCCGAAATGCCGGTGCCGTGGGCGCTCGGGCGAGCGGGTGAGCGCTTGTCGGCAGCCGTGGCGGTTACGCGCGCGCTGCTCGACGCTGCTCGCTGATTCGTGAGGCGTGAGGACTGAGTGGCGTAGCGAATTGAGTGGCGTAGCGAGTGGAGCTCTACGCTTCGGCGTCGCCGTTCTTGTCGCCCACGAGCTTTCGCGCCACCCAGACGGCTGTCGCTAGCAGCAACATCGCCCAAACGCCCAGCGCCGCCGCCATCAGTCGGCCAGGGCCGGTGAGCTGCGACAGCTCGAAGATGGCCTTGGTGATCGGATAGTGCGCCTCTTGCTGGGCCAAGATCAGCGAGTCGGACACCTCGAGCATCGAGAGCGCGAAGGCGAACAAGCCGCCCGCGAGCAGATGCGGTAAAACCAAGGGCAAGGTCACGCGCCACAGCACGCGCGGTGGCGACGCGCCGAGGCTGAGCGCCGCGTCTTCGACGCTGCGGTTCAGCTGTAGGAGCCCCGCCTCGGCCGAGCGCAGCACGAACGGCAAGCGCCGCATGGCATAGGCGATGACGAGCAAGACCGTGGGATCGCGCGCCGGATCGAAGGCTTGAAAGGGCCGGCCAGGCCGCGAGATGGCCAAGTAGCCAAAGGCCATGACCAGGCCTGGCACCGAGAGCGGCAGCATGGCCAAACCATCGAGCAACTTGCGCCCCGGGGCGCTGCTGCGCACCACCACCCAGGCGATAGCGAAGCCCAGCACCAGATCGAGCGTCGTCGACAACGCGACGTAGCGCAGGCTCTGCGCGATGGACGGCACCACCAGCGAATGACCCAGCGCCGCGCGGAAATGCTCGAGCGTGATGCCGCTGGGCAAGACGGTGCCATACCAGTCGTGAGACGAAGCGAGCAGCACGACCGCGAGGTTTGGCAGCGCAGCCGCCAGCAGTACCGCCAGAGCAAAGCCGGTGCACAACCAGCGCGCGGCGCCGCGCAGCGGCAGCCGTTCACGACGGGTGGCGCCCTTGGTGCCAGCCGTGACATCCATCTTGCGCAGCAAGAGCCGGCTGAGCCCGTACAGGCCGACCGTGACCACCAGCGCCACCGTGACCAGGCCATAAACGAAGGGATTTTGCCCGATATCCTTGAGCCCCACGAAGATTTGCACCGACGTGACGCGGTCGTAGTCGCACAACAGAGGCACGCCCAGCTCGGTGAGCGACCAGATGAAGATGATGGTCAGCGACGCGAACAGGCTGGGCGCGGTGAGCGGCAGCGTCACGCGCCACAGCTTGCGCCAGCCGTGCGCGCCGAGCGTCTCGGCCGCGCGCTCCAGCTCCGGGTTTTGGCTCGCGAGCGCGGCCGAAAGGTTGAAGTACAGGACCGGATACAAGTGCAGCGCGGTCAACGAAATGACCGCGAAGAAGCGGCCGTCGCGCAGCCAGTCGACGGGCGCCGAAGGATCCGATAACCCGAGCGAGCCGAGCGCCGCGTTGAGGGCGCCGTTCGGCCCCAGCAGGCGTTGAATGCCGAGAGCGCCGACGAAGGGCGGTACGAACAGCGGCAGGGGCACCAGCACGGCCAGCCAGCGTCTGCCAGGAAAGTCCCAGCGCTGGAACACGAGCGCCAGCGGAATGCCGACCAGCGCAGCCAGCAGCGTGGTGCCGAACGCGACGCCGAGCGCGTTGCGGAAGCCCAGCAAGTACACGGGGTTCTGGAACACCGCCGTGACGTAGGCGAGCGTGAAGTCGCCCTGCCGATCCACGAACGCGCCGCGCATGGCCTCCGCCAGGGGCCAGATGAAGAATAGGCCGAAAATTAAGGCCAAAACCGGCAGCAGGAGAGCGCTCGGCCCGCGCTTCATTGCCCGCTCCGGGCCAGGGCGGTGACCTGTTCGTATTGCGCCTTGAGCTGACGCACCAGGCGGTTTTGCAGGGCGACCTCGCGCAGCGGATCACCGCTGGCCAGCGCCGGCGCGATCTCGTTCTTTACGATCGCGTACGAAACCAGGTGCATGTCGTCGAAGACGGCGCGAGCGCGGGGCGGATTCTTGTGCTCGTTCAGCGCCGCCGTGGCTTCGTGCAGCTCTTCCTCGGTGTCGACGCACATCACGCGGATCACGAACGAGATGGCGCGAAACAACGGGCCCGTCCACGCGGCGTGGTACGTGAACGAGCGCGCGGCCAGGTACGGATCGTCGTCCGGATCCGAGCGCAGCGCGCGCCTTTCGGGCGTGAACATGAGCGGCAGTATCGGCGTGCGGCGCAGCGCGTAGCGCACGGGACCGCCCGGCACACCGCGCTTGTAGGCCCACAGCGCCTGACCCTCCGGACCGAGCACGAAGTCGATGAACGAGCCTGCCAGCTCGGGTGACGGCGCGCCGCGCAACAGCGCAATCGGATCGCTATCCATCGCGCTGCCGCCCTCGGGCGCCACGAAGCTCAACCGCTGCCCGGGTCCAGGCCGGTCGCTGTCGAAGCGGCCGTAGAAGTCGATGCTGGTGCCGACGGCTGCGCTGCCGCCCTGTACGTCGAGCGTTACCTTGCCTGCCTGGTCGGCAAAGTAGCGAGAATTGCCGCCAATTTTGCGGACGAGGCGCAGCCCGTCGTCGAAACCCTGGCTCAGGGCCGTGGCTTCGGCGGGGCTGCCGGCGGCAGGTGCACCCGCTTTGGCTAGCGCCTCGGCCATCGCCTGCTGCACGATCATCTCGAAGGCTTTGCCGGCCGAGCCGGCTTTGCTCGGATCCGCCAGCGCGATGTGGCCGGCCAAGCGCGGGTCGGCCAGATCGGACCAGCGCTTGGGCATGCTGGTGATGCCGAGCTGCTCGAGCGCTTGGCGGTTGTAGCAAATCCCGAACGCCGACACGGCGACGCCGACCCAACGCCCCCGTGGGTCCCAGTACGGCACGCCGCCGACGGTCTGTGGCATTCCCTCGGGCCCGAACCACTCCGGGTGCCGGGTCATCACGCCCGAGTCGACGAGCCGCCCGGCTGCCGCGTGCTGCGTGAACTCGTAGCTGCCTCCGCCGAACACCAAATCGATGCCGATACCGACGTTGGAGCTCAAGAAGAGCCGCCGGGCGCGCGCCGGCTCGTCGTTGCCTTCGCTCGATTGCTTGGCGTTCTGAAAGGCTTGCGCGCCGCGTTCGCTGAGCCCGTGACCGGTCTTGGCGGCGAAGTATTGCGAGAAGGCCGAGCGGTACTCGGACGCCAACACCCGCGCGATCTCGCTCGTGCCGCCCGGCGTGCGCCAGTCGATGCGCACCGGCGCTTCGCCGCGCGCGCGCAAGTGGCGCTGGAAACCCGCCGACATTTCGTAGCGAATCGCCGAGTTGTGCGGCGAAAGCACGATCAGCCGTCGCGCTCCGTGCAGCTCGGCCTCGCTCGGGGGCCGCAGCGCAAATGGCACGATCAAGAGCGCTGCCAGGAGCGCCAAGCCTGGCAGTGCAGCCTTCACGCAGCCGGCTCCGACTCGAGTAGCACGACGTCGCTAGGCCTGACCTGCACCCACAGCGTACTGCCGACAGGCGGAGCGTGCGGGCTTTGCGGGTTCAGCTCGTAGGCGCGCAACGCCAGGCCCTGGCACGACAGCTCGTGCTCGCAAATTTCTCCGAGGTAGTTGCTCTTGACGGTCTCGGCTTGAAAGGCTGCGCTGCTTTGCCGTGCTTCGCTCAGCTGCACGCATTCGGGTCGGATCGACAACAGCACGCTCTGCCCCACCTCGAAGCCGGGGCGGGCGTCCGCCCAGAGCTCGAGCGCGCCGGCCTTCACGCGCAGCGTCTGGCCCTCTTTGGCGAGCACGCTGGCTTCCAGCAGGTTGGTCTCGCCCAAGAACGTCGCCACGTTGCGCGAGCGGGGGGTGCGGTACACCTCCCAGGGCGAGCCGAGCTGCTCCAGCTTGCCAGATTTCATCACCGCGATCCGGTCGGCGATGGCCAAAGCTTCTTTTTGGTCGTGGGTGACGTACAGCGTCGTCAGGCCGTGCTCCTTGCAAACACGGCGGATTTCCTCACGCATGCTGTGGCGTAGGCCTGCGTCCAGGTTGGACAGCGGCTCGTCGAGCAGCAGGCAGCGCGGTCGCGTCACCAGCGCGCGCGCCAGCGCGACCCGTTGCTGCTCGCCGCCTGACAGCTGGTCGACGCGCCGCGTGCCAAAGCCGCCCATCTTCACGTCGGACAGCGCGCGCTCGACGCGCTCCTGAATCTCGCTCGCCGGGCGCCGCTGCTCGCGCAGACCAAAGGCGACGTTTTCGCCGACGGAGAGGTGAGGGAACAGCGCGAAGCTCTGGAACACCATGCCAATGTGGCGTTGGTGTGGCGGCACGCCGGTCACGTCGGCACCGTCGAAGAGCACGCGGCCCGCTTCCGGCGCGACGAAGCCGGCAATGCTGCGGAGCAGCGTGCTCTTGCCGCAGCCGCTCGGACCGAGCAGCAGCAAGAGCTCGCCTGGCTCGATCGACAGGCTTACTTGTCGCAAAGCCAAGCTATCGCCGAAGCGGACCGTAACCCCCTCGACGGCGATGGCGATTTTCGCCACGACGACTCAGCCCGACTCGCCGACGCGCTGGGGCAGGCCCCACAGGGTAGCAAGCTCGTTCAGCATGGCGGCTTCGCTCTCGGCGATCGTGTCACGCACCGCGATACCGTACACCAGCTCGAAGATCACCTCGCGCGCCTCGGCCCGCTCGACGCTGGTGGCGGCCTGCAAGATCGCGCTGCCGTCAGACAAGGCGGCCGCCGCGTCGCGCGCGGCCTCGAAGCGTTTTTCACCAATCTCGTCGGCGATCTGCTCCAGCAGCTCCAGCTCGTCTTGAGACACGCTGCCGTCCATGCGCGCCATCAAACCCACGAGCGCCAGCAGCACCACCTGCTCCGGCTGCGACAGATCATCGAGTGTCATGCCGGTCTTGTTAACACGCCGGCGACCAGGCCGAAACTAGTCGAAGAAGTGCTCGTTGGTCAGGCGTGTGACGACGCGCGGGTCGTCCTTGATGTCCGGCTTGGCGACCTGCTTGCGCAAGGCCATCATGGTCTTGTGGGGCCAGCTCTTCTGCACCATGTTCACGATGAAGGTCGGGACAGAACCCGCAGGATCGACCACGACCTCGGCGACTACGATGGTGCCACGGGTCTTGGTGCCGTCCTTGTTGGTGCGCGTCGCCATGGTCAGCTCGAATTTGCCGGACTTGAACGAGCCGCGCACGTAGTCGTCGGTCACCGGCGCTGCCTTGTGGGTCACCGAGTAGTAGCTGAACAGCACCTGCTTTTTCGCGGGGTCCGTGGTGAGCGTGCTCTTGAAGACGAAGTCGCGATCCTTCAGCGGCGTCGGCGTCTTGATGTGGTTCCAGTTGATCGACTCGGTCTCGCTCAGCTGCTCGAGCACCTTGGTCTTGACCAAGCGATCGATCCATTCGGTCGAGCGCGGGCGGTCGATCAGCACGCTGGCCACGCGCGTGATGGGTGCGGCGATGAACGCCTCACCGCGTAGCGCGACGATGGAGCTGCCGGGCACGTCGCGCCGGAACATCCTGACGCCGTCCTCTTCGTCGAACAGCTCCCACTTGGGGGTGCTGGGCGTGTCGGCGTGGGCAACGGCCGAGAGCGCGAACGTGGTGAGCAAGGCGAGTGCTGGGAAGCGTAGGCGCATGGCGTAACCTCTTACGCTAGCTTACCAAAAAATCTTCCGCGCGGACCCAAGCCAGGGCCGAAGCGCGCGTCTCAACCGCTGGAGAAAGCGCGCGATGAACGCCAAATTACCGATGCTGCTGGTATTTCTTGCGGCCGCTGGCTGCGCCTCTACAGGGCCTGCCGCGAAGCAAGCGCGCGCCGCCCGACCGGTCGCCGCCAAAGCGCCTGCTTCGAGCCCTGAGGCAGAAGCGCCCGCTTTGCCGCCCGCCGAAGCCCTGGCCGAGGCGGATCGGGCCTACGAGTCGCAGATGGGTGCGAGCCGTGGCCAATTCGGCGTCGATCGTCAGGTGCTCGTGCTACGGCAGGCCGTCTACTTGTACGGGCAGTTCCTGGAGCGCGCCGAAGGCCGGCCCGAGCTCGAGCCAGCCGTGCGCAAGAGCCGCGAGCGGATAGAAGATGCGCAGGCGACGATAGACTTCCTGCTGCAGCACACGCGACCAGCCGACGGCGAGCCGCCGCACGGCAGCTTCGAATAGCGCGGCTCAGCCGGAGCGCTGCTTCGAAATGGCCGGCACCATACTGAAGGGGGCCACGCGCATGCGGACGCAGCTACCCGGCTCGTTCGCCGTGTAGAGTGGCAGCACGCCGTGACCGTCGGAGGTCGGAGTGATCGAAGTGCGCGGGGCCGGGACCGACGAGCGGGCGGCTTGGTCGTTGGCCGCGGCGACGCGAAACGCCGTCAGCTCTTCTTCCATGATGCGCTCGGCGCTGAGCGCCTCGATCTGCCGCGACGCGCGGGTCGAGTAGGGCGCGGCCAGCTCGGTCTCGGCTTCGCTGCGATCGGCGGTGGAGCTGGCGAGCTGGAAGAGCTCGCGGAGCGCCTGGCTCAACGTGCCGTGCTTGGTGGCACGCGCGCAGGCTTCGGCGATGCAGCCTGTGTACGAAAGTCCGTGCTCGGTCGACTCGAGCCCAGCGGCTTGCCGCAGCATGTGCCGCACTACCGCGTGCCCGCAGGCCTCGCGAGTGCGCACGCGCTCGAAGCCTTCGAGGTTGCGACCCAGTGACCACAAGCTCTCGAGCAGCGGCTTGAACGCCGCGCGCCGCCCGGCTTCGCTCGAGTAGAGGTCCACGCTGTCGGGCCCGCACACGATGGCGAGCGGCACCCCGGCAGCTTGAGCGCGCCTGAGCCAATGTTCGACGTCGTCACGTCCGAGCTCCAAGACGGCGCGCAAGCTGTTGGGCGCCGACCCAAGATCGATAGACAACAAGTGAAGTGATTCTGAAATGGCGTTGGCCATGGGCCTCACCTCTCCCAACGGCGCTCCGGGAGCCGAGTTGAGGGTTTTGACCCGCTGGGTCGCAGAAACACCACCCCCCTGGGTCAAAATAGGTGGGCGAGCGGCTGCAGGCCTCGTACTTTGCCTACCGGCCGCAGGACCAACGCCGCGTCGTGTTCCAGTGTCGATATAGTGCGGGTCGATGACGCCGCCCGAGCTGGAGGCTTCGGATCTTGCCGAGCTTTCGATCTTTCCGCTGCCCCAGGTGACGCTTTTTCCCGGCGCTGTGCTGCCGCTGCACGTGTTCGAACCTCGTTACCGTGACCTGGTGCGCGAGGCGCTGGCTAGTCGTCGGCTCTTTGCGGTCGCGCGGCTGCAGCCGGGCTTCGAGGGTGACTACGAGGGACGCCCGCCGGTCTTCGACGTCTGCGGCATCGGCTTCATCGAGAGCTGCACCGAGCGCAGCGACGGCCGCTTCGATCTGGGGCTGCGCGGGCTTTCGCGCGTGCGCATCGCCTCCGAGCTGCCGCCTTTGCGCGCGTTTCGCCAAGTGCGGGCGGAGTTGCTGAAAGACGCGACGCCTGCGCCAGCGCTGGTGGCCGCTTGGCAGTCGAAGCTGACAGCGCTGTGGGTGCGGCTGGCGCCGCACTTGCCGGAGCCGGTGCGTGACTTGAAGGCGCTCACGCGCGGCGCGGACGATGCCGGAGCCTATTCGGATCGATTGGCGGCAGCGCTGGTGGCGGACCCCGAAGCCAGCCAAGAGCTGTTGCAGGAGCTGGACCCGGCCGAACGCTTGCGGCTCTTGACCTCACGCGTACAAGAGCTGGTCGACGCGCTCTCGCCCGGCAGCGTGGCGCGCGACAACGCATTGAACTGAGCCTCGCGAGCGCACTAAGCTGCGAGGTATGCAGCGCGCCCCTCTGGTCATCGGCATTGCGGGTGGCACTGGCAGCGGCAAGACCACGCTGGCGGCGCGCTTGATCCGCGAACTTTCGGACGACGTCGCAGTCTTGGAGCACGACTGGTACTACCGGGACCGCTCTGGCGTGCCAATGAACGAGCGCGAAGGTATCAACTACGACGAGCCGCAGGCGCTCGACAACGCGCTGCTCGCTCAGCACCTGGCCGAGCTCCGCGCTGGCAAGGCCGTCGAGTGCCCCCAGTACGACTTTGCAACCCACACGCGCAAGGCCGCGACGCGCCGAGTGGAGGCCGCGCGCATCGTGGCCGTCGAAGGTATCTTGCTGTTTGCGATTCCGGAGCTGTGCGCCGCCTTCGACCTGCGCATCTTCGTCGACACCGACGACGACATCCGCCTGATGCGGCGCATCACGCGTGATCTGGTCGAGCGCAAGCGCGACATCGCCTCGATTCAGCAGCAGTACTACGCGACCGTCCGCCCCATGCACGTGCAGCACGTGGCGCCCAGCAAGCGCGAAGCGCACTTGGTGGTGCCCGAAGGGGGCGACAACAAGCAGGCGCTGGATGTGATCGTTGGGCGGCTTAAGTATTTGCTACTGGGTCATTAGGGTTGGAGGGGCCAAGGGGTTAGGGGATAGTCGGCGGAGGGGTGAGGGAAGAGGTAGGGCGGTGCTGGGCGGCATTGCCCTAGCCCCTTGGTCGCACGCATCGTTGGCCGCCGCGGCAGCGCGCTCAGCGTCGTTGGCCGCGGCGGCAGCGCGCCCTCAACCCCCTAGCAGGGTGGTGAAAAAGTAGGCTGCGCGGGCGGCTCGGCGTGTCAATGACTCCGGTTTGATGCCCACCCCCGCCCGTCCTCGCCGCCTTCGGTGGCTGCGGGCGGTCGACCCCTCCCAAATCGCCGGCTAGGCCG
>DATAKF010000456.1:0-16586 GCA_036261775.1 Polyangiaceae bacterium | reverse complement strand
TCCCGCTCGAGTCGGACAAAGTCGGGGAGAGTTGCGTACGGGTTGCGGCGGGGTGGGGCTCGGGGTAGCGGAAGCGGCATGTCGCAGGCGGATCCGCTTCAAATTGGCAGGTTTAGTTTTGGGTCGCGGCTGATCGTTGGTACCGGCAAGTACAAGGACGTGGCCGAGACGCGCGCTGCGCTGGAGGCGTCGGGGGCGGACGTGATCACGGTCGCGCTGCGGCGCGTGGACTTGAAGGATCGCGCGGCGGGCTCGCTGATGAGCTTGCTGCTGGAGAAGCGCTGGACGCTGTTGCCCAACACCGCCGGGTGTTACACCGCCGAAGAAGCCGTGCGTACCTTGCGGCTGGCGCGTGAGCTGGGTATCGGTGAGATCGTCAAGCTCGAGGTCATTGGGGATCCGAAGACGCTGTATCCGGACAATGAGCAAACGCTCGAGGCCGCGAAGCTGCTCGTGAAGGAAGGCTTCACGGTGCTGCCGTATTGCATCGACGATCCGATCATCTGCAAGAAGCTGGCAGACGCGGGCTGCGCCGCGGTGATGCCGCTGGCGGCGCCGATTGGCTCTGGTCTCGGTATCCGAAATCCCTACAATTTGCGGATTATTCTGGAGAACTCGACGGTGCCGGTGATCGTCGACGCGGGCGTTGGCACCGCCAGTGACGCGGCGATCGCGATGGAGCTCGGCTGTCACGGCATCTTGATGAACACGGCCATCGCGGGCGCTCAGCGTCCGGTGATGATGGCGGAAGCGATGCGCGAAGCCGTGAGCGCGGGCCGTAAGGCGTTCTTGGCTGGCCGCATGCCGAAGCGCTTGTACGCCAACGCCTCCAGTCCTGAAGCCGGGCTGATCGAGTAAGCCCGTGCAACCAAGCTTCACGCCGTACCAGAAGCGGCTGTTCGCCTTTCTGAGCGTGGCCAATTTCTTCGAGGGCTACGATTTTTTCGCGATCAGCCAGCTCTTGCCCAGCATTCGCGAGACCTACGGGCTCGACGCGCGCCAAGGCACTTGGCTCATCGCGCTGATCAATTTTGGCACGATTTTAGCGTATTTGCTGGTCCGCAAAGCAGACCGCTGGGGACGCCGCCAAGTGCTGGCGGTCACGATCGCCGGCTACGCGCTGTTCACGTTCTTGTCGGCTTGGGCCCCGAACGCCATCACGTTCGGCTTGCTGCAAATGGTGGCGCGCATCTTCTTGCTCGGCGAGTGGGCGACCAGCATGGTCATGGCCGCCGAGGAGTACCCGGCGGAGCGCCGAGGCATGGTGATCGGTGTCGTGAGCGCCTTCGGAGGCCTTGGCTCGATCGTGTGCGCGGGCGTGGTGCCGCTGATGCTGAAGACGCCGCTCGGTTGGCGCAGCGTCTACCTAGCCGGAGTGCTCCCGCTCTTGCTCGTGATGTACGCGCGCCGTGGGCTGCGCGAGACCGAGCGCTTCGCCGCTACTGCGGCGACCCGTCCGGCGTCGGTGCCGCTGACCGAGATCTTGCGCGGGCCGCACCGGAGCCGCGTGCTGCAGCTCGGCGCCATCTGGTTTCTCTCCTACATTTGCACCCAGAACGCGGTCACGTTCTGGAAGGAATTTGCCCTGCAAGAGCGCCACCTGACCCAGGGTCAGACAGGCCTCATCATCACGGTCGCAGCGGCAGTTTCGATGCCGCTGGTCTTTGCGGCTGGAAAGATGCTCGACGCCATTGGTCGCCGCAAAGGCGCGGTCATCATCTACCTGGCGGCGATTCTGGGAGTGCTGGGCGCGTACACTTTCTGGGGTGTGGTGCCGCTGCTGATTTGCATGACGGTTGGCATTTTCGGAATCAACGCGGTCCTCACGGTGTTGAATACCTTCATGACCGAGCTGTTCCCGACCGAGGCGCGCGGCAACGCTGCTGCATGGTCGAACAACTTGATAGGTCGCATCGGCTACGTGCTGTCGCCGCTGGCGATTGGGCAGGTGGTGCAACAGTATGGTTGGGGCGTGCCGCTGCGCCTCACCACGCTCTTCCCGCTGGCGGCGCTGGGGCTCATCTTCTTGTGGTTGCCGGAGACGCGCGGGCGCGAGCTGGAAGACATCTCGAAAGCTGCTGGCGCTCAATGACGTGGCTCGGGCGCGTGTGGCAAAAGCGGCGCGGGCTTGCGCTCGACGTGGCGCCAGCCGTGTTCGCGCTGGGCTGCATGTTCTGGCTGGGGCTGATTCCGATCGATTCTCTGCCAGGACCCGATTTCGAGCTGGCCGACAAGATGTGGCACTTCATCGCCTTCGGCGGTTTAACAGCGCTGTTGTCGCGCGCTTTTGCGTACTTTGGCCGCGCACCGCTACTCGCCGCGCGCGACGCCACGGCGGCGTCCACGGCGCTCGGCGGCATGTTGGAGGTGTTGCAGTCGTTCACCCGCTACCGCTCCGCTGACTTGGGCGACCTGCTGGCAGACACATTGGGCGCGCTGGCCGCTTACCTGCTGCTGCGCGCGCTCAGCCTGGCGGCGGCCAAGGACCTGCCGGCGTGAGCGCTGCGGCCGCCTGGCCCCGGCTGATTGCGATCACCGACGCGAGCTTGCTGCCGATCGAGACGCTGCTCGGCCGGCTCGGGAAGCTCGCGGCCGCGGCTCGGCCGGGCAGCTTGGCGTTGCTGCTGCGCGATCACGCGCTGGGCGCGCGCGAGCGACTGAGGCTCGGTCGTGCCCTGCAAGCGGTGGCGCGCACCCACGGACAAGCGTTGTGGGTCGCGGATCGCCTGGATCTCGCCCTGCTGCTCGAGGCAGACGCCGTTCATTTGGGGGAGGGCAGCGTGACGGCTCGCGCGGCGCGCAGCCTGCTGCGGCCCGACGTGCGCATCTCGCGCGCGTGGCACGCGGCGTCGCTCGACGGCGTCGACGCCGCAGCTGAGCTTCACGCGGTCGACGCGCTGCTTGTGTCGCCCATGCTCGCGCCGCGCAAGGGACGGCCGGCGCTCGGCGTTGCATCGCTCGGGGTGTTGGGCGAGCAGCTGCGAGCCCGTAACCTGGCCTGCCAACAGTATGCTTTGGGAGGCGTCTCGGCCGAAAACGCAGCCGAATGCCTGCAGGCGGGCGCAGTTGGTGTGGCCGCGATCGGCGCCGCTCTCGCCCCTGACGCCGAACGGCTGCTCGGTACGCTGCAGAGTTTGCGCTAGTACGGCGCTTGCCGAGGCAAGTTTCTCGATAGCGCTAGGCGTGTCGTAGGGAAACGGATTGTCCCAGCTTGCTCGACAGCACGCGCGAAAGCGTGCCCCACAGCTCGTCGCCCGTCTTCTTGGCGACCCACGCTGAGCGCTCGGCGTCCCAATCGAAATGCCAAGCGTTGCGATCGGCGGCCATCCAGATTTGGCGCGCGGCGCGGTGGCTGTTGACGACGTAGCGATTGCCGTCGGCAAGCTCGAGCGTGAGGATGTCGCTCGAGAGCTCGCACTCGAGCCCGGAGAGCTCGAGCGCGTCGAGCGCGTCTACGAGGGCGCGCAGCTCGGGGATGGCGCGCTCCTCGTAGTCTTGTTCGCTGATGGACATTGGGGCGAGTGTGACCGCGGATGGTGCGCGGGGCTACTGCCCTGGCATCGCCGGAATGCAGATGCCGACTTGGCAACGATTCGGCGCGATGCAGTCGTTGTCGTTCTGGCACGGGAACACACACTTGCCGGCGGCGACGTTGCAGTGGGCGGTGCCGCACTGTCCGTCAGCCGAGCAGGGGGTGGCGAGCGGGCCGGGCGGCGACAACGGAGCGCCCGCAGGCGCGGCGGCCGGAGCGGCCGCGGGCGCAGCCGCAGGCGCGGCGGCCGGAGCGGCGGCCGGAGCGGCGACAGGGGCCGCGGCCGGAGCGGCGGCGGGCTGGCCATACCCCGGTTGGGTCGGCGGCTGACCAACACCAGCGGGTTGGGTTTGTTGTGGGTAGCCGCCTTGTTGTGCCGGTTCTTCGCTCTTACACGCCAAGGCGAGCAGCGAAACCACACCCATCGTGAGACCTGTCGTTGCCAACTTCATGAGCTTCATCAGAAAAAGCCTCCGCAAGCTCGTCCTACAAGCCCCGATAGCGGGGGTCAATGCAGGCGGATGACTTGCAACAACGCAGCAACGCTTCGGGGCTGAAAGCCGGGTCGAGTGCCACCGAGGCAAGTTGGTCAGTGTATATTGGGCAGCTCGCCCATGGGAACGAGGCCGAGCTCAACGTGATTGGAGCAGCAGCCGTCGAGCGCCTCGTTGGCGAGGTGCGCGCTGCCTTGCGACGGCGGCCCGCGCACGAGGCCAAGCTTGCAGGCACGCTGCGCGCGATCGCCGCGCACTCGCCGGAGCTGCTGGACGAGCTGGCGGTGGCGGTCGAGACCGTAGCGCGGCGCGGCTCGTTCGAGCGCCCGCTATACAGCGCGGCCGTGCGCGTATTGAGCGAGCACGGCGAAGAGCGACTGCTGCCGACGCTGGTGAAGGTGCTGGGCACCGACGACGCGGGCGGCTTGCCATCGCTAGCGGCGGCTTGCTTCACGAAGTACCCGCGCTTCAGCGCCCCGCTTTCGCGCGTGGCCTCGAGCCGGCACCCGCTGCTGGCCTTTGCCGCCGAGGTAGCGCGTCTTTCGCGCGGCGAGGCGCGCGGAGCGCAGCTGGCGTCGCTCGCGCCAAAAATCAAAGAAGCGCACCGCATTTTGCTGTGCAGTGAGCTGTTTTCGACCCTGCTCGCGCGGCCCGCGCTGCCGCTCGAGGTTGCGCCGGCCTTGGCCGTGCTGCGCGACGCCGAGCGCCACTTGGGGCGTTGGCTGCTGCTGGCCGAGCTGGCGACGCGCGCGGGCGATGCGCAGCCGCTGGCCGAAGCCACGCTGCGCGCCCGCACGGGCCCGCAAAGCTCGCGAGCGGCTTGGACCTTGGTGGCCTGGGCGCTGGATCCGCGCGCCGAGGCCCCGGCGACGCGCCCAACGGTGGAGCTGGTGGCGCGCTTGAGCGACAGGCCGAGCGCGGAGCGCGACGCGACGTTCTTGTTTCGCATGGCGGCGGCGCGCGCCCAGAGTGCGCGGCCCATGCTGGAAAGCATGGTGCGGGGCGCGGCGCTCGACGGCGAAGGCTCGGTGCGCGCGGCGCTGCATTTGTGTCGCGACTACGGCCAAGCCGAGCAAGCCGCGTTGCTCGCGCGGGCAGGCAGAACGCCGCGCAAAGACCTCTTGCGTGGGCTCGCGGCGGCCGCGCTCTACGATTGTGGCCAGTCGAGCGAAGCGCTGCGGCTGGTCGGCGAGCTCGAAGGCACGCGTCACTTGGCGGCGCTCGGCTGGGCTTCGCTGGTGCGGGCGACGGCGGCGGGCGGCCGCAGCGGCTACTTGGTTTCCGAGCTGAACTTTCGGCGCGTTCAGCAGGGGTGCTGCGAATGAAGGCGGCTTGGCCGACGCGGCTCTTGGTCGGCGCGTGGCTCTGCGCAGCGCCAGCTGCAGCGCAGGTGCCGCCGGCGAGCGCGGAGCTGTGGGTTTTGGATGCCGATGGCGTTCGGCTCGATCCGGCGCGGAGCCATGCGTCGTTGTCGCGCACCTTGCCGGCCGAGCTGGGGGGGCTGCCGGGGCCGGACCGCGACGCTTTGACGCTGGTCTTGTTCGGCCCGCCCGACACGGCGCTGGAGGCGCTTCAGGTGCTCACGCTCGATGCCGAGGGGCGCCCGCTCGACGTGATCATCGATTTTCGCTTGCAACCAGCGACGTGCCCGGACGGCGTCGCGCCGGAGCTGGTGTGCTTTCGAGCGCCGCCGCTGCGCCTGACGTTCGACGAGCAAGAGCGCCAGCACCCGGCGCTCAAGCAGCGCTCGTTGCGCGCTCAAGTGGGCGGAAAAGTGCGCGTGAGCCTAGGCAAACGCCGGCTGCTGGAGCTTGCGGTGGGCGGGCCCCGGCGCGTCCGTGGCGCTGCGATTGAACGGCTGCGCGCGCGCGTTCGGGTGCTGGTGCTGCGTAGCCATAAAGGCGGCATGCCCGCGGTGGGCGGTACCGATGCCGGCGCGCGCCAGGTCATGCAGCGCGAGCTGGCGAGCGCCGCAGCTGTTTGGGGGCAGTGCGGGATCGAGCTGACCGATCGCGCCAGCAGCCTGTCGGTTCAAGTCGTCGACCCGCCGTCGACGCAGCTTTTGAACGTCGGCTGCGGGGTGGGGCAGCCGGCTTCTGGCGGTACCGTGCGCCTGCAGAGCGGTCGCAAGCTGGTGACGCTCGAGACGCGGCCGGGCGAGCCTCCCATCTCGGTGGCGCTACGCCTGGCACCGCTGCTCGGCTCCGCTGGCAAGCCGCCGCGTGTCTTCGAAAACGGTCGCGCGAGCGGCGCCGCGCTGGGTACGGCCGACGTGGTGCTCGACGGACCCAGGCGTTGGGAGCGCTCCGCCGCCGGTCCCTTGTCGAGCGACGCCACGCTACCGCTGTGCTTGGGGCAGGTGGATCTGAGCGACGGCCTCAACCATTTCAGCGACGGCGACGCCTTCGTCGGCACCTTGGAAGAGCGCACGCTGCTGCGCTCGCTCGAAGACGGCGACCCGCGCAGCATCGAGGTGCTGGTGGTGCCGGAGCTGGGTGCTGGCGGACGCATCGGTGAGTCGTTCATCGTGAGCCCGGGCTCGAGCCTGCCCAACAGCGTGATCATCGATCGCTCGGCCATCAGCGCGGGGGCGCGCTCGTTCGCGCTGGCGCACGAGCTGGGGCACGTGTTTTTGAGCATGCCCGGCCACCCCGACGACTTTGGCGTCGACCAATCCTGGTCGCTGATGGACGCCGACGTCGCCGACGGCTCCATCTTCGGCCCGCGACGGCTCTCGGTCGCGGACTGCGAACGCGCCCTGACGCAAACCGGCCCGGCGGCGTTGACCCCGCTGCTAGAAGCCGTACCGCTCCTTCCGGCCTCGCGCGGGGATTCGCAGGAAGGCGGGAAGGCGGGAAGATTTTGGGGGCTGGGTGATCAGCAGCGCTGAGGCTTCAGACTAGACCGAGCTCGCCCGTCGTCAGGCGGCCGAGGAAGTCGATTTTTCGTTCGGTCTCCCGAACGAAAAATGCGCCGCTGCTTCCTCTCGCCTTCTCGCCTTCCCGCCTTCCTGCCAACCCGGTCAAAGCGGAACGATGAACGACAATTCCGTCCCCGCGGCGTAGCCGTAGCTCACGAAGAAGTCGAAGCCGTCGACGATCACGCCGACGGGTTCGTTCGCCAGTACGCGGTGCACGCCGTCGTTCTGAGCGCCTGGAGCTAGGTTTTCGGGGCGTGGCTTGCTCAAGTCGAGCTTCGGAAAGCTGAGCTGGCAGCTGTACACGACGTACGCGGGCGGGCCGCCGCGCAGCATGTCGGTCAAGCCGTCGGCGGCCGCCTTTTCGCAGGTTGCGATGTCGCTGACCAAGCGTCCGTCGAGCGCTACAGCGGTGTCAGGCTTGGCGATGATGCGCACGAAATCGAAGCTGTACTTGTCGGGAGTCAAGAACACGTAGCTGGCGCGGAACTGCTCGACCGGCGGCACGATGATCAGGCTGGGATCGCCGCCCGGCAGCTCGCTCGGCAAATTGGCGTCTTCTTGGCTAGGGGACACGCTGGAGAGCTGCACCGGAGCGTCACTCTCGAGGGTGAAGTGGTGCGTGCTCTTCAGGTCTGCAAAATCGCCCAGGCCCTTCAAGACCAGCTTCTGCTGCTTGCCCTCGAGGCTGGTAGTCACGGTGGTTTCGCGCGCGGTCGTGGCGATCACGCGGAAGTATTCGTTCTGTTCACCGACTCCGACCTCGGCGCCCGCGGCCGCGATGGCGCGGGCGCGATTCGGCGACACCGAAGCGATGAAGCGCTGACCGGCGGTGCGCACGTGGTCGAGCTGCTCTTCCAAATGATCGGCGCAGCAGCTGCGATCCTTCAAGGTAGTGAAGAACGGCGCGTCGCTCGCCTCGCTGCCGCTGAACGCTACGACGGGTCCGTCCGCCGTCACGATGCTGCCCGTGAAGTCGGCGTTGAAGTCGTCGGTCTCCAGGTTGGCGACGTCGAAGGCGTCGAGCGTGAGCGCCAGCTCTTCGCCGGCTTCGGTCGCTGGGATGCTGCCGCCGCCCAAGATGCGCGCGCTGCGCTTGACCGTGATGTGCGTGCCATCCCGAGTGCCGACTAGCGTCAAAAATGCTCGCAGATCCGTAGGGTTACTGCTGCTGAAGTTGGTGTCCGGATCGCCCGTGCTGGCGATGGTCTGCGGCCAGCCGAGCACCACGTACATCAAGCCCTGCGTGCTGCTGCCCGGCTCCAGCGCTTCGACCGGCTTGAGCAGGGAAGCATCGTTGGAGAAGACGTTCACGTTTTCGAGCGGGTTGAACTGGTACGCCACGACCGGGAACGACGACTTGACCCGGTAGGCGTGGCGCGTGAGCGCCGTGTGCGTGCCGGTGTTGAAGGTGCCGTCCTTCGAACCGTCGACCTCGCGCGGCCCGAGCTTGAAGACGCGCAGACTGAACGGAGGGATCTGGGCGCTGGCAACCTTGACCAGCTTCGGTGGCTCGCCCGGCGCCGAGTCGTCCTGCTCGATCACGACCTCGGTCGTGACGTCCGGCTCGGGATTGGAGATCACGACAGCGAACTGCTGTGCGGCCGCGTTGGAGGTGTCGTCGACGCGCGCGTTGTCGAGATCGACCGGCCAGTACTCGCAGCCGACGTTGCTGCGGTTGCGGCGTGCTTCGTTGCACAGGTTCAGGCACTTGCCGGCGCGACAACCTTGGCGCTGCTCGGGGTCGCAGGTCTCCTGAAAGACGCGCTTTTGGCCGGCTTCGTCGCAAACATAGGCGTCGAGCTTGTCGCAGCTGCCCGCGCCCGGAATGCACGGACTGCACTCGAGCGCTTCCGGGTTACAGACCTGGCCGTCGTCGGCGCAGTCCTGCTCGCGCTCGAACAGCGGGCCGCCGATGCCCGCCACGCAGCGCTGCAGCACCGAGCCCGAGCAGCGCCGCGAGTCGAGCGTGCATTGCGGCGGCGGGGGCTCGGCGCCTTTCACCCAGCGATCGGGGCGATCGTAGCCGCAGGCGGCGAGAACGGTAGCCAGAGCGGCGCCCAGGCTGACAGCCAGCGTGGCGGTGCGGGACCAAAAACGCGGGAACAACTCAGTGCTGCGAGAGGAAGGTGTCGGTGGCGTAGGCGTTCCAGCCGCGCTTGGCCAACTGGCGGTAGCGCAGCATGCCGTAGTTGAAGTCGTCGATGTGCGCGAGCGTGGCCTCGATGACGAGCGAGCCGACAGGTAAGGCCGCCTCGGGCGCCAGCTTGGCCAGGTTGGGCAGCTTCAGCTGGCTCTGCGCGCCAGGTGCCACGAGCGTCCAGGTGTAGAGACCGTCGCCTGCGCCGATGCGCACCACCGTGAGGTCGACGTTCGTGCCGCCCGGGGTCTTGGCCAATTCGAGCGAGCTCAGGTCCCACTTGGTGTTCTTGGGCGGGAACGTCAGGATAGGGAGCGGCACGAAACCGCCCAGATTCAGCGGCTCCGCCGTGCTGGTCGCGGAGAAAGAGCCGATGACCGAGAGCGGTGCGGCTTCGGCGACGCCGGTGACGGCGCGGGCGCCGAGCACGTACTTGGTGCCCGAAAGCGTGCCGACCAAGGGCGGGACGCCGACGAAGGAGAAGCTGTTCGAGCCGGGCAGCGAATGACCGGTGATGCCATTCGGCAGCAGCGCGTAGCCTTGATCTTGAATCTGCACCGCGACCGAGGCGCGGATGCGATCCGGGCCGCGCGGGCCAGGTGAGGGCGGATCGAGCGTCAACGTGAGCGCGTGGTCGAGCGGCACGTCGACCTGAATGTAGACGTCGTCGGAGGTTTGGCCGGGCTTGACCGCGACGCCGCGCAGAATGCCCATCGCGTACGCGGTGAACGTGCGCGGGTTCTTGCTGTCGTCTTCCAAGCCGGCCAGCGTGTAGAGCGTGAAATTGCCGGGCGACGTCGACTGGTAGAACTTGTAGCCGATGGCGCCTTCGGAGGCGCGCGTGATCGCGCTGCCGGCCGAGGGTAAGCGGAACGGATCGTCCGGCTCGTCTGCCAAGCGGAACACGTAGGCGACGTCTTTTTCCGTCTCTACGGCGGGTGGGGGCACGTTGCTCCAGCCGCGGCGCTTCAGCTCGTCGTCGGGCGCCCACACCACCTCGCCGGAAACGCCAGCACCCACGCCAGGCGTGCCGCCGCCGGGCGGCAGCTCACCAAAGTCGCCGCACTCGGGCGACAGCACGGGATCCAGGTACGCGGTCAGGTGATCGACCGGCACGTCGAAGAACGTGACGGGCTGGAAGCACTTGATCGCCAGCGTGATGGTGGTCTTGGGTCCGAGGTCGCCCGAGAAGGTAACCACGCCGTTGCGATCGGTTTGCAGCACCTCGCCGGTCTCGACGTCGCTGCCCACCAGCACGCTGACGCCGGGCAGCGCCGCCCCCTCCACGTTGTCGAACGCGAGCACCGTGAGCTCCTGGCCCAACGCCTGACCGGAGAGCCCGCCGCGGAAGTTGTTGTCGGTGTTGCCGTAGATGAAGCCGTCGAGCACGTCCTCGCGCTCGTCCCCGGAAATGACGCTCAAAACCTTGGCGCCCGCGTCGCTGGGCGGCGTCGTGCACAGAAGCTTGGTCGGGCTCGAAACGCTGATGTCGAGGCAGGGCTTGCGATCGATTTCGACCTCGGTGGTTTCGTCCCAGCTCGTGCTGTCACCCGTGAGGGTGATGACGGTGCCGCCCGAGGTGGGGCCGCTCGACGGCGTGGCCAAGAAACGATCGTAGGTGTAGCCGCCCTTCAAGGTCCCGGACGTCGACTCGGCTTTGCCGTTTTGGACCGTGATGTCGACGGCGCCCGTGGCGCCGGGCGGCGTGACGACCTGAATGCGTTGCGGGTCGACAGGCGTGACGCTGCCCTTCGGCACCTCGACGTCGCCGAACCAGACGCGCGCGTTGCTCTCGAAGCCGTTGCCGCGGATCATCACCAGCGTGCCGCCCGAGAACGGGCCGTGCGGCGGATCGATGCCCAAGACAGCATGCGGGGCGATCTCCAGCGCGTCGGGCGACACGTCTGGCATGGCGCCGTCGAGCGCGATGGCATCGGGCGGGCCAGCGTCGTCGTCGGTTTGGCGCGTGAACGGCTTGTCGCGACGCGCCAGGCAGCTCGCGACGAAGACTCCGCCAAGCAGTCCTACCCAAACCAGCGCGTGCAGCCGACGCATCCAGGGCCAAGGCTACGGGCAGGGCCGGGTGCGGGCAAACGCCTTTCGTTCAGCTCGCCAAATTCGCGCTGCCCCGGCCAGCCGAGACGTCGTGCGCCGTCAGACCGAGCGCGCCGAGCAGCTCGAGCGCCACCTGCTTGCGCGGATTTTTCTCCGAAGCAGGTCCCACGCAGGCGGGGCAGCCGCCCGGGCAGGGGCACGATCGAATCAGCCTGCCGGCGGCCCAGCACAGCTCGCGGCCGCGCTCGTAGATTCTTTCAGCCAGCCCGACGCCGCCTGGTAGTGCGTCGAAAAGAAACACCGTCGGATCGAACTGGCCGGTGCGGCCGGCGTGCGGATCACGGCCGGGTGCGACGGGCGGCGCTTCGCCGGTTCCTTCCTGACCGCCGTCGCCCAGCGTTTGGCCGATGTCGCGCGGATCGCACATCAAAAATAGGGTGGAGACGGTTTCGAGCGCCGCGCCGAGGCCGCGCAGGCCGTCGATGAGCGTGGCTCGCGGATGATCGAGCGAGCCGAGCACCGCTTCGGGCACCGTGAGCCAGAAGCTGGTCGTGTGCATCTGCATCTCGGGCAGGTGCACGTCGCCGTAGCCAGCGTTCTCGTGGGTGAAGAACTTGATCTTTTTGTAGCCGGTGACCTTCTCGATCACCTTTACGTCGCCGAAGCCGAAGCGGGCACGGCCAACGCTGCGATCGTCGCGCGGCTCGATCACGCTCACGGTGCGGTAGGTGAGGGCGGTGGTGAAGTAGTCGGGCTCGACTTTGCGCACGAAAGCCTTGTGGTTTTCGTAGTCGAGCTTTTCGACTTGGTACTGCTCGGCGTCGTGCTGATAAATCGCCTGCTCGTGCAGCATGGTGTGCGTGGCTCGAAAATCGAGCTCGGCGATCGACTTGTTCGTGGCAACGTCGATGATCACGAAGTTGTCCCAGCCGATGTTGCGCAGCGAAACCGCGCTCGCCGGGTACGCCTCGCCGGCCCAGTGGTAACGCCCGCCCGACTGGTGCACCAGGCCGTGACCGCGCAGGTATTCGAGCGCGTCGCGCGTCGCTTCGGGATCGAGCGTGAGGTAGCTTTCGCCTTGAGCCGGCTCGGGATCGGCTGGGCGCGCGCCTGGCGCCGAGATCTCGAACGGCGCCTCGAACGTTGCGCACTTGAGGTGCTGAATCAGGATTTCGACATTGCCGGGGTCGATGCGCGCTTCTTCGGAGCTGGCTTCGAACAGGTACTTGGGCTCGCGCGCCAGGTACTGGTCGAGCGCGTCGCTGCCGCAAACCAAGACGGCAATGCTCGTCTCGCCGCGCCGACCGGCGCGCCCAAAGCGCTGCCAGGTGCCCGCCACCGAGCCCGGATAGCCCGCGCAAACCACCGCGGAAAGGTCGCCGATGTCGATGCCGAGCTCGAGCGCGTTGGTGGCGACGACGCACAGAATCTGGCCTGCGCGCAGCCCGGCTTCGATGCGCCGGCGCGTCTCCGGCAAGTAGCCGCCGCGGTACGCCATCACGGCGTCGGCGCCCGCGACGTCGCCCACCTTGGCGCGCAAATACTTGAGCATCACCTCGACCGAGTTGCGCGACGGGCCGAACACGATGGTGGGCACCTTGGCGCGCACCAGGTCTGCCGCCAGGTTGACGGCTTGCTTCAGCGTGCTGGCGCGGATCTGCAGGTCTTCGTTCACGACCGGCGGGTTGTAGATGTACGCCTCGCGGCTGGCGCGCGGCGCGCCCGATTTGTCGATCAGCTCGACCGCTTCTTTGGGCGCGCCGATCAAGCGTGCGGCGTGCTCGAGCGGGTTGCCGATGGTGGCCGTGGCGGCGATGAACGTGGGGCGAGAGCCGTGAAAGGCGGCGACGCGCCGCAAGCGGCCGAGCACGTGCGCCATGTGCGAGCCGAACACGCCGCGGTAGGTGTGCAGCTCGTCGAGCACCACGTACTTCAGCCCTTGAAACAGGCTGGCCCAGCGCGCGTGGTTCGGCAAAATGCCAGCGTGCAGCATGTCCGGGTTGGTGAGCACGATGCGACAGCGCTCGCGCACGGCTTTGCGAGCGTCGCCCGGCGTGTCGCCGTCGAACACCATGGCGCTGGTGGGCAAACCGGCTTCGCCCATGAGCTGCCGCAGGTTGTGCTCTTGGTCGCGGGACAGCGCCTTGGTCGGGTAAACGAACAGCGCGGTGGCGGTAGGATCCTCTGCCAGCGCGGCTAGCACCGGCAGGTGAAAGCACAGGCTCTTGCCGCTCGCTGTGGGGGTCGCGATCACGACGTGGCGCCCGCTCTGCGCGGCCTCAATCGCCTTCACCTGGTGCGAGTAAAGCGACTCGATGCCGCGGCGGCTGAGCGCGTCGCGCAGCGCGGCCGGCAGGCTTTCGGGGATGGCGGCGTACTCGGGCGAGGCGGGCGGCAAGCTGCGCTCCGCCGTGAAGCAGCGTTTGACGGCGCCGCTGGCCTGCCATTGTTCAACGACCGCGCGCACCCCGGTGGGGCTGGTCCAAGGCGGCTGAGGCATGGCGCGAAGACTAAACAGATGTGCGGTAGTTTGCAATCCGGTCACCCGGCCGCATTCGTTCGGAATAGGCCGTCGGGGGCGGCGGTTGGCGGCCGGTGCCCGAGCAAGCGACTGGCCCTTTCTCATCAGCTGTCGTAAACGGCGCTCTGGTTTCCCGTATGACTGACCCGCAAGACGGCACCGCAGGCGACCGCCTGCCTGGGCCCAGCGTTGATGCTGCCGCGCCCGAGGCGCCCGTGACCTCCCTCGAGCAAAGCGCTGCTGTCGAGAGCGCCACGGCTCCGAGCGAGCCGCGCGCTTTTCCCGAACCCAGCCCGGCGTCGGAGGGGATTCCGCCGACCTTGCTGACCGGTGTCGTGCCCGACTCGAGTCCGTCGCAGCCGGCAACGCCGCCGCCGCCCACGTTCCGCTTTTTCGGCATCGTGGCGGCCGTCTCGCTCGTCTTGGACGTCACGACCAAGGCGTGGGCCGAGATCACCCTGATTCACCACGATCCAGGGCCTCGCAGCATCGAGCTCATCAAGGATCATCTGGGCTTTACGTTGGCGTACAACCCGGGCGGCGCTTGGGGCCTGTTTCAGCACCACAGCGAGTACGTGCGGCGGCCGTTTTTCCTGCTGGTCAGCCTGCTGGCGGTCGCGTTCATCATCAACCTGTACGGCCGCCTCACGCCGGGTCAACGCGCGCTGAAATGGGGCCTGCCGCTGGTGCTGGGCGGCGCGCTCGGCAACCTGTCCGACCGCATCATCCGCTCCAACGTGATCGACTTCATCGACTACCAGGCGAAGTGGATCGAAGACATGAACCGCTTGGTGGCCAAGGTCGTCAAGGGCTGGTCGGTGACCAACCATTGGCCCACCTTCAACGTGGCCGACATCGCCATCTGTGTGGGCGTCGGCTTGATGGCCGTCGACATGTTCACGTCGCGTCGGGGGGCTTCGGCTTCGCTGCCGCCTCGGCCACCCGCAGCTCCGGATTCGCTGCCGTCCGCCGGCATGTCACCCGCCAGCGCGCCGCCCGCACCGCTGGCCGGCTCCGAAGCTGTCCCTGAGCTGGGCGCTTTGAACGTTCCCGACGCGACTCCACCCTTGAAGCCCGACGCATAAAGCTCGAAAGTCACGGCCATGCAGAGCCGCCTGTTCACGCTCGATTTCTCCGCGTTCGGCGGGGACTATACGGTTCCGGCTCCCAGTTACTTCGTTCTGCTGCTGATCGGCTTCTTGTTCGCGACCATCATGGGTTGCGTCTGGGCCAAGCGCGTCGGCCAAGATCCGGACGTCATCGTCGATCTCGGCTTGGCCATGTTGCTCGCCGGCGTCGCGGGCGGCCGCCTCTTGCATGTGTTCGCCGACGGCTACTTCTGGGACTACGTGCACCTCTGCACGGATCCTTCGAAGGTGGACTGGCACGTCACGCGCAGCGAGTGCGTTTCGACCTACGACGGCATCTGGAACATGGCGCAGGGCGTGTGCCGGCCCAAGAAGACCGACTGCTTGGCGTGGGCAAAGTTCTACGGCGGTGGCTTCGCCTATTACGGCGGCTTCATCGGCGCGTCGGCGGCGGCTTGGTTTCTGCTCAAGGCCGATCGCTTTCCGTTCTGGAAGGGCGCCGACATGGCCGGCATGGTCGTGCCGGTGGGCCTGGCGTTTGGACGCATGGGCTGCACCTTGGCCGGCTGCTGCTTCGGCAAGGTTTGGGACTCGTCGTGGGCGCTGTCGTTCCCGGGCAATAGCCCGGCCAGCGAGGCGCAGTGGAAGGACAAGCTGCTCGAGCAGCCGTCCGAGGCCTCTCTTCCCGTACACCCCACGCAGCTGTACGAGGCCGGCGCGTCGCTGCTGATCGCTGTATTTCTGACGCTCTACCTGCACGGTCGCAAGCGCTACGACGGGCAGATCTTCATCTGGTTCATGGGCCTCTATGCGGCCGCTCGCTTCGCGATCGAATTTTTGCGCGACGACGATCGAGGCGCCATTCTGGGCCTCAGCACCTCCCAGCTGATCGGCGTCGTGCTGATCGGCGCGGGTTTCTACCTGCACACCCGCCTCAGCAAGTCGGCAGCCCGCCCCGCGACGGCCTGAAGCTGCGCTGAATTGGCGTTGCTGGCAGGGCTGCCTTACGATCAGGGCATGCGCGCGTCGGTTTGGCTGGTCCCGCTGCTGCTTTGCGTTGCCTGTGGGCAGAAGCTCGACCACCCGGCTGCGGCCGCTTCCTGCGATCCGGCAGTGACGGACTGCACTTACACGGCTCCGCCTGCCATGGGCACGGACGGCGGCGGCAACGACGGCGGCTCCGACTCCGGTGGCGCCGTCGAGGTGGCGACCTTCACCGGAGCCGTGCTGGCTTTCGACGACGACTACTTCGACCGCGGCGCGTTTCTGGCCGGCAAGGCCGAGGTTGCGGCGACGGGCGAGGCGGGAGCCCGCATCACCGGGACCTACGATGGCACCGAGTTCCAACTCAGCCGCGTGCTGCGCAGCCCCGCCAATTGGTTTTTGGTCACGCCGGAGCTCGCGAGCGGCATGCTGCCGACGCTCAGCCCCATCGATACCCGAAAAGACGTCGCGCTCACGGTGGGGGTCGCCAACGCCTCGGTGGTCGACGGCATCTTCGTGGCGACCTCGGGCACCGAGCGTTCGACGGAACGCGCCCAAATCGTGCTGCGTTTCGTGGACGAGCAGCTGCGAGCAGTGCCAGGCGTCACGGCCAAGCTCACGGCCGAGCTGACGGCTTACCGCGCCGCCGGCGCTTGGATCGGCGAAGCGACCGACGCCAGCGGCATGGTCTTTTTGGCCAATGTGCAGGCCGGTACGGCGCTCAGCACCGCCAGGGTCACGCTCGGCGGCACGGTCTCTGGTAGCGTCGACGTGACGATCGTCGCCGGCGCGACCACGGTTTTGACCGCTATCGTGAGCCCCTGAGTCGGGGGGGCTGCCGAAATGCAGCCCGAA
>DATAKF010000440.1:0-10678 GCA_036261775.1 Polyangiaceae bacterium | reverse complement strand
CAATTGACTTCCCTTGATTTCGCGGACACCGCTGCGCCAGGGGCGAATCAACTTCCGAAGCTTGCGAATGAACGTCGTCGCGCAGCTCTCGGGGACAATAAGAGCCGTGATGCACGACACCGCGTGCGCCTTGGATGGCTGCTGGAAGCCACCGGCCTCGTCAATGAAGATGAACATGCCGTCCCGGTGATGCTCTGCCCGGCCAACCTACCGCTGTTAGGCTGAGGCCGCATCCAGAAACGCGAACGGTAGTTGGTTGCGATGAAGGAGCCCGGTGCTTCACCACAGGCGAGAGGAACGACGATGGGGCAAGCCACGACGCGCGGCCGTCATCCCGGCGGCTGCGGCGGCGACGCCTTGCCCGTTTCCTAGCTTAGCGTCGCGTCATTCCCCAAAGTATCGCGACGATGCGCCTCACGAGGCTCATGGCGGGCTCGGCCTCGCGCGGCGTGACGATGCGCCAGGCGATTGCCTGCCGCAACGCATGCTGTGTCTCTCCCGCGCTGCCCGCTGCCGTGAACAACCGAGCTCTTCGATTGCCTGGGTCCGAGAATTTCGCTTCGGCAAGGTTGAGTCCGATGCTGCTCGCGGCGCGCCGCAATTGATCCTCGAGAGACTTGTCTTTCTGTTTGATGCGAGGCATCAACGGCACAAGGGCTTCGATTAACTCAAGGCTCAGTTCCTCAGCTTGAAACGCCATCGTGAATCTCCTGCGTGGTTCGGTCTCGCCGGCTTGCGAGCCATAACCAGCCTCACAGCAGCGCGCGCAGACGCGGTCGAGGCTGCGAGCGCAGCGAGCACCGGCGCAGCCGGCTGGGCCTCGACGGCGGCGAGCACGCTGATAAAATCAACCTCCCCCGAGCAAGCCATCCGTTCTTCTCTTTGCAGTGACGTGAAACAACCCGCGCCGCAGGTGCGTTCACGCCATCCGCGCCGCACGCGCGCTCACTCTCCCGCCGCAGGCGGTCCACCAATCCGCCGCAGGCGTCCCGCCGCAGGCGTCCACCTTCCCGTACGACCGCACGTCGACGGCGCTGACTCTTCCAAATCAGCCAGCCAATGTTACCGGGCACCGCACCGGTAGCTTCTGCAAATGAGCTGCTGTGTGGCAGCCCCTGCTCGCGTCAATCCTTCACGCCGCGCCGAATGCCGCTCTGAAAGCGCGCGTTCGCGTCCGCGCCGATCAAGACCAAGGTGGCGTCGTCGCGCGAGAAACGACCCGACTCCGCCAAGCGACTCGCGAGCAAATCGTAGAGCGCGTCGGGCGTTTGCTGGCTGAGGTGCAGCCCGCGTTCGCGCAGCTCCAGATCCATCGCCAAACGTTTCACGACTTCCGGATGATCCGAACCGGCGGTGAATCCATCGCTCACGGCCATCCAGGTCGAGCCCCACACGAGCGGCACGACCTCGACCGGTGGCGGCACGGTCGTGGTCGAGGTGAGCGGGGGTGATGCCACCGGGTGCACCGTGATGCTGCCGCCCGGTAGCGCGCACGCGAGCGGTGGCATTCCGGCAGTCGTGACCTCGGCGCGCGCGTCGGCAACCGAGAAGCGCATGAGCGTAACGCGCAGCTCGGTGCCCGGGTACTCGAACAGGGTGCGTACCAAGTCGAGCATCACGGCGTGCAGCGGCGTGCGCTCCGTGAAGCCTTGCGACGCTTTGGTGAGCAGCGCGCGCGTGACGTCGCTGGAGTCGGCTTGCCGTGTCTGCACGTCGAGCAGTACGACGCCGACGTCTCCGCCGGGGCCGTTGACGACGTTGAAGGCGTCCGTCTCCCGCGGGCCTTCGAGCGTGTCGCCCGTGATGCGGAGGAGACCGCGGAGGAGGGGGAGCTTGCGGGACTGGGGTTTTCTGAACGCGGCGGCCAAGGCAGCTCCCCCCTTTGCGAAAGCCGTTCCAGCCCACGAGTGAGCTGGACCTGTTTGGGGGGTACCGATTTCAGCAGCAAGTCTGAATGCTTGGCCGGATTGCAGTCCGGCTGGAGCCTCCACTAGACCACCTTTCTCAGTCTCAGCCTGAGCTTCCGGGACGAAGGCGTCTAAACCTGGGACCGGATCGTGCGTTTGAGGTTGAGTAGCAATGCTCGACGACGAAACGGCGGCATCAATCGGGCCTACCCCGGTCAGCGTGGCGGTGGTGGACGACGATCCCACGGCGCGGCGCCTGATGCGCTTCTGGCTGGAGCGCGCCGGCTACTCGGTCGTGGAGCACGAGTCGGCCCGCAGCGTGCTCGATCACGACGGCGAAACCCCGTCGCTGGCCTGCGTCGATCTCGGTCTGGGCGAGGTGACGGGCATCAAAGTAATTCAGCACCTGCGCGCGCGTGACGCGGAGCTGCCGATCATCGTCGTGACTGCTCAGCGCGAGCTGGAGACGGCCGTGGCGGCCATGCAGGCGGGCGCGTACGATTACGTCACCAAGCCTTTGGATCGCGACCGCTTGCTGCTCGCCGTGCACCGCGCGAACGAGCGGCGCGAGCTCTTGAGCAACGTGCGCCGGCTCGAGTCGGCTTTGACCGAGCGTTCCGTGCTCGGCTCGATCGTCGGCAAGAGCCCGCCGATGCGCGAGCTGGCGCAGCAGGTGCAGCGCGTGCTCGAAAGCGACGTGGCGGTGTGCGTGTTCGGCGAGTCCGGCACCGGCAAAGAGCTGGTGGCGCGCGCCATTCACACCGGCAGCGTGCGGCGCCGCGGGCCCTTCGTCGCCATCAATTGCGCCGGCATTCCCGAGTCTTTGCAGGAGTCCGAGCTGTTCGGCCACGAGCGCGGCTCTTTCACGGGCGCGACTCAGATGCGCCGCGGCTGCTTCGAGCAGGCCAACGGTGGCACCCTGCTGCTCGACGAGCTGGGCGAGATGAGCATGCAGACGCAGGCCAGCCTGCTGCGCACCATCCAAGAAAAGACGATTCGACGGGTCGGCGGCTCCAGCGAAATCCCCATCGATGTGCGCATCGTGTGCGCAACTCATCGCGACTTGCGCGCCGAGGTCGAAGCCGGGCGTTTCCGCGAAGACTTGTACTTCCGCCTGGTGGTGTACCCGATTCACCTGCCGCCCCTGCGCGACCGCATCGAAGACATTCCGACGCTGGTCGGTCATTTCCTGCGCTCGCTGTCCAAGGACGTGGGGCGCGACGTGCAAGCCATCTCGGCGGAGGCGCTCGAAGCGTTGGGTCGGCATCACTGGCCCGGCAACGTGCGCGAGCTCCAGAACGTGGTGCACCGCAGCTTGCTGGCTTGCCGCAGCGACGAGATCACGCTCGCGGACCTGCCGCCGGACATCCGCGAGCTGGCTTTGCCGGCAATTTTGCCGGCCATTCACGTCAACGGCGCTAACGGCAACCGCTTCCAAGAGCCCAGCGAAGAAGACATCATTCCGCTCCGTGAGCTGGAGCGCCGCGCCATTCAACGCGCCCTGCGCGCGACTCACGGCAGTGTCGGACGCGCCGCCAAGCTGCTCGGCATCGGTCGAGCTACCCTGTACCGTCGCATCGCTACGCTCGATCTGTCGCGAGACGTCGCGTGAGCCCGCGCGACCGCGAACCCAGCTCGCCGAAGGGCAGCCAAAGGCCCAAGCCTGCCGTCGCCGACGACGCGGTCGAGCTCTTGCGTCGGCTGAGCCACGACTTGCGCACGCCGATGACCAACGTGCTCGGCTCGACCGAGCTTTTACTCGAGAGCGAGCTGGATACGTCACAGCGCTTGGCGGCCGAGAACGTGCACCGCTCGGGTCGCGAGCTGCTCGACGTCGTGGACCGGCTGCTGGCCGCGCATCAAATCAAGAAGAGCGCGCCGCCGAGCTCCGGCGAGTTCAAAGCGGCGCCGCGCGTCTCGGCGTTGTTGTCGGGGCGGCGCGTGCTGCTGGCCGAAGACAACGCCTTCAACCGCGCCCTGATCGAGCACGTGCTCGAGCCGATGGGCTGCGTGGTCGACAAAGCGGGCTCGGGCACCGAGGCCGTGCGCGCCTTCAAGCCGGGTCGCTACGACCTGGTGCTGATGGACTGCCAGATGCCGGAGATGGACGGCCTCACGGCGACGCGGCAGATCCGTCGCTTGGAGGCCGGTGTGACTCGCGTGCCGGTGATCGCGGTGACGGCAGGCACCGTGTCGGGCGCGCGTCGCGCATGCCTCGACGCGGGCATGGATGACTTTCTGGCCAAGCCGTTCTCGCTCGGTCGGCTGCGCAAGAAGGTGCTGGCGTGGCTCCTGCCCAGCGTCGACTCCGAGCCGCCCGACGCCGAGGAGCGCAAGAGCGAGCCCGACGCCGCTCCGGTCGGCCTGAACGAGGAAGCCGTCGACTTGTCGCGCTTGCAAGAGCTGGCGCGCGAAGCCGGCACGCCGCAGATCGTCGAGGAGCTTTCGCACATCTTCTTGGACGACGTGGCAAAGCGCGTCGTGGCGCTGGGGCTAGCCGCCAAGGCGCGCGATCAACGCGCGTATCTGAACGTCATTCACGCCATCAAGGGCGCCTCCGGAAACTTTGGCGCCGTCCGCATGGCCCGCATCGCGGAGGCCAGCGAGCGCCAGGCCAAGCACGGCGATTTGTCCGCGGTGGACACGGCCGTGATCGACTTGGGTCGCGAGCTGGAAACAGTCCGAGCGGTCTTGGACCGCAAAGTATTCTCGCGTAGCGCAGCCGAAAGCGCGTGATTTCGGGCATCTGCGTCGCCGCGGGGGCACAAGCTTTCCCTGCTGGTGCTCGGCCTGCACTATGCTGCGCGGGTGTCGTCCCAACCGGATGCGCCGGGCGCGCCCGATTCCGAAGCTGAGTTTCCTCAGCTAGAGCGCGACGACCTGCTCATCGAGGCGCAGCCCAAGCGCCTCGATGTGAGCGTATGGAATGCGGCCGAGGCTCAGCGTGGCGCCGCCAATCGCCAGCTGTCGGGCACTGTGCTCGTCGCGGCTGTCGACAGGCTCGGCAAGTTGGGGCTACTCGGCGCGCTGGCCTTTGCCAGCTACCTGGCGTGGGTCGGGCTGCTGGGCGGGCGGAGCCTGGGGCCGGTGTTGGGCACGGCGCTCGGGGTCTCGATTGCCGGCGCCGTTCTGAGCTTGGCGTTGTTCGGCGTGACCAAGCTGCCCAAGATCCCGGCGCACAACGTCACGGATCTGGGAAACATCTACTTGTTCGCAGTTTCGTTGGCGCTGGGCATCTTGCGGCACTCACAGGCGTCCACGTCGGGGGAGCTGCTACGGCAAGTGTCGCCGGTCGTGATCCCCATCTTGGCCTTCGGCGCGTTGATTCCGTCGGTGCCGGGCAAGGCACTGGCCGTGATGCTGGTGGCTGCGGCCATGGACCCGCTCGGGCTCGTGCTGATGCGCGCGCACACGCATTACAGCGCCGCGCAGCTGGTGGTCGTGATCTCCTCGCCGATTTTGGCGGCGCTGATCGCGCAGCAGATTTCCAAGGTCGTGCATCACCTGACCGAGGGCATCGTCAAGGCGCGCGAGGTCGGCAGCTACAAGCTCGTGGAGCGCCTGGGCGTTGGCGGCATGGCCGAGGTGTGGCGCGCCAACCACCGCATGCTGCGCCGCCCCGCGGCCGTAAAATTGATTCGACCCAAGGTGCTGGTCGACCACGGCCCGGCCGACTCCGAGCGGCTTTTGCGGCTTTTTACCCGCGAAGTGCGGACCACGGCGTCGCTGCGCTCACCGCACACCATCCAGGTTTACGACTTCGGTATCACCCGCGAGGGCGCCTTCTACTACGTGATGGAGCTGCTCGACGGCATCGACTTGATGACGTTGGTCGAGCGCTTCGGTGCGCAGCCGGCCGAGCGCGTGGCCAGCCTGATGAAGCAGGTGTGTCACTCGCTGCGTGAAGCGCACGCGCAAAACTTCGTGCATCGCGACATCAAGCCGGCCAACATCTTGACCTGCTCGGTTGGTGGGGACTACGACTTCGTGAAGGTGCTCGACTTCGGCCTAGTGCTGGATCGCCACCTGACGAGCGAAGAGCTGGAAGACGAGAAGCAGTTCGTCGGCACGCCCGCCGTGATGGCGCCCGAGATGCTGCGCTTTCAGGCGCCGGTCGACGCGCGCGCCGATTTGTACGCGCTCGGCTGCGTTGGCTACTGGCTGCTCACTGGCAAGCGCGTGTTCGAGGCGCAGACCCGCGCCGACATGCTGGTCATGCACGCGCACCAAAAGCCGGTCTTGCCGTCCAAGCGCGTCGATCGCCCGCTGCATCCCGGCTTGGAAGCGCTGGTGATGCAGTGCCTGGAAAAGAACCCGAACAAGCGCCCGCAGACGGCGCGTGAGCTATCGGAAGCCTTGAGCGGGCTCCAGTTCGATCACCCTTGGACCGACGAACGCGCGGAGCTGTGGTGGAAGCAGAACCGGCCCGAGCACTTGCGCGCCACGTCCGCGCTCGACGAGAAGGAGCGGGCAGCGCTGGGCAGCGCCGAGCCCGCCGCCGAAGCGCCGGCTCCTGCGGAAGCTGCGCCCGCGCCCGCCGCCTCCGGCAGCGGGGAGCCTTAGCTCATTGGGCCGGCGGCGCTGCGGGGGCGTCATAGCCGAGTCGGCAGACCGCGTCCGTCACGGGGTCACCCGCGACGTCGATGTTCTCGCCATCGGCGTAGGCCAAGAAGATCCAGGCGTCGCCATCGGCCACCTCGACCGGGTAGCTGACGATTTCGACGTCGTCAGCCAGTAGCGTCACCGTAAGATCCGTGCCTACCGGAATGCCCGCGCAGGCTTTGCCGGAGATGGGGCGACAGGTGCCGCTGTCCGCCGTGAAGACCGTCTGCTCGGTGGCGGTGCCGATCGTCAACGTCAGGGGGAAGTTTTCACCGTCGACCGTGATGTCGTTGCAGAACTTGCCGACGGCAGAACCGGTGGTCGAGCTGGTGCCGCCCTGGTTGGGTGACGTGCCAGTGCCTGCGCTGCTGGAGGTTCCGCCGTCGTCGCTGCCGCCACCGCCTTGATTGGTGCCGGCCGTGCTGCTTCGTCCGCCCGTGCTGGCTTTGCTCGACTTGCCGCTGGTCCCGGGGTCCTCGTCGGTCTCTTCGACGACTTCCACGTCCGGCACCACGCACGACAAGCCCAAAAGGCCGATCAAGAACCAAGACTTCGCGCTGCTCATCAGAAGCTCCCGCTCAGGCTAACGGCGTTGGGGGTGACGCGCAGGCCCACCCGCGGCGACGGCCGCGCACCTTTTTGCTCGCTGCTGCCGCTGGTGAGCAGCAGCACCACGCCGAGCCCGGCGCACACGCCGCCCGCCACGAAACCGACGGTCGAGACGGTGCGCATCGTTCGAAAGCTGTCGATGTCGGGCTGAATGCTGGATGAGCATTTGCCATCGTTGCAGGCCGGGTTGTCGTCCAAGTCGCTGCGCTTGCTGAGGGCCAAGCCGCCCGTCACACCGCCGACGATCAGGCCGGCTCCGCCGACGGCCAGCGCGACGTAGCCCAAGGTTTTGCCTGCGCCGCCGCTGCTGCCGTGATCCGTGGGCGTGGGCGCGTCCGCGGGAGTCGAAACGAGCGGCGCCGTCGCGGCGGGCGCTGGAGCCGGAGCGGCTCCGGGGAGGCCCGCCGTGGAACCGCCGGCCGCCGCGGCTGGCGCGCTCGGGAAGCGCAGCACCAGCGCTTGCTTCTGGCCTTCGGCCACCGTGACCGACTGCTCCACCACCTCGGCCCCGCGCGTTCCGCGCACGGCGTGCGCTCCGGGATTGATGGGCTGCTCTTCACCGACGAGCGCGCTCGACAGTGGCTTGCCGTCGACGCTCAGGCTTACGTCGCTCGGCTTGGCGCCTTCCAGCGTGAGCACCAGCTTGGGAATGCGCGGCGTCAGCTCGCTCAGCTCGCGCGCCGCATCTTTCTGGGCTTGCTCTTGCACGGCTCGCTCACCGCCCTGCGAGGCCGACAGCCGTCCGGCTTGAATGAAATGCTCGGCCGCTTCCACCAGCTGCCCCTTCTTGGCAAGCGCGCGGCCCAGCCAAAGCGCGATCGAGGGTACGGGCAGGAGCTCGTAGGCTTTGGTCAGCTTTTGGGTCGCCAGCTCCACGTCGCCTTGCTCCAACGCCTGCACGCCAGCCGTCGCGATGTTTCGGGCGGCAGCGCGGGTCGAGGCGTCGGTTTCGGCGGCGGCTGAAGACGCAATCGACAGACTTAGCAGCAACGCACTGGGACACCACCACCTCTTGAGCATGCGCAGAGTAGAGCAGCGGCGACCAACCGAGGCAAGAGGGAGCTCAGTCGATCGTCCGGTCCAAAATCATGATCTTTTGCCAGATGTTGCGGCTCAAGCCGACCGTCAAATCCTCGATGTCGCCGGCCGCCCGCACCGTGTCGGCGTCGTTGAAGCGTTGCACGTAGATGGCGGCGACCTTGCTCAGGATGGCCAAAAGCTCGGTCGAATAGTCGAGGTAACGAGTCAGCTGAAAGGGCGTCAAATCGCGCCTCGGCGACGACGCGGTATCTCCACCACCTTCGCCGTGGCTCACGCGTTCGGGATCCTTCGTCAGTTGATGCATGTCGACCACGTGCGCCAACGACCGCAACACGTGCAGCTCCTTCAATGCCCGCGCCCGCTTGATGCGCGCCTCCAGCCCGAACAAGAAGTAGATGGCGATGGCCACGAACACCAAATTGTTCACCGCGGCCTCGACACCCTGCGCAGTCTCCGAAAACCCAATCCCGGTCATGTCCATGTTCACGACCCGCAGGGCCATGATCACCAAGAACGCCAGCACCGCGACCGCCACCGCGACTGCCACCCGCACCCACATGATCGGCCGCGCCAACCAAGCCGAAACCTGATCAGCCGCTCGCACCACGCCCGTCACCTCCACCGCAATCCGACTCAAGCTCGACCCCGGAAAGCGCTCCTCGACGCGCTTCTGTAGCTGCTCGCTCGTCTCGATGATGCGTTCCGGATCCAACTCGCGATACACGGTCCGCTCACGTTACCTCGGCTCTGCGCGGTTCGGGAACTTACTCGTCGAGCCCAAACAGCTGCAGGTTGGCGACGACCACGCGCTCGGCTGGCTCGGACGCGGCCACGATCGAGCGGAGCTCGGTGAAGTAGGCGCGGTGCAGATCGCGCAAGCGTTCGAGGTCGCGCTCCGAAACGGTGAACAGGTTGTACGCGAATTGCCCGCGTGAGCCCTGCTGCAGGCGTGCGACCCCGACCTCGCCCCACCAGGTCAAGAGCTTGCGGCCGGCGTCTGGATTGTAGCGGGTGTCGACGGTGAGCGTTCGACCCGGCACCCAGCGACCTTGGCGCCGACGGATCTGCTTGCTTTGGCTGAGCAAGCGCAGGCAGCGCTCCTCTTCTTCGAGCGAGATGCCGAGCTGCTTGGCGACGAAACCCGGCGCGTGTCTAGGCAACGCCTGGTACTGCGTGAGCTCGAGCGCCCGCAGCACGGCGTGCGACCAGGGCAACTCGTCTGCGACGCGGCGTGCCGTCTCGAGCTCTTGCCAGCGAGCGGCAGCCGAAGGCAGCAGCGCTGGGTCGACGAAGCAGGCAACGAAGTCGAGCACGCGCAGCGTCGTGGCCTCGAGCAAGCGCAACAGATCCGGAAGGCGGGGCTCGCTATCGCCCGACAACCAACGCGAAATCGAAAAACGGCTGCGCTCGGCGCGCTCGGCCAGAGCTTGGAGGCGCGTATTGCCGCGTAAGTCCTCGAGCACGCGCGCCACGTTGAGCGGCGCCGTAAGGTCGGCCGCGTCGAGCCAGGCCGGCGGCGACCTGTAAAACTTTCGAAGCGCTTGATTGGGTGACAGACCCAAGCGCGCACAACTGAAGAAGAATCGCGCCGCCGTCGGGAAGCGACGCCCGGCTTCCCAAGTTCGCACCACGTTGCTGCCGTAGCGCAGGCGCTTGCTCATGGCGGCCTGCGAGCGCTGGCCCCGCAGCGCACGGATCAGCTCGCTGGCTAGGGCTTCGTAGTTCATGGGTAGCAGTTTTGCACATCCGTGTGAGGCTCGGGACCCTGGTTAGTGCAATCCAGATGCGCTTTGGGCGTCTGGTCGTCCTTTCGACGCCTATACTCAGCTTCGTGAAGCCGTTTCGCCTGAACCCTGCGCCGCCGCTGCCAAGTCTGCTTGGTGGGCTGCTTTGCCTAGCGCTCAGTGGTTGTTTGGGCGGGCAGACGGGCCAAGGGGAGGGAGCCGCACCCGCGTGTCAGGTCGAGACAACGCCGGTTGCCGATCCAGCAGCGGCCGGCATTTCGATCGCGGGGTTGCTGGGCAGCAGCGAGGGGCTGTCGGGCGCGTTGCATTTCCAACGGCTGAACGCCGACACCACGTTGCGGCTTCAGATCGCTAGCATCAACGCGGCTCGCCATCTCAGGCCGCGGACGGACCAGCCCCCGTACTGCACCGATCACTTCGAGATAGACGTAGCTGCAACGCTCAAAACCGACGACGGCCGGCTCGATGAGTCATTCACGACAACGCTCGACGGTGGCCTCTATCAGTGGACGTTTTCGACTACGTTCCCGCTGAGTCAAATCAACGGCAGCTACGACGGCAGCGAGTTCCCACTCGACGGCTTCAAAAATCCCCGGCTATCCGTGCACGTCTGGCGCTCCTCCACGTTTACCGGAAGCCTGTCCCTCAACGGGGACGATCCGAACCCCAATGACAACAGCACCCCGGTGTCCGGCGCTGTTGGCGATTGGTCAGGTACCGTTGCGGGTCCAAGCGTTGGCGGCGGTGGCGGCTACGTCAACCCAGAGGGCGTGG
>DATAKF010000434.1:0-16366 GCA_036261775.1 Polyangiaceae bacterium | reverse complement strand
TCGCCCGCGAAGCCTCGGTTCTCTACGAAGCCGGCTTGCGTCCAGAGGCTGGCATGCAGGTGTACGACCGGCTGCGGTACGTCGGCAACCTCAGCACGCTGGCAGAAATACTTGCGCGACGTGGTGAGTTTGCCGTAGCGGAAGCGCTGCAGCGGCGTGCGCTCGCGGCGCGCGAGCAATTCTGGGGACCCGAGCACGACTCCGTCGCGGCCAGCCTGACCGGGCTCAGCAAGCTCCGTCAAGCGCAGGGCGATGACGCGCAGGCCGAGCAGTTGCTGCTGCGGGCGCTCGCGATGGTGGAGCGGACCTATGGTCAGGACGCTCCCCGCGTTGCCGGTGTTCTTCAGCAGCTCGCCCTATTCTACGAAGCGAACGGCCAACATTCCCTGGCCGTCGACTACCAAGCTCGGGCCACCGAAAGTCAGGAAAAGAGCCTGGGGCAGATGCTGCGCGGGGGCTCGGACGCACAGAAGTCCGCCGCCATGGCCACGTTCGTCAACAGCACCCACCTGACGATATCCCTGCATCTTCAGGCCGCGCCCCAGGACGAGAAAGCGGCCCGGCTGGCCCTGCTCACGATCGTGCGTCGCAAGGGCAGAGTGCTCGATGCCGCGAGCGACGAGCTGTCGTTGCTCCGCCATCACCTGGACGCCAACGCGCAGCAATTGTTGGACGCTTTGTCTGCCGCGCGCTCGGAGCTGTCGGTGGCGGTGCTGGCGGGTCCGGGGAAGATGCCAGTAGCGGAGTACCGCGCGAAGCTCGACGCACTGTCACGCGAGGCCGAGCGGCACGAAACGCTTCTCAGTAGCCGAAGTCGCGACTTCGCTCAGGCAAGCCAGCCCGTGTCGCTCGACGCCGTGAAACGCGCCTTGCCCGCTCACACGGCGCTCGTCGAACTGAGCGTGTACCAACCTTATGACTTCAAGCGTCGCGCTGCCGATCAGTCCGCTCGCTACGGCGTCGAGCGCTACGCCGCGTACGCGCTCCACCCGGACGGTCGCGTGGTTGCCACCGACCTCGGTCCAGCTGCCGAGGTAGATACGCTGGCGCGCGCGCTCAGGACCGAGCTCACGAATCCGCGCAGTGACCCACGCGCGGCGGCGCGACGGCTCGACCAGGCCGTGATGGCTCCGATCCGGCGACTGACGGCCGAGAGTCGCGCCCTTTTGCTGTCACCGGACGGCGCGCTCAATCTGGTTCCGTTCGCGGCGCTGCTGGACGAAAGCGGCCGCTACCTCGCGCAAAGCTACCAGCTTACCTACCTGACGAGCGGGCGGGACGTGCTCAAGCTGACATCGGTGCAGCCGAGCCGTTCGGCACCACTAGTGATCGCCGACCCTGCCTTCGACGCCGTCGCCGTGGCCCCTGTCGCGAAGGCGAGCACGCAACGCGACGTGGCGCTCGGCACGCTGCGCTTCACGCCATTGCCCGGCACCGCCGGCGAAGCAGCTGCCCTGGCGAAGCTGCTGCCGCAGGCCAAGGTCCTGACCGGGGTTGCGGCCAGCGAGTCTGCCATGGCGCAGACGCACGGGCCGAGCGTGCTGCACGTCGCGACCCACGGCTTCTTCCTGGCCGACCAGCACGTCGCGTCGTCCGGCTCGCGCGGACTCGAGCTCGAGCTGCTCGACCCCGCGCCCGCCGCTGGCCTGCGAGCCACGGATCCACTGTTGCGCTCCGGTCTTGGGCTAGCCGGCGCGAACCTCCGTGGCGCCGGCACCGCCGACGGCATCCTCACCGCTCTCGAGGCGTCCAACTTGGATCTCTGGGGCACCAAGCTCGTCGTCCTCTCGGCTTGTGAAACCGGCGTAGGCCAAGTTGCCAATGGCCAGGGCGTCTACGGCTTGCGGCGCGCGCTCGTTCAGGCCGGAGCCGAAACGCAGCTCATGACCCTGTGGAAGGTCGACGACGAAGGCACGCGCGACCTGATGGTCGACTTCTACCAACGCTTGCAAGCCGGAGTCGGTCGCGGCGCTGCACTGCGCCAAGCCCAACTAGCCATGCTCGCCAGCGACCAGCGCGCTCACCCCTACTTCTGGGCCAGCTTCATCACCTCCGGCGACTGGCGAAGGCTCGAAGGCCTCGGCACCCCCGCCGTCAAACCAGCGTCTGCGCCCACCGGAAAGCTAACGCCGGGCAGTCGCGGCTGCGGTTGCAGGATGGGCCCGACCCACCCGGCTACCCCCGCCACCTGGCTCGCCGTGATCTCGTTGCTCGCCATGATTCGACACAAGGGACGCAGGCAACTTGCCCGGGCCCAACAACGAAGCAGAGCGCGCATGGTTCTCGCTGGCGAGGCTACAGCCCCCTTGCGCGTCGTCGCAAAATCCTTATCCTCTCGGTCATCGTGCGCTTCGTAGTCTCCCTGTCAGCAGCCTTGTCCGAGTCGTTGCCTTCGGCATCGTCGTCGGACTCGTTCGCCTTGCGGCAGCCGGACTCGCGCATATAACTCGCTGAAATTGCAGCAGAAATAGCGCCCCCTCCGGCTACCGCCCGAGGGGGTTTTCGCTTTTGTCTCTCGCAGTTTTGGCGCTCGAAGGTCCAGCGGTGTTCGGAGCACCGGCAGGAGGAAAGAACAGTTACGTCAATGTCCATCAAGCAGCACATCAACGTCGGAACCATCGGTCACGTCGACCACGGCAAGACCACGCTCACGGCCGCGCTCACGCAAGTGACAGCGCTGCTGTACGGCGGTCGCGCGCGTCGCTTCGACGAGATCGACAACGCCCCGGAAGAGAAGGCACGCGGCATCACCATCAACGCCTCGCACGTCGAGTACGAGTCGTTGACGCGCCACTACGCCCACATCGATTGCCCGGGTCACGCCGACTACGTCAAGAACATGATCACGGGCGCCTCGCAAATGGACGGCGCCATTCTGCTGGTCGACGGCTCGCAGGGCCTCGCCCCGCAGACGCGTGAGCACGTCGTGCTGGCTCGCCAGGTCGGCGTGCAGCACCTGGTCGTGTTCGTGAACAAGGTCGACGTGGCCGATCCCGAGCTGCTCGATTTGGTCGAGCTCGAGGTGCGCGAAATGCTGCAAACCTACGGCTTCGTGGACGTTCCGTTCGTGCGTGGCTCGGCGCTGCAAGCGCTGCGCGCGGCCGAGCGGGGCGAGCGCGAAAGTGCGTTCGTGCGCGGCATTGCCGAGCTCGTGCAGGCGCTGGACAGCCATGTTCCGACGCCTGAGCGAGACCTCACGGCGCCGTTTTTGATGCCAATCGAGGGCGTGTGCACGATCCCAGGTCGTGGCACGGTCGTTACCGGTCGCATCGAGCGCGGTGTGCTGAAGCTCGGTCAAGAGGTCGAGCTGGTCGGTCGTAGTGACAGCGCTCGCGAGGTGGTCGTCACCGGCATCCAGGAGTTTCATCGGGACGTCCCGGAGGGTGTGGCGGGTCACAACGTGGGTCTGCTGCTGCGCGGCGTGGGTCGTGACGAGGTCGTGCGTGGTCAAACGTTGATCGCGCGCGGCTCGGTAGCGGCACACCGCAAGGGTCACGCGCAGATCTTTCTGCTGACCGAGAAGGAAGGCGGCAGAAAGACTGCGTGCGGCTCGGGCTACACGCCGCAGTTCTACTTCGGCGCGAGCGACGTGCCGGGCAAGCTCCTCACGGAGCGCTCGCTCGGCCCGGGTGAGCGCGCGGAGGTGGAGTTCGAGCTCGGACACGCGGTCGCGCTCGAAGCCGGGATGCGCTTTGCCATGCGTGAAGGCGGTCGCACCGTCGGCGCCGGCATCGTCAGCCGCGTGAGTTGAAGTTGGGGGGAGGCGTTCGAAATCGGGCGTCTCCCCTCATTGCTATCGCTGTTACGCGATAGCGCTGGCCCGGTAGATGCCGTCGACGTGTAGCTCGCTGGCGAGGCTTGTCAGAGTGAGCTTGCCTCCGCCGATCGCGACGCGGGTCTCCCAGCCGCCATCGCTGGTTCGGGAGTGCACGGTGATGCGCCGTTCGCGGTGCGAGACGACCAGGTAGTTCTCGCAGCACTTCGGCCGCGAGCGCAGAATGTTCCTCTGACCCGCCAGCCATCGCATAGATCTCGCCCTGGAAGTACTCGTGCTTCGTGGGAATCGATGCTTCCAACGCGACGTAGTCGGCGTAGGTGTAGCGATGCAAGCGACCGGACTGAACCATGAACCGCTGCTAGCCTACCAGGCGTCCGAGCGACAAGGTTCGGATGAGGAAGGCACGCCCCACACGGAGCCGACTTAGTCGAGTTCGAACGGTGGCACTACCCGGCCATCGACATCCGTGAAGCCGTACTCGAGGGCGAGGGCACCGACCGTTTGGGTCGTCCCGCTCTTCGTCATGACGTCCACGTCCGAGGCCAGCGCCACGACGCCGCGACCCAAGTAGCGCGGGGATTCGGTGCGGGCGAGGGCGGGCTGCTCCCTCCACGTCGACTCGTCGGCCTGGTGTCCCGCGAGCACCAGCTCGGTGCGCATCCACCCCGGCGACACCCCGATCGACGTGACCCCGTGGGGCCGAAGCTCTTCCGCGACCGCAAAGGCCAGGCGGTTCATGGCGGCCTTCGCCAGATCGTAGAACAAGTTGCCCTTCAGGTAGCGGCCTCGATCCCAGAAGGTGGTGGTGACGATGAGTCCCCCCATTTGACGGATGAAAACCGGCGCGGCCAGCTGGCAGGCGAGCACGTGGTTGCGCACGCCGCGATCGAACATCGAGCCCCAGTGCTCGATTGGCTGCTCCCAGAAGGGCGCGCTTAGCGAGGCGGCGGTGAACGTCTCGTGGCCGCCCCAGGCGTTGTTGACCAAGATGTCTACCCGACCCTGCTCTTCCTCCACGCGGGCAAAGAGGGCGCGGACGTCCGCGACGCTCGAGTGATCGCACCTGTTCGGAATTCCTCGGCCACCGGCGGCGGTGACCTCGTTCGCCGTGTCTTCGATCGTGCCTGGCATCGACGCCATCGAGGTGGTCTCCAGGAACTTCGCATAGCTTGGAGCTGGGGCCGAGCGGGTGGAGCGCCCGGTGACATAGACCGTCGCCCCCGCTGCGCCGAGCTCGATGGCGATGCCTCTCCCGCCGCCTCGGCTCGCGCCCGTCACTATCGCCACCTTGCCCGCCAGAGGCTGCTTTACCTTGCTCATTTGGTTCTCCTCGGCGACCAGCTTCGCCGACCCGTGTCGCTCAGTCTTGGAGAAATCCGAAACCACCACGAGCCACGAGCCTGGTCGGGCTGAGGCCAGTCAGCGCCCGGATGTCGTTGGCGAGGTGCGACTGATCGACGAAACCGGCCTCGAGAGCGAGCTCAGCCCAAGAGGCTCGGCGCTTGGAGGACGCCATGCGATCGATCACCCGCTGAAAGCGCGCAACTCGGCAGCTCGCCTTGGGCGTCAGGCCAACGTACTGCTGAAAAAGTTGCTCGAGGCGCCGCTCGCTGACGCCGAGTCTGTCCGCCATTTGCCGGACCTGGATCTGACCCGCAACGCGACGCAGGTGCTCGAGCGCTCCCCTCACGATCGGAGGCGCAGTGTGGTGCCCGGCACGCGCGGCGATCATTTCCTGGGCGACGCGCACTCGGTCGGGGTCGCTTTTCGCCTCGGCCAAGCGTTGCCCGAGCACGACCGCTTCGTCTCCCCAAAGATCGTCGAGCGGCACCGCTTGGCCTTCGAGCGACCGAGCTGGCACCCCGAACAAAGCCAACGAGCCACCAGCCTCCAGCTCCAGCTCCACGTGGCGGACGTTGCCGGAGAGGTTCACCACGCTCGGCGCCGTCGAGGCGCCCACGGCGAGACCATAAGGCCTCGCGCCGCCGTCAGCCAACACCACGATCAGATGGAGCGCACCATCTGGCACGATCAGCTCGTCCACCGGGGTCTCGATCGACTCGTGACCCCAACGGACCTTGCGCACACAAGCTCGCAGCGCGGCAATCGGTTCGGCCTCGAAGAAGGCGCTCGTCGCGGCGTCGGGCACGGGCCAGATCCGGGTCGACTTCGCCGTCCGAACGAACAGGCGCTCGCTGCTCATCCGCGACTTATACCGCGCCGGCCCCGCTGTAGGTAGGAGACCACTGCCCGAAGCCGTCGACCTCAAGTTTGCGAGGCCGGGCCTCGCCTTAGTGGCGTCGCGCAGGATCGCTGAACCGCTCGATAGGGCAATCCCGGCACGTTCAGGTCGATGCTGTGGAGCTCGCCAATCTTCCGATCACGAAGAAGGCGCCGTTGAACGTGACGGCGTTGAGCGGATCCAGCTTTGCAATCACTGCGCTGGGCAGCGGAACGATCGCGACCCAGCCGCTCTGCCCCTGCTTGGCGTAGAACGCGGGCGCTCCATCCTGTTTCCCGCCTTTGTGCTCGCGGAGACTCGATAGGGAGGGAGGCCGCTACTTGGCTGTCACTTTGAAGGTAAAGGCATCACCGATGCCCGAAGTGTCGGTCAGCACTGCCCACACCGCGGCTTGCGTGACCGTGAGCTCGCACGCGGCAGCGGTTCCGACCAAGTCTTCGTCGCATAGCACTTGCTCACCGTGCAGGTCGCTCGTCACCTTCAGGTTGATGTCGCGCGCGTTGGCGGTAGCGACGTTGAAGTCGTACTTTTGGCCTGGAGTGAGGCCGGTGACGAGCAGCCGCATGTAGCGATCGGCGCCGAGCGAGCTGCCCATCTGGGTGTACGATAGTTTGTACTCGGTCATGTAGTCGGCTTCGACGTTGACCTTGACCGTCGATGAGGCATCGGCGCGGCTCACCACGTAGACGTCGAGCGAGTCTTTGGTCGCTTGCACGATGCAGCTCTCGCTGCCAGTCGCGCCTCCCGACACGCACAGATTGTCGCCCTGGCAGTCTGTGCTGCCGCACACTTCGAGATCTACGTCTGCTTGCGAGTCGAGCGAGACGACGTAGACGTAGCCGGGTGTGATCTCGCCCACGCCAGTGATTTGCCCGCGCTTGGTGTCGTTGGCGAAGACGCTCTGATTGCAGGGCGTGCCCAGCGGGTAGTCGCAGGTGAAATCGTACAAGCCGAGGCCGCCCCAACAGTAGCCGGCCAAGCAATCACAGCCGGGTTGCGCAGTTTGAGCCGTGCACTTCGTCGCGCAGGCGGTGCTTTCCCCGTTGGGGAGCGGATTGCCAAAGCCGACGCAGATGAATTCCTTGGCGCACTCGTCACCGTTGGGGCACGGCTCACCGTGCGTGGCATCCCCGAATAGCTCCGGTGGAGCGCCCCCTTCGTTTGCGCCGGCAGCGCCAGCCGCGCCGGCCAGGTCCGGGCTCGCGCCGCCTTGTGCGCCACCGCTGCCGCTCGTGGGCGCGCCTGCGTTCGTCATGGGCGCTCCGGCGTGGCCACCGTTGTCACCGGCATCATTGCCGGCGCCGGAGCCGCCGTTGGAAGACGCTGCACCTTGGCTGCTCGCCGCCGTGTTTGGCTCGCCGGCGTTGCCCGCGGGTTCGCCTCCGTTACCCGCCCGACCATCGGGTGGCCCCGAGTCTCCGTCCGAGCCACAGCTTGAAGCCAACAGGAGACTGAGCGGCAGGCACAGCCAGAGCGCCGACGTTCTGAGCATGATCCTGCACGCTAACAGAGGTCGGCCCGGCCGAGCTCGTGGAGCGGGTGGTGACGCAGCCAATTTGTCCTCAAGAATCGCGGGCGTTGGCCGTTCAGAGGTTCGACAACCCAGGTGGTCTCGAAACGGCAAACGCATCCGAAAGGTGCGGACGCAAAGCCATTGGCCTACCGGCAAGTAATGCATAGGGCTTGAAGGGCTACCGAAGGACCGAGCACCGCCCGGCTTCACGAGAACGAGGTTTCGGCGGTGATCGGCGGTCGCAAGGTTCTCTCACACCACACGCAGGCGTGGCGCGGCGCCTTGGCCGTGTTGGGCGTCGTGGTGGGATGCTCGGGGGGCGCGTCGGACAGCGTCAACGTGGGTTCGAGTGAGTCGGACTCGGCCGATGCAGGCGCGAGTAGCCGGAGCGGAGTCAGCGACAAGAGCAATCCGACCTCGCACGGGGTAAGCATCGGCACCAGCGGACCGGCGACGCTCGAGGCCGGCGGAGCCGCTGCCGACGACCCTGGGACCGCTGACGCAGGCGCCACGACGGATGCAGGGATCGTGACGTTGCCCGGCGGTGAGCCGGCGCTGGCCAACCAGCTGGTGATCAAGCGCAGCGCCGGCATCACGCGCGAAGCTCTGAGCACCGGACTCTCTGCATTTGGCGCGAAGGTCGTCTCCGCGGACGACTTGCTTTCGACCGAGCTGGGATACGACACGATCGAGCTGCCGCTCGGCATGTCGCTCGAGAGCGCTCAGCAGCAACTTGGCGCGTTGGGCCTTTCGGCGACCGCCGAGCCGGTGCTCCTGGTGCCCTACGAGAAGCTGCCGAACGATCCGCTGTACGGGCAGCTGTGGGGCATGCCAAAGATCCACGCCGCCGACGCTTGGGAGCGCACGACCGGTGCGCGCAGCGTGCTGGTTGCCATCGTCGACACCGGTATCGACGCCGGGCATCCCGATTTGGCGCCGAACCTTTGGCGTAACCCGGGCGAAATCGCTGGCAACGGCGTGGACGACGATCGCAACGGCTTCGTCGACGACGTGTCGGGCTGGAACTTCGTCAACGGTACGAACGCCCCTGCCGACGACGTGGGTCACGGCAGCCACGTCGCCGGTACGATCGGCGCGGTGGGTGACAACGGCGTCGGGGTGGTGGGCGTGAACTTCAACGTGAGCCTCTTGCCGCTCAAAGTTTGCGCGCCGCAGGGCTGTGCCACGACGGCGACCGTCAACGCCGTTTTGTACGCGACCAAGCTGCGCGCCAAGGTCATCAACGCGAGCCTTGGCGGATTTTACTCGCCGCTCGCCTACGAACGCGACGCGCTGCGGGCGTTTGGCGATGCCGGTGGCATCTTCGTGGCCGCGGCCGGAAATAGCACCAACGACAACGACGTTCGCCCGGGCTTGCCGGCGTCGTACGACCTGGACAACATCGTGTCGGTCGCGGCGACCGACAGCGCCGATCGCCTGGCTTCGTTCTCGAACTGGGGTCGCACCAGCGTGGACCTAGCAGCGCCGGGCGTCGACATCGTCAGCACGATTCCGGGCGGTGGCTACACCAAATACAGCGGCACCTCGATGGCGTCGCCGCACGTGGCCGGAGCGGTGGCGCTACTGTGGTCCGCCGCGCCGCTCGCGACCCGACAAGAAGTGCGGCAAACGCTGTTCAACAGCGTCGTGCCGCTAGGCTCGCTGACTGGCAAGGTTGCGACGGGCGGGCGGCTCGACTTAGGCGCGTTGATCGAGGCGGGTGCGGGGTGCAGTCCGGCTAGCCCCAACTGCGGAGCGCACGCGCAGTGCGTGGCGCAAGGCAGCCGGCACGCCTGCGTCTGTGACGCGGGCTACAGCGGCGACGGCCACAGTTGCGTCGACTTGGACGAATGTGCGAACGGACAGCCTTGCGACGCCAACGCGGTTTGTCAGAACACGCCTGGCGCTTACACGTGCACGTGCTTGGCGGGCTTGGCTGGCGACGGCAAGACCTGCTCGGACATCGACGAGTGCGCGACCGGCGCGGCCAAGTGCAACCCGGGCGCGGTCTGCGAAAACACGCTCGGGCACTACCGGTGTCGTTGCCCAGTCGGGGCGGTGTGCGCGGGCGTCGACCTGTGCGCGCCGGGGCTGTCGGGTTGCGGCGACAATGCCACCTGCTCCAACTTGGGTGGCAGCTACCAATGCGAATGCAAGTCCGGCTACTCCGGTGATGGGTTTTCGTGCGTCGACCTCGATGAGTGCGCGGCGCTGAGCCAGGTGTGCGGTGCTCACGGCACGTGCGAGGACTTGCCGGGCGGCCACGCCTGCCGCTGCGACGTGGGCTATCAGAATGCCGGTGACGCGTGCGTGGATGTCGACGAATGTGCCGGCGCCAATCCGTGCGGCAACGGTGCAAGCTGCGTGAACACCGTGGGTAGCTACCGCTGTGAGTGCCCGGTCGGTTACACGCTGGGCGCGGCGGGCTGCCAAGACGACGACGAGTGCGCTTCACCCGGCGCCTGCGCGGCCGATGCCGCTTGCACCAACTTGTCCGGTTCGTTCGAGTGCCGCTGCAAGCCCGGCTTCGTCGGTGACGGGCGCACGTGCAGCGACATCGACGAATGCGCGCTCGGCAGCGCCGGCTGCGATGCCCACGCCACGTGCACCAACACGCGCGGCGGCTTCAGCTGCAAGTGTCAGCCGGGCTACGACGGCGACGGCAGCACGTGCTCCAACGTCGACGAATGCCAACTAGGCCTCGACGATTGCAGCCCGCGCGCCGACTGTGCCGACACCGACGGCGGCTTCGAATGCGCCTGCAAGGCCGGATATGTGGGTAACGGCAAGACCTGCAGCGACATCGACGAATGCCATCAGGCGTCACCGGCGTGCGGCTCTGGCGCGACCTGTGTGAACGCCGACGGCGGCTTCAGCTGCAGCTGCAGGCGCGGTTACAAATACGACGGTCGCGCCTGCGTCGACGACGACGAATGCGCAGCCGGCACCGCGCTCTGCAGCCCGAATGCGCTGTGCTCCAACGTCGTGGGCAGCTACCGTTGCACCTGCAACGGGGGCTTCCGAGGCTCCGGCTTCATTTGTGACGACATTGACGAGTGCGCGGAGCGTTGCAATGGCTGCGAGAGCGGGCAGATTTGTCAAAATACGCCCGGTGGCTACGCGTGCTTGAGCGCCGGCGGTGGCGGCACGGGCGGCGGTACGCCTCCGGGCGGCGGTACGCCTCCGGGCGGCGGTACTCCTCCGGGCGGCGGTACTCCTCCGGGCGGCGGTGGTGCACCGATTGGCGGTAGCGCGTCGGTTGGTGGGAGTGCAACGAACGGTGGCTCGGCCTCTGGCAGCGTCGGCGCAGGTGGCGCACCGAGCACGGGAGGAATCAGCGCAGGCGGCTCGACATCAGGTCCAGGCACGCCCGGCAGTGGCGGCACGACTGGCAGTGGCGGCACGACTGGCAGTGGCGGAAGCACTGGTGCACCGGGCAGTGGCGGTACGCCGGGCAGTGGCGGTACGCCGGGCAGTGGCGGCACGCCGGGCGGCGGCGGCACGGGCGGCAGCACCGGCCCTGGCCCGATCGTCGTCGCGCAGGTGCCGCGCGTAGCGGCGCTCGACACGCGCGGCGGGCACTCGTGCACCTTGCTCGACAACGGTGCCGTTCGCTGCTGGGGTCGCAACGATTTTGGCCAGCTTGGCTACGGCAACACGGAGCCGAACGGCGACGACGAAGCCGCCGATGCCGCCGGTGTGGTGCAGCTTGGCGCGCGGGCGCAGGGCCTTTCGGTCGGCGTTTCGCACACGTGCGCGTTGCTCGACAACGGCGCGGTGCGCTGCTGGGGCCGTAACGCCTACGGTCAGCTCGGCACGCTGAGCTACGACAACGTCGGCGACGACGAGCTGCCGAGCGCTGGCATGGACGTCGATGTCGGCGGCGCGGTCAAAAAGCTGGCCGCAGGTGGTGAGCACACGTGCGCGCTGCTCGAGTCGGGCGCGGTGCGCTGCTGGGGCCTCAACGTTCACGGGCAGCTCGGCTACGGCAACACCCAGAACGTCGGCTCCGTGCTGCGCCCCGCCGAAGTCGGCGATGTGCCGCTCGGTAGCAAGGCCGTCGACGTCGTGGCCGGGCGCGATCACACCTGTGCGCTGCTGGACACCGGCGCCCTGGTTTGTTGGGGGCGCGGCCAGTTTGGCGCGCTGGGTTACGGCAACCGCGTCGACATTGGAGACGACGAAACCCCGGCCCAAATCGGCGCCGTACCGCTCGGCGCCGCGGCGCTGGAGGTTACGGCCGGCTGGTACCACACGTGCGCGCGAACGCCGTTGGGCGTGCGCTGTTGGGGCTACGGCGGTTTGGGCGAGCTCGGCTACGCCTCGACGGCGACGCTTGGCGACGACGAGCCAGCAGGTGCTGGTGGTGAGCTCGCGCTCGGCGGGCAGGCCGTGCAGATCAGCGCCGGCTTGCATCACACCTGCGCCGTGCTGAACAACGGCAAGCTGCGCTGCTGGGGCTATGGCTTGGACGGCCGCCTCGGCTATGCCAACGTCGACAACATTGGCGACGATGAAACGCCCGCCAGCGCTGGTGACGTCGACGTCGGACAATCCGTGCTGAGCGTGCGCGCCGGCGGTGCCCACACGTGCGCGCTTCGCGCCGATCTGAGCGTGCTGTGTTGGGGCGATGCCGAATTTGGCCAGCTCGGTACCGGCAAAACCGCGGCGATTGGCGACGACGAGACGCCGGCTGGCGGAGGCCCGGCGATCAGTGAGCTGGACGCCTGCGTGGCGGGCGCGCCGTCGTGCTCGGCGCACGCAACCTGCTCGAACACGTTTTACGGCTTTAGCTGCACGTGCAACGTCGGCTACGCGGGTGACGGCGTGACGTGCGACTTGGCGCCAGCCGTGGTTAGCCTTGCTGCGGGCGCCGAACAGACCTGTGCCCTGACCAACCTGGGCACGGTGCGCTGCTGGGGCTCCGCGAGCTACGGCCGCTTGGGCTACCCGGGCAACGGCAACAATATTGGCGACGACGAGACGCCCAAGAGCACCGGCGACGTCAACGTTGGCGGGACCGTCACGCAAGTCGTGGCGGGCGACCTGCACACTTGCGCGCTCTTGAGCGCTGGCAGCGTGCGTTGCTGGGGCTCGAGCGCCCAAGGCCAGCTCGGCTACGGCAACACCCGCACCATCGGTGACGACGAAACGCCAGCCAGCGCGGGCGACGTGCCGCTCGGCGCCAAAGCCATGGCGATCGCCGCCGGTCAGTATCACACGTGCGCGCTCCTCCAAACCGGCGCGGTGCGTTGCTGGGGCCTCGGCACCGCCGGGCGCTTGGGTTACGGCAACACGAGCACGATCGGCGACAACGAAACGCCCAGCAGCGCAGGCGACGTGCCGCTGGGCGGCGCGGCGTTGGCGATCAGCGCCGGCCGTGAGCATACGTGCGCGCTGCTCAGCGGCGGCAAGGTCCGTTGCTGGGGCAACGGCGTCAACGGGCAGCTCGGCTACGGCGTGGCGAGCAAGAGCATCGTCGGCGACGACGAAGCGCCCGCTTCGGCCGGCGACGTGCCGCTCGGCGCTGCGGCGATCGCGATTGCTGCCGGCGGCGCGCGCTCGTGCGCCATCGTTTCTGGAGGCAGAGTACGCTGCTGGGGCTCCGGTGCCTTTGGCGGGCTCGGCTACGCCAACACGCGCAGCATTGGTGACGACGAAGCGCCCAGCAGCGCCGGCGACGTCAACGTCGGTGGCAGCGTCGTCCAGCTGGCGCTCGGCTCGACCCACAGCTGCGCGCGCCTCGACAGCGGCAGCGTGCGCTGCTGGGGTTACGGCGCCAACGGTGCGCTCGGCTACGCTTCGACCCTCAACGTGGGAGAGGCAACCACGCCCACGTCGGCGGGCGACCTGCTCCTGGGCGGCGCGGCCCTGCAAATCAGCGCCGGACAAAACCACAGCTGCGCGGTGCTCTCGAGCGGCGTCAAATGCTGGGGACTCGGCGCGCTCGGCCGGCTTGGCTACGCCAACACCACGACTCTGGGCGACAACGAGACGCCTTCCAGCGTGGGTTTCGTCGACGTGCTGTAAGCTCGCGACGGGATTTGGATCCCGCTGGCGGCGCAACTCACGACTGGCGACGACCCTTGCCCCGCGCTCTGCTCTGGCGCACCCAAGGCAGGGAGGAGACGAAGCGCTCCAAGTAGTCAGTGCGGTGAAGCCGCTCGCCCAAGCGAATCGTAAACTGCGCGCCGGCCTTTGCGTACTTCTCGTCCCGGGACGACAAGGATCGGCGCAAGCCTTCGCCCATCCGCAGAGCGCGGTCCCGACAGTGCCGGGCTCCGACAGCGTACGACAATGTGCAGCCCCGCGCCGATCGCAAGCGTGCTGGGTGGTGCACGTGTACTCGCGGGCAAATTCGGGCTGTTGAAGGCGCGCCTCCTGGTCGCACCTCGGTCGGGGGGGCGTGTCCCCAAAGCAAAGAAGCCACCTTGCGGCGGCTCTTAGGTTCCTGGCGCACCCCCGGCAGAAGAATTTAGAACAGCGCTCGTCGTGGCTGTGTGACGAATGGCAGGAACTTCGACCGATCGGCTTCCTCGCCAAGTACGAGGTAGAGTTCATGATCAACTGCGCTCGCTACAGGCCCTGGACCCACTGTTCGACCGAGAGGGTCGAGTCGTCTGGCACGACCGGGTGGCCTTTCTCGTCACTCGGGAGAGCGATGATTCCATAGTCACGCGTGGGAGCGCCGAGCAGGCGGAGGGTCAGGAATTCCAGCCCGTCGAGGTCGACCGAGCCGCACTGACAATCACGAAGTCCCTCGGGGAGAGCCTTCACCAGAGCCGCTTCCTGGTCTGCCTCGGCTACGTCCTTCAGCAGAACGAGGCGCTTCGCGAGCGGCCTGCAAGAAGCAGCGCGGACGCTGAGATCGCGCGCCGCAATTCGGGCAGCGTCCCCAAGGGTCGGCGCCCGATCGAGCTCGTCCGCCACGGCCTTGGCCGATGGCGGCGGTGCCCCGAGCGGACCAGTGTCCAGCTTTCCGAGCAAGTAGACACGCACGCGCGCGTCACCGAGTCGAGAGAATAGCGCGGCTACCTGCGACATCGGAGTCCGCACATCTGCTCCCAAGTAGAAGGGAATCCCGTCTGGGGGAGAAGAAGGTGCGTCGGTTTCGCGCTGAACCCAGTTCCCCAGTTGTGCCGCAACATGTGACACGTTGTCCGACAGCCGCACGACCATCCAGTTCCCCGCCCCCGTTATCTCCAGCACACGGTAAGGCGCCGTCGCACGCGGCCGGCCATGCAGCGTTGGCAGCTGAACCCCGTGCAGCTCTGGCACGTAGCTAGGGGCGGCGCGGTACGCGGCTATCCGATTGCTCATTTGACCGACGCGCGCTTCGCAGACCTCTTTGGGGGGCGACGAGCAAGAACGGGAGCCGAAAGCGCAACCGACCAGCGAAGCGCTCATCATCGCTACGGATGCTCTCTTCCCGCTGATGCTCCGCCATCGAGCCCACATTTCTCGCTTACGTCGTTTACCACTTCAACGGCTCTTTGAGTAGCGAGGTGCGCGGGTCCAACTGCACATGAGAAGGCCCTTTCGCCTTGGTGACTCCGAGGCCGTGAGGGCAGCACGAGACCTATTGCAAGGGCTCGATGGCGCCGGGTCGTTCTCCGACGGCTTCGGCAGGCGCTCCGCCAGCTGTTTGAAGGCTGAGGGCCCGAGCTCGCCTCCCGCGGCCCTGCTGTCCTCCTCGGCGGTTGCTGGCGTCGTTGGCGGACCGCGGCTCGCGTTCGGTTGCGCGGGCCGATCCGTGGCTCTGAAAGACAGCGGCGTGCTGCGGTCAGCTGCCCCAAGACGACGCGCAAGCACTTAGGTAGAGTGCACGGATGTCTGGGCGAGTGGCCATTGTTATCGGGGTGCTGGTCGGTGGCTTGGGGGCCTGTGCGCCGCCGCCGCGGTTGGCGCCTCAAACATCGACGGCGCCGCCGGTGCTGCCTGATGTGTTTTTCAAGCGCGTGGAAGATTGGCGCTTCGTAGAGCTCGATTTGCCGCCGACGGCGGTGGAGCGTCAGTTGCGGCGGCAGTTCGAGCGAGTGTTTGCCCATGCGCAATTCAGCGAACAATACACTTGCCTCGCGCGTGAAAAGGGCAACTTCTACCTGAAGCACGGGGCGCGGCCGGAGGAGTGGTTGGAGCAGCAAATGATGGGCCGCTGCGGGGCGCCCACACCGGGCCAATGGAACACTCGCACCTATTACTCCGATGGGACGATGTTGGATAGCCCGCTATCGGACGCCAACCTAAACGACATTTCAGCGCGGTTCGCCGCCATCTTACCGCCGTTTAGGGTGTTCGGAATTACGGCACAAGCCAGTGGTCCCAACGTAGTCGTGACGGTCGAGACGGCGTCGCCAGAGGCGACGATCCACGTCAGCGACGCCGACGTGGATCGCAACGTGCACGTCAACGGCGAAATCTTCGGCGCATATCAGGAAGCTCGCGCCATAATCAACCAGGGCGAAGCTGGAACCGCCGTCTGCGAAGAGGACGATGACGTCGAGTGGCCCAAGTATGCGTTCACTTGCAGCATGGCACCTGGCGATGCTGAGGCTTGGGTCAGCGTCAGTGCAATCGCCGGTCCAAATAGCTGGGAGTATCCGCTGGGCGAGCTGCCCGCGCACCAAGCCGGCTGGGTCGTCCCCGCGGAGTACCGTCGCGCCTTGCGTGGCCTACCGCTCCAGGTCGATACGGCCAATGCCCTCGTTGCCGCGATCAATGAGCTCAGGGTCGGGCTTGGCCACAGAGCCGTACATCTTGCGTCTGAGCAGAGCAACTTCATCCAACCTGTCTATGACCAGGCGTTCAAGTTGAACGCGAACGGCGAGTGGCT
>DATAKF010000426.1:0-2033 GCA_036261775.1 Polyangiaceae bacterium | reverse complement strand
ATTTCAGTGCCGTCTCTGTCGGAAGCAGGTGAAGCTGTGCGGGAGCTGCGACCGGGGACAGGAGTTTTGCGGTCGCGAGTGCGCTTCGATAAGCCGTCGACGGAGCGTGCGTGAAGCCGGTCAGCGGTATCAGCAGACGCTGCGCGGTGGGCAACGTCACGCGGCTCGCCAAGCCCGCTATCGCGCTCGGCGGGCGGCGAAAGTGACGCATCACGCCTCGTCGGAAGCGGTGAGCTCGGGCACGGATGTCGAGCGGCTCGAAGGCGCCGCCCTGGCCAGGAGTACGGACGATGCGACTGACGGCCCAACTACGAACGACGAGCGCGGAAGCGCGACTACTTTGCACGAGCGCGGAATGGGGCGACGTGCTGAAGGCCCGCTTGCCGCTCCGACCGTGCCATCCGCGAGCGCTGCTCACGTTGCTCGAGGGCCTGTCGCTCTGGAACGGCAGCCCGCTCAGCGTTGCGATTGCTGCGGAACCCGGCTCCCCGAGCTGGCTCGACTCGGGCCTTTTCGGCGACGAGCTGTGGCCCGGCGAGAGCCAGCTCGTGCGGTACGAGGTCGGCGGCCACGTCCGCCCCAAGCGCCTGCGCGGCCTCGGTGATTTTCGAGGGCTGCGCATTCCCCTCCGAGGCGGGCGATGATCACGAAGGAACAATCCGCGGAGGTAGTACGGCTCTTTCACGCTGAAAAGTGGAAGATCGGGACGATCGCGGCGCAGCTCGGGCTGCATCACGGCACGGTGCGGCGCACGCTGGCGCGCGAGGGCATGGCTGCGCCGAGCCGTGTGTCGAAGCCATCAATCGTAGCCCCGTACGTGCCGCTGATCGTCGAGACGCTGGACACCTACCCACGTCTTCCCGCGAGCCGGTTGTACGCCATGGCGAGAGAACGTGGCTATCAAGGTAGCCCTGATCACTTCCGCCGGGCGGTGGCACAGCACCGACCGCGGCCGGCAGCGGAAGCGTACTTGCGTCTGCGCACGCTGCCCGGTGAACAAGCCCAAGTCGACTGGGCGCACTTCGGCATGCACGTTGTCGGCAGTGCCGAGCGGCAGCTGATGGCGTTTGTGATGGTGTTGAGCTTTTCGCGTATGGTGTTTCTGCGCTTCTATCTGAGCGCCGCGATGCCGAGCTTTCTGCACGGCCACGTTTCCGCGTTTGGCTTCTTCGGCGGGGTCCCGCGCGTCCTGCTTTACGACAACCTGAAAAGCGCTGTTTTGGAGCGAAAAGGTGATGCTATCCGCTTCCACCCAACGCTGCTCGAGCTGTCGGCGCACTATCGCTACGAGCCGCGGCCAGTGGCGGTGGCTCGCGGGAACGAGAAGGGCCGCGTGGAGCGGGCGATCCAGTACATCCGCACGAGCTTCTTTCCGGCGCGGAAGTACCGAGACCTCGACGACTTGAATCAGCAGGCACTCGAGTGGTGCCAAACGACGGCAGCCGAACGGCGCTCGCACGAGAACGAGAAGCAGCTGGTCCGGGACGCTTTCGAGAGCGAGCGCCCCAGCCTGCTCGGTCTGCCGGAGCACGGCTTTATCTGCGACGAACGCACCCCAGCAGACGTCGGCAAGACGCCGTACGTGCGTTTCGACCTGAACGACTACTCCGTGCCGGCCACCGTGACGCGCCGCTCGGTCACGGTCGTGGCGAGCCTCGAGCGTGTGCGCATTTTCGATGGCGTCCAGCTCGTGGCCGAGCACGACAGGTCCTGGGATCGGCGGCAAACGGTCGAGAATCCGGCCCATATCGAGGCGTTAGCCGAAGCCAAACGCAAGGCAGCCGAGCACCGCGGGCTGGATCGATTGTACCGAGCCGCGCCATCATCGCGGGCGCTGTTTCGAGCGCTGGCGCAGCAAGGCAAGAATCTCGGCGGCGCCACGATCACGCTCATCAAGCAGCTGGATCTGAACGGTGCCGCCGAAGTCGAAGCAGCGATCGCCGAAGCGCTCAAGCGCAGTACGCCGCATCTGGCTGCGGTGCGTCATGTGCTTGAGCGACGCCGGTACGAGCGGGGGCAGCCGCCTGTCGCTG